>CANQLY010000038.1 GCA_947624795.1 uncultured Marinospirillum sp.
CTGCTGTGGTGATTGGCAGTGAGGGGAGAGGCATCTCCCCGGAGACCCAACCGCCTACGTGGCCGAGGGCACCGTTGCCGACATTGAAGCCAAGTCGCGTGCCTTCACTCTTTACCTGCCTGCTCGCACCATTACTATGCTACCTAAAGAGCTTTCAGATGATTTGTGCTCACTGATTGAAAACCAGCGCCGCCCAGCCCTCATTGCCACCATTAACCTTGATGCAACCGGTGCGCTAGTAGGCAAAGCAGAATTTTCAGCAGGCTGGGTTGAATCAAAAGCTAAGCTAGATTATTTAAAAGTTTCAGACTGGTTAGAAGGCAAAACTGACTGGCAACCGGCCAATGACCAGCTAGCAACCGATTTAAAAGCATTGGAAGCCATGACCGCAGCACGCCTTGCTTGGCGACACAGCAATGCGCTGGTGTTTAAAGACTTTCCTGATTACAACTTTGTATTAGATGATGCCGGTAAAGTTATCGACATTGTTGTTGAAGAACGCCGTGTTGCCCATAAAATGGTTGAAGAAACCATGCTATTGGCTAACGTGTGTGCTGCTGATTTTTTAGCTGAAAACGTAGGCCAAGGCGTTTACAACGTTCACCAAGGGTTTGACGCTGAAAAAGTAGCCGGTGCGCTAGAACTAATTGCTGAACAAGGTTTAACCTACCATGAAGAAGCTTTTACTGCCCAAAGCCTAGATACCTTGCTAGGTTTTAGGCACCTGCGCCTAGCTTTAGACAAGATGGAATCGGGCTGGCTAGATGCACGCCTGCGCCGCCACCAAGGTTATTCTTTATTGTCGATTGTTCCAGGCCCACACTTTGGCCTTGGCTTCAAAGGCTATGCCACTTGGACTTCACCCATTCGTAAGTACGGCGACATTCTTAACCACCGCCTTATTAAAGCCGTTTTAGCAGGCCAAACACCTCATCCCTTAGATAAAAGCCTGCCCGATGAGCTTACTGCTGCACGTAAAATTAACCGTCAGGCTGAAAGGGAAGTCAAAGATTGGCTTTATGCACGTTTTCTTGAAGAAAAAGTGGGCGAACGCTTTGAAGCAGAAATATTCAACATTAATCGGGGTGGAATGCGCGCCCGATTAATTGCTAATGGTGCAGCAGTCTTTATTCCAGGTTCAGCCATTCATGCGGTTAAAAATGAGATTATTTGTGATGCAGATAATAGCTGGATAAAAATTAAAGATGAAGTGCATTACAGAGTAACGGATAAAATTCAGGTGGAATTAACTGAAGTAAAAGTAGACCAACGCAGTTTAATTGCTCGCCCTTCAGCCTAGACTTTTTATAGCTAAAAAAACCACTCAGTTTAAAACAAGCTGGGTGGTTTTTTATTTAACGTAGGCCACGCATAAAAGCATCGACACTGGAAAGGTCCACTTTAATATTCACTCGTAGGGCTTCAAAACCCCACAGTTGCGAAGGATCAACCCTGACACGCTCAGAAGGATCACACACGTATTTAACACCATAACCGGGTTCAGAACAATTGTGGCGGCGAGGTGAAGAGTGCATATTGCCATCAGATTTTCTAATGCTAGCAACAATGGGTGCTTTGAAATCTGAAGTTCGCCCAACCACAACTGCAAGTTCACCGTTATCTAAACGAACATATATACCAGGCGGATAAAGGCCTAATTCATTAATGAATAGACGGGTTAACTTATCATCAAATGTACTGCCACGCTGAATAAATAAATCACGCAATGATTCAGTCAGCTTAATAGGGCCCCGATAAACTCTGGGCGTAATCATGGCTGAATAAACATCAGCCAATGCCAAAATTAAGGCTTCACGGCGAATGTACATGCCTGATAACTGTGAAGGGTAACCACTACCATCCAGTTTTTCGTGGTGCTGCTCAACCAGTTCAAGCCAAAGTTCATCTTCAACACCGGCTTCTTCTAACTGCTTGGCACTTAATAAAGGGTGGTTACTTACTAGTTTACGCTGCTGTTCATTCAAGGGTGTTTTTTGTTGATCTAATACTTTTTGATAAGGATTCATTGCCAAATTACTGGTTAAAGCAGCAGCTAAAGTGCTTAACCTTATGTCTTGGCTTACTTTTAAACGCTCTAAAATAAGCTCAGTTAAAATGGCTATTTGCATCGGGTGATGCACTTGGTATTCAAAACGATCAGACAAGTGCACCGCACCCATCAATGCATCAGCATCGTATTTAACCAAGCCCTGAATTTGGGTAGCTATGTCATAAATCTTACGCGTTACGCTGCCTTTAGGCTGGGTTTTAGATGACTCTAACTGGTTAAATAAAACTTCTAGTTGCACACTTAAATCGTCAAACTCTGCAAAAGGATTCACCTTACCTTTAACAAGGTTAGGCTGCTTAATAGGGCCTGTGGGTGGCGTGTATTTAAGCCGTGCAAAAAAACCTACCCGCAAAAGTAGCTTTTTATATTCTTCAGACGGAATTAATTCACCTTTTCCAAGTAACTCCTGACAACTAGCATCACAAATAGCTAAAGGTGTAGGCTCGCCCACTTGTAAAGCATCCGCCTCAATTCTTAACAGATCAAAGGGTTTTGATAACATCATGTTTCTCAAAAATACAAAATAATTTATATACTAGATTGCTTTATTATAGCTTTTTTTGTAAAGAATAGGGTGGCTAACCGCTAATATTTTCTATAGTAACCTAAATTGCTGGTCAAATTTTATTACTTTTAAAGGTAATTTTTGGCTAATTATCACAGCAAAAAAACAAAAGCTCCAAAAACCAGCGCTTTTGGAGCTTTTTAGGTGTTATTTTTTACACAAATACTGCTGGTGAAACGTTAAGTGCTCATCTATAAAGCTAGCAATAAAGTAATAGCTATGGTCATAACCTTCTTGCATCCGCAGTTCTATTGGATAACCCGCTTCTTTAGCCGCAGCAACTAAGTTTTTAGGTTGCAGCTGCTCTGCTAAAAAGTTATCGCCCTCACCTTGGTCAATTAGCATAGGTAATTGCTGCTTAGCTTTAGCCATTAATTCACAGCTATCGTAGGCTTTCCAAGCTTCACGGTTATCACCTAAATAAGCCGTAAAGGCTTTTTCGCCCCAAGGCACATTGATAGGATTAACAATCGGGCTAAACGCCGACACCGAAGTAAAGCGCTCTGGGTTTTTAAGTGCCAAGGTTAATGCACCATGCCCACCCATCGAATGCCCACTAATCGCACGCTTATCAGTGACCGGAAAAGCGGCTTCAATTAGCTGAGGCAATTCCTTTAAAATATAGTCTTCCATTTGGTAATGCTTAGCCCAAGGTTCTTGAGTGGCATTCAAATAAAACCCCGCGCCTTGGCCTAAGTCATAAGCAGCATCATTGGCGACACCTTCACCACGCGGGCTAGTATCGGGGGCAACAATGGCTATGCCTAATTCTGCAGCCATGCGATGCGCACCGGCTTTTTGCATAAAGTTTTCATCAGTACAGGTTAAACCCGATAGCCAATAAAGCACAGGTACCGACTGAGTGGCTGCTTGCGGTGGTAAATAAATAGCAAAACGCATCTCACAGCCTAAAACTGTCGAAGTATGGCTGTATTGCTTGTGCCAACCGCCAAAACTACGGTTCTGGCTAATGTTTTTTAAACGATCCATAAGTACCTCTTTTAAATAGACACCACTTAAATAGATACCCCTTAAATAGACGCCTCTTAAAAATGAATCACACTACGAATGGATTTTCCTTCGTGCATTAAATCAAACGCTTCATTAATTTTTTCTAGCGGCAGGGTGTAGCTAATAAAATCATTCAGCGCAAACTTACCCGCCATGTAGTCTTCAACAATGCCAGGTAATTCAGAACGGCCTTTAACACCACCAAAAGCCGAACCGCGCCATACACGGCCAGTAACCAACTGAAAAGGACGGGTCGAGATTTCTTGCCCAGCGCCTGCCACACCAATAATAATGGATTCGCCCCAACCCTTATGGCAGCACTCAAGTGCCGAACGCATCACATCAACATTACCTATGCACTCAAAAGAATAATCGACACCGCCATCGGTCAACTCAACGATTACTTCCTGAATGGGCTTGTCGTAATCTTTAGGATTAATGCAATCAGTAGCACCCAGATTTTTAGCCAGCTCAAACTTAGACTCATTAATATCAATAGCAATAATCCGGCTAGCTTTGGCCATCACCGCGCCAATAATCGCTGATAAGCCTATGCCACCAATACCAAAGATAGCCACGGTTGCGCCTTCTTCTACCTTGGCCGTATTTAATACCGCACCCATACCGGTAGTTACACCACAACCTAGCAAACAAATTTCTTCTAAAGGTGCTTCTTTATTTACTTTGGCTAAAGAGATTTCTGGTAAAACCGTGTATTCAGAAAAAGTTGAACAACCCATGTAGTGATAAATGGGCTGACCGTCTTTATAAAAACGTGTCGTGCCATCGGGCATTAAACCCTTACCTTGCGTTTCACGGATTTTTTGACACAGGTTAGTTTTGCCTGAGAGACAAAACTTACATTCACCACATTCAGGGGTATAAAGTGGAATCACATGATCGCCCACCGCAACACTGGTGACACCCTCGCCAATTGCTTCAACAATACCACCGCCTTCATGCCCTAAAATGGCAGGAAAAACACCTTCAGGGTCTTCACCCGATAAAGTGAAAGCATCAGTATGGCAAACACCCGTGGCAATAATTTTCACTAATACTTCGCCAGCTTGTGGCGGCATTACATCCACTTCTTCAATAGAAAGTGGTTGGCCAGGCCCCCAAGCAATTGCGGCACGGGATTTAATCATGGGTTGAGTCATAAATTTCTCCAAAATAAATTAGCAGGCTAGGCCTGAACCTTTTAAGCATAGCTATTACTGTAGAAAGGGTAATAGATAAAATATAAAATAAATTTTGTTGACTGGTAACAATCAAGTGGTAAGGATAAGGAAGGATAAGGAAAGGTAAATGAATTGGGAGGGTGTAAATGAGTTTGTTGCAGTTTATGAAGGTATTTGAGCACTCTACCCACAAAACCGACTTTTATCACCCAAAGCACGCCTGCTAGTCGACTATTTGAAAAAAGAACTGGATGGTTACAAATAAAAAAGCCCCTGATAAATCAAGGGCTTACATAATTTTGTGGCGGAGAGGGAGGGATTCGAACCCTCGATACGTTGCCGTATATCCGCTTTCCAGGCGAACGCCTTCGACCACTCGGCCACCTCTCCGCATACTTAGTTATAAGCCATTAAGCTTAAACCAGTGGCGCGTATAATACTGATAGATAAGACTTATTGCAAGCTTCAGCCCTTACCTAAAGCAACGTAAGTGCCTTCATAACTAAAAGCGGTCACCCCCTCTTGCTCAACCCAAACCTTAAGCTTCAATCTGGCACGGCCTTTTTGGTTAAACTCTTGCAAAAAATCCTCTTTAAAATTGGAATCAACGGCTTCGCAATACATAACAAAATTGTTAGTAATAGGTGCAGTAAAAGCATTACTAGAATCTCTAACAACTACCGGACAGCGCTGTTGAGTTTCATCTAACAAAAGAGTTACAAAACACCAGCCTAACAAGGTTGCCAAGCCTGCTACACCACCACCAAAGCCTGTACCTTTATCATTCACTAAAGGTGCTAAAGCTAAATTAAATACTAATTGATCACCTTTCCAGTCTAGGGACTGAATACCCAGATGCTCAACTAGGGGTATTGCTTCTTTTAACCAAGGCAAAAAAGCCTCATTAACTGGCTGCATTTATTTCCACTTCTCTACAAAATCGGTTGTTTTATATTCTGGTAAAGTTTTACGTCGACCGACAGGGCTACCCATATAAATAAAGCCTAACAACTCATCCGCTTGTTGCATTTTTAAGGCTTGTTTTACTTGCGGATCAAAGCACAAAGAACCTGAACGCCACATGGCAGCAAATCCTTCAGCCTCAGCGGCCAATAATAAACCATGAGCCACGCACCCTGCTGAAAGCACTTGTTCACTTTTAGGCACTTTAGGGTGCTCTTGTATTTTAGCAATCACCGCAATCACTAACGGGGCACGGTGAGTCATGTTACGTAAACGCGTAAGGTCTTCAAAACTTGCGCCGGGGTCTTGGCATAATTTTGCCTGAGCATAAATCTCACCCAGTTCATCAAGCGCTTGGCCACGAAATTCAATTAAACGCCAAGGCGTTAACCGGGCATGGTCAGGCGCTCTTAATGCTGCTTGGTAAATACGCTCCATAACCTGCCCTTCTGGTGCAGGCTCTACTAACCTTGCGTGCGAATTCCTGCCTAGTAACAACTCCATTGCTTGCATAAACCAACCTCCTGATTGCAAATTTTAGTACCTGTGTGGTTGCTAGTCACTCTATAGAAGATTAATCTTTATAGAATTATTTAAAATTCAACACCTTTGAGGACAGCTTACCATGGTGTTATCTCCCTTGGCAGTTATCTTGCTTGCTCAGCTAGCATTAGTCATGCTTGGTATAATCATTTTTCAAAAAGTGCAAAAAATTCGCCTTATTAAAGAGATAAATAGAATAAAACTCTCTCAAAAATCAGACGCTAACCAAGAATTATCAGCACTAGACGACTTTGACCGGCAACAGGCTGAATTGCTTTTAAATCGTATTTTACAAAACACCACCACAATTATTTCTGAAGCACCGGCAGCTAAAAACCTGTGTGAAGACCAACAATCACTGATCTATACACTCGGTGATTGCATTAATGTACCACTGGATGCTTCAAAACAAAGGGCTGTAGTCACTGATGAGCTATATGACAGCACTGATATTATTAGCCAAGAACAAATAGATCACGCACTGAATAGAGAAAAAGCGATTGAAGAATTTGATATGGATGACTTTGATAGCTTAGGGTTAGGTGATGATGATAATTTAGACGATGATGAATTCAACCTACCTGAAGACAGCATTCAACTAGCTTTAGACAAAATGGGTGATTTTGATTTTATGGATAATTTAGAAGATGAGCTAAAAAAGTAGAAGACAAATAATTGCCTTCTACTTTTTATAATAGCCTAACTAAAAACTATTGACGCAAGCCTTTGCCTTTTTCAAGTAACCAAAGGGCCAAACCAAATAGCAGCACAATAAAAACACAAATAGCTGCTAAGGCTGCCCAAGGATTAATATCTGAAACCCCTAAAATGCCATAACGAAATGTATTCACCATATACAGTACAGGATTAAATAATGATGCTTTTTGCCAAAACTCTGGTAAAAGATGAATAGAGTAAAAAACACCCCCTAAATAAGTTAAAGGTGTTAAAACAAAAGTTGGAATAATGGTTACATCGTCAAAGCTACGAGCAAATAAAGCATTAATAAAACCACCCGTAGCAAATAAAACAGCCGTTAAAAATACAACGGTTATTGTAATAAATAAATTATGTACGGTTAATTCAGTAAAAAACAATGCTAAGACAGTTACAATTAAACCAACAAGCAAACCACGTGTAACACCCCCTAGGATATAACCACTTAAAATAACCCAACTAGGCACAGGTGCAACTAACATTTCTTCAATGGACTTTTGAAATTTACTACTAAAAAAAGAGGAGGTAACATTAGAGTAGCTGTTAGTAATAACTGACATCATAATTAAGCCAGGCATTATAAACTGCATATAGTTAAATCCACCCATCTCACCTATACGGCTGCCAATTAGGTTACCAAAAATAACAAAATAAAGCGCCATAGTAATGGCTGGTGGCAATAGGGTTTGCGCCCAAATTCGAGTAAAACGGCGAATTTCTTTAATTAAAATGGTTGTAAAGGCAACCCAATAAATACGTATAGAATTCATTATACACTCACTTTATTTATCGTCTTTTCAGCTTTGAAGTCACTAGCCGCTGTTTTATCAACCAATGAAACAAATAATTCTTCTAGTCGGTTAGCTTTGTTACGAAGGCTAAGCACTTCAATGCTTTGCTGCAATAACAATGCAAATACTTGACTTACGCTTTGCTCTTTTTTAATTTCAACTTCAAGCGTGGTTGCATCAATTAAACGGGTAGTAAAACCTGTTAACACTGGATTTTCTTGAAGCGGAGTTATTAAATCCAATACAAACGTTTCACTTGTTAACTCACCTAACAATGCCTTCATGCTGGTATTTTTAATAATTTCACCTTTATCAATAATAGCAATATTACGGCAAAGGCTTTCTGCTTCTTCTAAGTAATGGGTGGTTAAAATAATGGTGGTGCCTTGGCGATTAATGTCCTGCATAAAGCTCCACATCGAGCGGCGTAATTCAATATCAACACCGGCAGTGGGTTCATCAAGAATAAGTAGTTTAGGTTGGTGCACTAAAGCCCTAGCAATCATTAAACGGCGTTTCATACCACCCGACAACATGCGAGCCTGAGCATGGCGCTTATCCCACAAGCCTAAATCATGCAATAGCTGCTCTGCACGAGGGCGGGCTTGTTTTAATGTTAAACCCTGATAACCTGCAGAGGTTAAAATAATGTCTTCTATTTTTTCAAATACACCAAAATTAAACTCTTGTGGCACCACGCCAATTAACTGCTTAGCTTTAGCAAAATCTTGGTCAATATCAACACCAAAAATACTAACTTTTCCGTTAGTTTTACGAATTAGAGAGCAAACAATGCCTAGCGTGGTCGACTTGCCTGCACCATTAGGGCCTAGCAGGGCAAAAAAATCACCCTCTGCCACATCAAGACTAACGCCTTTTAATGCTTCAAAACCATTACTGTAGGTTTTTTGTAAATTTTGTATCGAAAGTGCTTTCATACTAGGTTATATTCCTCCGAAATCATAAAGCTAGCTAGTTACAACAATTTCTTTCATATTTTTTAAATTAATACTAATAAGTCAAAAAAGCTTCTTGCCTTTTCACTTAGCTACTTTAGAGTGTGGACGCAGCAGTCTAACAAAAAGGATAACACTATGCTTACCTCCCAACGCATTCGGGTGCTTTTGGCTGGCGTTTTTAGCCAAATTTTGTGTGTCGGTATTGCACGCTTTGCCTATACACCTTTATTACCCATAATGCAGGAACAAACTTGGATAGGGGATGCCGCAGGCGGCTGGTTAGCCGCGGTTAACTATTTGGGTTATATCAGCGGTGCACTTATTGCCGCCTCTATTAATGATTTAAAACTAAAAGATACCCTTTACCGCATCGGTTTAGTGTTAGCAATTATTACCACGGCCGCCATGGCTTTCACCGAAAACTTATCGCTTTGGATGCTGTTACGCTACTTAGCCGGTTTAGCTAGTGCAGGTTCGATGCTAATCGCTTCTGGCTTAATTTTAAACTGGCTTATTCGCAATGACCACCGTGGCGAGTTAGGTATTCATTTTGCTGGCATTGGTTTGGGCATTGCAATAGCGGCATTATTGGTCGAGCTTATGATGTACTTAAGCCAAGGCTGGGCACAACAATGGTTATGGTTATCATTATTAGGCTTAATACTGGCTATACCGGCTTGGGCTTGGTTGCCACGCCCCGTCGCTGGCAATGTAACGTCTGGTGGCGCAATACTCACTGACAGCCCGCCTTCTAATCGTTTTATGTGGTTAATGATGGCGACTTACTTTTGTGCAGGCTATGGCTTTGTTATTACAGCCACCTTTATTGTGGCTTTTGTAGAACGCCAACCAGAATTAGCTGGCATGGGGCCTTTAACCTTTGTGTTTGTTGGCCTTGCAGCGGCACCTGCAGTTATGCTTTGGGATATCGTAGCAAGGCATGCTGGCTACTTAAATGCTTTGTTACTAACACTCATTATACAGGTTGGCGGGATACTTTTACCCGTTATCTACCCAACCCTACCTGTCGTTTTGCTTAGCGCACTGTTGTTTGGTGGCACGTTTGTTGGGTCGGTTAGCCTAGTACTGACCATGGCAGGCCGCCTTTACCCCACCAAGCCTGCTAAGCTTATGGGCAAGATGACCATTTCTTATGGCACAGCACAGGTAATAGCACCCGCTTTAACAGGCATGTTAGCAGCCAAGTTTGGTAACTATGACCTAGGCTTATGGATAGCCGGTGGGTTTGTAGTTGTTGGCATACTGCTTGTGCTTTGGTTAAAGTTTACCGACCAAACTGCACAGCAGCTCGATGCTTCGGCCAAAATAAGCAACGCAACTAGGTAACCTATTCGCTTCTTGCCTGTAGATAGTTTACTAACTCATCTGCAGGCATAGGTTTGGCAAAGTAATAACCTTGAAACTCATCGCACTGTAACCTAGTTAATATCTGCACCTGCTGTTCTGTTTCAACCCCTTCTGCAGTGACTGACAATCCCAAACTATGCGCTAACTGAATAATCGCTCTTACTAGAGCGTAGTTATCTGAGTCATTTTCCATATCCTGCACAAAAGATTGGTCAATTTTTAACTTATCTACCGCAAAGCGCTTTAAGTAGGAAAGGTTGGAATAACCCGTACCAAAGTCATCAATAGACAACTTCACACCCAGTTGTTTTAATTGCTGCAGCATTTGTAATAGGCGCTGCTGGTCTTTAAGCAACAGGCTTTCTGTTAGCTCTAAATCTAAGTATTCTGGCTTTAAACCGCTTTTTTCTAAGGCATTTTTAACCACTTCAACTAAGTCACCTTTACGAAACTGCACCGCAGATAAGTTAACCGACATAACAAAAGGTTCGATACCTGCTTGTTGCATGGCTACAGCCTGCTTACAAGCTTGGTTAAGTACCCACTCACCTATAGCCGTAATTAATCCACTGTCTTCAGCTAAAGGTATAAAGCGTGCCGGTGAAATAAAACCTAATTCAGGATTATTCCAGCGTGATAAAGCCTCGGCACCTACCACCTTAGCACCTGTTCGGTCGTATTGAGGTTGATAGTTCAAGCTTAGTTCATGATTATCTAAAGCCACTCTTAACTTACTTAACAGGCTAATACGTTCTTGTGCTTCTAGCTGCATACTAGCTTCAAAAAACTGAAAGCCATTTCGCCCATCTAATTTTACCGAATACATGGCCGAACTAGCATTACGAAATAACGTTTTAAAGTCTTGGCCATCATTAGGATAAACAGCGATACCAACCGATGAAGTGGTAACTAAGTCATAAGAATCAATATTAACTGGATGCACTAAATGTTGCTGCAAGCTTTTTACAAAATCGGCTACAAAACTTCTGCTTGGAATTTCATTAATAAATATTAGAAATTCATCACCGCTATAACGGCAAAGCAAACCTTGTCCTGCTACAAGAATTTGTAATTTTTTGGCTAATATGCAAAGAAACTTATCGCCCACTTCATGGCCTAGCGAATCGTTTACATCTTTAAAGTGGTCTAAATCAATATAAATTAAAGCGCAATTACAGACTTTTCCGCCGCAGTTTTTTAGTAATAACTGGGTTTGATCTTTAAAATAAGCTCTATTTGCTAAGCCAGTAAGCTGATCAAAATGCGCAAGCTGTTCTATGTGTTCACGACTCGCTTTTTGCTCAGTAATATCGGTTGCTATAGTGCCACTTCCTAACAAACGTCCTTCAGGGTCTTTTACCGGAAAATAAATAACTTCAAAGTTCTTTAACTGGTTATTTATATTTGTTTCTTGGTAAATTGTAAAAGGTGCGCCATGGCTTTTAGCCTTCTGAGCATTTTCAGCAACCTTGCTAGCAAACTCCTTAGGAAAAACCTCATAGAATTTTTTTCCTAAAATAAATTTTTTGGGTTTATTAACAAAACGCTCAAAAGCATAATTAACTAGGGTGTAAGAATCATTAACATCTTTAACCGATAAAATAGAAGGGATGTTATTAATAAAAGCCGTATTTAATGCTTGGGTTTTTCTTAGGCTAGCCGTACTTTCTGCCACTAAACTTTCTAGGCGTTGTTCATTCTTTTTTAAATCTAAAAAAAGCAGCTCATAAGGCCTTAATAAACCGGTTACTAAAATAGCACGGTAAATTAAGTAGGCAGAAACTAGCAGCAGGTAATGACCTAGCTTATTAGCAAAATCAAACACATCAGCATATTGAGTAAAAGCTAGGCTAGTTAAAGCACTAGCAAAAAGTGATGCGGCTATTAACCAACGTACGTCTTTTTCTAAATAGTGTTTATCTTTTAAAAACAAGATCATTGTTATTAAAAAAACACCTGCCATTACCCATTCGCTGTATATTTTAAAAGGTGTAAGCCCTTGGCCTTCTATATATGCAGTGGGAAAATGACCTGTAAAAATAGTGACAAAAAAAATGGCGGTTAGAAGAAAAAAGCCAAAGAACGTACTGCCTACCTGTACTTTCTTCCCTATAGATAAAGCAGCCAATAAAACAGCCAGTGCTTCTAAATATCGGAAACTAAGCCAGAGCTGGGTCGGTATATTGGCGTTATCGACAAAAGTCAACCCCATACCTTTATAAGTTAAGGCATGAAGCAGCTCTAAAACACCTATAAACCCAGCAGCAATGGCTAACACCAGCAGGGCGCTATTATTACTCCAGCGCCGAGTGTGCCAACCCAAGACAAAAACACCGCCTAAAACAATGACGCGTAGTAACTCAACAACCGTATGAAAAGCCAAGTAGTTATAATTTGCTAGCAAATCCAACACGACTAAAATTAATAGTAATAATGTTGCCTGCTGCCAACCAAAGAGTAGTCTGCGAATCATTGTTTCATCCTAAAATTTATAATTCTTCTACAAGTAACTTACCACCCACACTCTTCATTAATTCTGCAAAGCCCGGAAAAGAAGTATTTACTACCGCGCAGTCTTTAATAAGGATATTACCACTAGCACGCAAACCAGCCACAGCAAAACTCATGGCAATACGGTGGTCGTGATGGCAAATAATTTCGGCTGAACCAAACACTTCAGGCAATTCACTTTTGCCCACTATTTGAATACCATCGTCTAAAACCGTGCATTCAACGCCTAAATCTAATAAACCATCGGCCATGACTTGAATGCGGTCAGACTCTTTAACCCTTAGCTCTTCTGCACCGCTTAAAGTGGTAATGCCATCGGCACAGGCTGCAGCAATAAACAGGGCTGGAAACTCATCTATGGCTAAAGGCACTTGGTCTTCTGGTATGGCAATGCCTTTTAGCGGTGCATAGCGAACACGAATATCGGCTACTGGTTCACCGCCCACTTCACGCTGATTAGCTAATTCTAAATTAGCGCCCATCAAACGTAAAATAGTAATTACACCGTCTCGGGTGGGGTTAATGCCTACGTGTTCTAAGGTTAAATCACTGCCGGGCATAATGGCTGCAGCCACCATAAAGAAGGTTGCTGAAGATATATCGGCAGGAATATCAATTTCTGTGGCCACTAGCTTACCGCCACCGGTTAGGCTGGCCGTTGCGCCTTCTTGGCGTACTTCATAACCAAAGCCATTTAACATGCGTTCGGTATGGTCACGGGTAGGCGCGGGTTCAGTGACTTGGGTTTCACCTTCTGCCCATAAACCAGCTAAAAGTAAGCAAGACTTAACCTGAGCTGAAGCCATAGGTAAATCGTATTTAATACCTTTTAAAGGCTTGCCGCCGGTAATTTTTAACGGTGGGCGGCCATTTTCTGCGGTGGTTATTTCAGCACCCATCAGGCGTAAAGGATCGGCAACACGGTTCATGGGGCGCTTAGTTAACGAAGCATCGCCGGTTAGTTCAGTATCAAAAGGTTGGGCAGCTAATAAACCTGCTAATAGGCGCATGGTGGTGCCTGAATTGCCTAAATAAAGCGGCCCTTGGGGCTTTTTCAAACCCTGCATACCTACGCCATGAATGGTGACTTGGCCGTTATGCGGGCCTTCAATTAATACGCCCATATCACGGAAAGTTTGCAGCGTAGCCAGTGCATCTTCGCCTTCTAAAAAGCCTTTAACTTGGGTAACACCTTCGGCCAAAGAGCCAAGCATAATGGAGCGGTGCGAAATGGATTTATCGCCCGGTACACGAATACTGCCTTTAATGGTTTTAGCACCTGGCTGGGTAATAAAATTTAGCGTTGTTGTTTGCATGGTTTGATAGCCCGTTTCATTCAGCAGAGCGGTAAAATAATCACGTGCCGATTTTGCTCGTGTAAAAGTGCTCACTAGCGCTTCAGCATCCTGAGATTCAACAGCTTTTTTTAGCCGTTGCACCCCTTCCAAAAATTCATCCAATGCCTCTAGGGTGGCATCACGATTGGCTAGAAAAATATCCCGCCACATAACAGGGTCACTGGCTGCCACTCGGGTAAAGTCACGAAAACCACCGGCGGCGTAGCGAAAAATCTCTAAACGTTCATCTTTACGTGCCAGCGTTTCTACTAAAGAAAAAGCCAACAAGTGCGGTAAATGGCTGGTTCTTGCTAGAACTTGGTCGTGCTTAATCACGTCCATTTCTATCACTTCAGCACCACAGGCCTGCCAAAGCTGAGTTACCAAGGCTAAGGCTTCTGGGTCGTTGTTGGCAGTTGGCGTTAAAATCACCTTACGGCCCGCAAATAAATCAACCTGCGAGGCCAGCACACCGCTTTTTTCAGCGCCCGCTATGGGGTGGCCTAAAATTAAGCGGGGCGGAAGTTCATTAAATACTTTTTTGGCGGCTTCTAAGACTACCGCTTTGGCTGAACCGACATCGGTAACAACAGCAGTGGGTTTTAGGTGGGGTTTTAAAGCCCTTAGCACAGGTTCCATCGCTAAGACTGGCACGGCTAAGAGAATTAAATCTGCATCAGGTGCGAGTTCGGCTAAAGAGGTGCTTGCTTGATCGACCACACCTAAGGAGATAGCGCCTTGACGTTCTTCATAGGCAAGATCAACACCCAAATAGCTATTGGCAAAACCAGCACGCCTAGCGGCTAGGGCAACCGATCCGCCGATTAAGCCTAGGCCAACAATGAGCAGTTTGTTTACAGCTTGCTTAGCTTCTACCACGAATCAAATGACCTTACGCAGTGCATCTATAAAGCGTTGGTTTTCTTCAGGTAAGCCAATGCTAATGCGCAGGTGCTTAGTCATGCGATAGGGGCGTAAAGGACGCACAATAACGCCTTCTTTAAGCAGCGCATTATTGACCGCTTCAGCATCGCCCACTTCCACACAAATAAAGTTGCCCACCGAAGGTATGTAAGTTAGCCCTAGCTCACGAAAAGCGGTTTCTAGCTGCAACATGCCGGCTTTATTGGTTACGACTGATTGCTGTAAATACTCGTCATCGTCTAAAGCGGCTAAAGACGCTTCAAGTGCTAAGGAATTGACATTAAAAGGCTGACGAATACGGTTTAAGGTTTCAGCAATAGCAACCGAAGACACGCTGTAACCCACACGTAAAGCGGCCAAACCATAAGCTTTCGAAAAAGTGCGGCAAACAATGAGGTTAGGAAAATCATTCAGCAGTTTGAAAGTGTCTGGGTAGGCCTGTTCGCTCACGTATTCAGAATAGGCTTCATCTAACACCACCAATACATTTTCTGGCACACGCTGCATAAATTCACGCAGCTGGGTTTCAGACAGCCAAGTACCGGTTGGGTTATTAGGGTTGGCAACAAAGACCACGCTGGTGTTTTCATCAATGGCTGCGGCCATAGCGGGTAAGTCGTGCCCCCAGTTTTTAGCCGGAACCACTTTATGCTCTGCGCCCATTGCTTGAGTGGTAATCGGGTAAACAGCAAAAGCATATTCGCTATACACCGCATTGCGGCCAGGGGCTAACCAGCAGCGACCAATTAAATCTAACAAGTCATTCGAGCCATTACCCAAGGTAATTTGGCGAGTGCTTAGATCAAACTTTTTAGCCAAAGCAGCTTTTAAACGGTAGCCACTGCCATCGGGG
>CANQLY010000039.1 GCA_947624795.1 uncultured Marinospirillum sp.
TGTGTCTTCCCCACGACCGTGGGGGTGTTTCTTAAAGATTAGCCGACGTGACAAGGGTCCCTTTGTCTTCCCCACGACCGTGGGGGTGTTTCCCATTTCTTTGTAAAGTGCTTCTTGTCAACAACAACCCAATACTGATCCACCCAAACAATCTAAAAGTGAACCACTAACCCTTGGGTCTATTCATTTATTGCACCTTCGACTGATTCGGCAGTTTTTCCCACGACCGTGGGGCTGTTTCTACTTTAGCGGCTTAGTACCGAAGAATGGCTACTAATTCATGTTGAAATTCTGAGCCAAAAGGCATTTTTGCGCAGCGTATGTTTACCGCTAGGCAGGCTTATTTAAAAGAAAGACTCAACCAGCCTTATATTGAAGCAGGGGTAGAGCAGCGGTTTTATCTATTCCCTGAAAAACCGCTAGAAAACTAAGTCGTTGTAGCTAAGCTGCGTTTATGGCTACGCCTGCTGTACCAAACAGCCCACATAGCCAAACCTATGGCTGGCAGCATAACTAGGTTTAACATTTCCCAGCCTAGCCAGTGTTGTAAATGCCCTGCTAATAACGCCCCCGCGGCTGAAAAACCAAACACTAAAAAGTCGTTCATGCCTTGAACTTTAGCTTTTTCATTGGGCAGGTAGGTAAGGGTTAATAATGAAGTTGCACCGATAAAAGTGAAGTTCCAACCCACACCTAAAGCCACCAAAGCCACCCAGAAGAACCAATAGCTAGTACCGAGTTGAGCAACAAGCACGCAGAAAAGTAGCAAAGCACAGCCGAGTTGAATAATAGGCACTGTACCAAAGCGGGTAATTAAACGGCCAGTAATAAAGGAAGGTAAAAACATACCTAAAACGTGCCACTGAATAATGCTGGCAATGTCACTGAACTCATAACCGATACTTTTCATCGCTAGCGGTGTTGCAGTCATGACTAAAACCATAATGCCATAACCTATACTGCCCGAAGCAACAGCGGCAATAAGAATAGGCTGGCGAAGTAGCTCTAAATAGCTACGGCCACCTTTCTTTTGTTCGGCTGCAGAAGGTTTTTTTAAGGGTAGGGAAACAATCAGTAGCATAGTGAAGATATAAAGGCCGATTAACACAGCAAAAGCACCAATAAACTCACTGCTAGGAAAGAAACCCCGTGACCAAACGGCAAGGTTAGGGCCAAGAATAGCAGCCAATACACCACCACCCATAACCAAGGCAATGGCGCGGGCGCTTTGTGAGGGTTGGCAGGCTTCAACTGCTGCAAAACGGTATTGTTGCCCAACCCCAATTGCCATACCTAACAAAAAGGTACTTAAGCAAAACAGAGCAAAGCTTTCCATGGCTAGGGCGTTATAGGCAAGAATAGCACCGCCTACACCAATAATATTGCCAAGTAAGAAACCAATTTTTCGCCCTAGCCAACGCATTAAAAGCGCAGCGGGTAAGGTAACACCCATTAAACCCAAAAATTGCAGGGCAACGGGTAAAGTGATTAAGGCAGGTGAAGGGGCAATTTGTTGCCCAATTAAAGCGGTAACAGAAACCAGTAGGATATTGCCGCTAATCAGTAAAGCCTGACCTAGCGCCAACCCCCAAACAGTTAAGGGAAGCATAACAAGTTCTCGATGAATTAAAAGCAGCTAATGTATCACATTGTAAGGCTAATTCATGTAATCTATTAGCTAGTTCTTATGTTCAATAAAGTGATTGGTAAAGGTGCACTATGAAGTTTATCGCTTGGTTAAGTAAAAATTTAAGTCTGAGTATTCCACTGTTTTTGTTGTTGGGTTTGGGTGCCAGTCTAAGCTTTTCAACACAAAGTTTGGTGGTGTTAATTGTGCCTTTTACGCTGCTAATGATTTTTCCCATGATGGTGGGCGTTAAAGCGCAACAGCTATTAGAGCCAGGCGATAATGCCGTGCAGTTTTGGGCGATGGGCATTAACTTTTTGTGCATTCCTTTTATTGCTTACGGGTTAGGGTTGGTGTTTTTTAAAGAGCAGCCAGCTTTGGCTCTGGGTTTATTACTAACCGCTTTATTGCCCACCAGCGGTATGACTATTTCTTGGACAGGTTTTGCTAAGGGTAATGTGCCAGCGGCCATTAAACTGACCATTATCGGCTTGCTGTTAGGTTCGTTATTAACGCCTTTTTATGTGAAGTTTTTAATGGGTGCAGAAATCCCGATTCAGCTAGGCGAAGTGTTTAAGCAAATCGTGTTTTTTATTGCTGTGCCTTTTGTTGCCGCCCAGTTAACACGCAAGTTTTTGGTGGGTAAATACGGCCAAGAAACGTTTCAGAAAAAGTTAGCGCCTAAGTTTCCGCCCTTTTCAAGCCTTGGCGTATTAGGCGTTGTGTTTGTGGCGATGGCATTAAAAGGGGCAGATTTGGTTGAATCGCCTGCGCTGGTGTTAAAGCTGCTGTTGCCTTTAGTTATTCTTTACACCATTAACTACCTAATAAGCACGCTAATTGCGCGTAAAATGCTGAATCGTGGTCATGGCATTGCCTTGGTTTACGGCACGGTGATGCGTAATCTTTCCATTGCTTTGGCTCTAGCTATGACCGCCTTTGGTGAGCTAGGTGCAGAGGCTGCTGTTTTAGTTGCGCTGGCTTATGTTATTCAGGTGCAATCTGCTGCTGCTTATATGAAATTATCGGAACGCATCTTTCCTAGTTAAATGCTGAATTTGCTGAGCAATTGCTGATCCTGTTTAAGTCAATATGACTTAAACAGGACAAAAAGGGTATAATCAGCAGAATATCAAAAACCTAAGAAGGACGAAGATGTATGGCTGAAGTCGCCTCAGAGATTCATCCGATAAATATTGAGGACGAGCTAAAGCAGTCCTACCTTGATTACGCGATGAGCGTTATTGTCGGACGCGCGCTACCCGATGTGCGTGATGGTCTTAAACCGGTTCACCGCCGCGTGTTGTTTGCCATGCATGAACTGAATAACGATTGGAATAAACCCTATAAAAAGTCTGCCCGTGTGGTGGGTGATGTGATTGGTAAATACCACCCGCATGGTGACTTGGCGGTTTATGACACCATTGTTCGTATGGCGCAGCCCTTCTCATTGCGTTATATGTTGGTCGATGGTCAGGGTAACTTTGGTTCGGTAGACGGTGATTCCGCTGCCGCCATGCGTTATACCGAAATTCGTATGACCAAAATGAGCCATGCATTATTGGCTGATTTAGACAAAGATACCGTTGATTATGTAGATAACTACGACGGTACTGAAAGAATACCAGCGGTTATGCCCACCCGTGTGCCTAACCTTTTGGTTAACGGTTCGGCAGGTATTGCGGTAGGTATGGCAACCAATATTCCACCCCATAACTTGGGTGAAATCGTCGATGGTTGCTTAGCTTTAATTGATGACCCAGAGCTGACGATTGAGCAGCTGATGGAATACATTCCCGGTCCAGACTTTCCTACGGGTGCCATTATTAATGGTAAAGCCGGTATTGTGGAAGCTTACCGCACAGGTCGTGGCCGTATTTATATGCGTGCCAAGCACCACTTTGAAACCATAGGTAATCGTGAAGCCATAGTTTTCACAGAAATTCCTTATCAGCTTAATAAAGCGCGTCAAATTGAACGCATTGCTGAGCTAGTTAAAGAAAAGAAAATTGAAGGCATCGCTGAACTGCGTGATGAGTCTGATAAAGACGGCATGCGTATTGTGGTTGAAGTCAAGCGTGGTGAATCGCCTGAAGTGCTGGCTAATAACCTGTTTACCCAAACGTCTTTGCAAAATGTGTTTGGTATTAACATGGTGGCCTTGCGTGATGGTCAGCCCATGTTGCTTAACCTTAAGCAGATGTTGGAAGCCTTTATTCGCCACCGCCAAGAAGTGGTTACTCGCCGCACCGTATTTGAATTACGCAAAGCCAAAGACCGTGGTCATATTCTTGAAGGCCTAGCGATTGCCTTGGCCAACATTGATCCCATCATTGAGCAGATCAAAGCCTCGCCTTCACCGGCTGAAGCTAGAGAAGGTTTGTTGGCACGTGATTGGGCGCCGGGCAATGTGGTAGAAATGCTAGAACGGGCTGGCGCTGATGCGTGTAAGCCCGATGGCCTTGCCGAAGGTTTGGGTATGGCAGAAGCGCAAGACAGCTACCGTTTATCGCTAGTGCAAGCACAAGCCATTTTAGATTTACGCTTACACCGCTTAACGGGCATGGAACACGAAAAGCTATTAAGTGAATACCGTGAGCTGCTAGAAAAAATCGCCGAATTTATGGCTATTTTGGCTGATTCTGCCCTTTTAATGCAGCTGATTCGTGAAGAGCTTATTGCTATTCGTGCTGAATACGCAGACCCTCGCCGCAGCGTTATTATTGCCAGCCGCCAAGATTTTTCGATGGAAGACTTGATAGCTGAAGAAGACATGGTAGTGACTATTTCACGTACCGGTTATGCAAAAACACAGCCGTTAAGTGATTACCGTGCTCAGCGCCGTGGTGGTCGTGGTAAGTCAGCAACCGCCATGAAAGATGAAGACGTGATAGAGCACTTGTTGGTCGCTTCAACGCACGCCACCATTATGCTGTTTTCTACACGGGGCAAGGTTTACTGGCTAAAAGTGTATGACATGCCAACGGGTAGCCGTGGTTCACGGGGTCGTCCTTTGGTTAACCTTTTGCCTTTAGAAGAAGGCGAAAGCATTACCACCATTTTGCCAGTGACTGAATACCGTGAAGACCACTACATCTTTATGGCAACAGCGCGTGGAACGGTTAAGAAAACCAGCCTAGACCAGTTCGCTCGTCCACGTTCTAGCGGCTTAATTGCCCTAGACCTAGACGAAGGCGATCACCTAGTGGGCGCTGCTATTACCCACGGAACCGATCACGTGATGCTGTTTACCAGTGCCGGTAAAGCCATTCGTTTTGAAGAAGACCGTGTGCGCAGTATGGGTCGTACGGCGCGTGGTGTGCGGGGTATTCGTCTACCAGAAGGTGCTGAGGTTATTAGCTTAATTATTCCTCGTAACACTGTGATAGATGCTGCTGATGACCTTGAAGACGAAGTGGATGATGCAGGTATCACTGATGTAGAAAATACCGATCTAGAAGTAGTTGAGGTAGCAACAGCTAACCTTGAAGCCTCTGAAGAAGTAGCAGAAGCAGAAGTTGAAGCAGAAGTTGAAGCAGAGGTTGAAGCTGATCGTCCTATCTACATACTCACCGCTTCTGAAAATGGCTATGGTAAGCGTACCCGTTTGCCCGAGTTCCCTTTACGCGGTCGTGGTGGTCAGGGTGTTATTGCCATGCAGTGCAGCGCACGTAATGGCGGCCTAGTATCAGCCATTCAGGTTGAAGATGGCGAAGAAATGATGCTTATCACCAACCGTGGCACTTTGGTGCGTACACGGGTTGATGAAATATCGGTTACTTCGCGTAATACTCAGGGTGTAACCCTGATTCGTTTAACCGACGAAGAAAAACTCAGTGGCACAGTGCGTGTTCAGGATATTGGCGAAGACCCTGATGCTGAACTAGACGAAGATGCACTTTTAGAAGATGATGCTTTATCAACTGAAGATGCAGTCGAACAGTCAGAAACTGACCAGCCTGAAGCAGATCAAGCTACACCTGCTGAAGACTAAACTTCGTTAAACAATAAACCCCTAATCCCGGACCTAGTGCCGGGATACTTATTTTAGGTGCGGGTGCAATGATTGAGTTTTTTAAAGTTCATAAAGCTTATCAACTAGGCAAGAAGTCTATAACAGCCTTGCAAGCAACCTCTTTGCAAATTCCTACAGGGCAAATTTATGGCCTCATCGGTCACTCTGGGGCGGGTAAATCAACACTGATGCGCTTAATTAACCGCCTAGAAGAGCCCAGCGGTGGCCGCATTGAAGTGGATGGCCTAGACATTACCCAGTTAGATGCCGCTGGTCTGCGTAATTTTCGCCGCCGTGTGGGGATGATTTTTCAGCATTTTAATTTGTTATCGTCCCGCACTGTGGCAGAAAACGTGGCCTTGCCTTTAAAGTTGGCAGGCGAGCTTTCAAACAGTGCAATCAATAAAAAAGTGGCTGATTTATTAGCCAGAGTGGGCCTAGAAAACCATGCTAATAAATACCCTGCTCAGCTTTCAGGTGGTGAAAAACAGCGGGTGGGTATTGCGCGTGCTTTATCAACCGACCCCACCATTTTATTGTGTGACGAAGCCACCAGTGCGCTAGACCCACAAACCACGGGGCAGGTATTGCAGCTGTTAGCAGAAATTAACCGTGACTTAGGTTTAACCCTAGTGCTAATTACCCATGAAATGGATGTGGTGCGCCGTATTTGCGATCAGGTGGCGGTGATGGACGGTGGCGTAATCGTAGAGCAGGGCAAAGTAGCCGATGTGTTTTTGCACCCGCAACACCCCACCACTAAGCGTTTTGTTTACGAAGCTGAGCAGCTAGACGAAGCCGAAATGGCACAAAACTTAGCGGAAGTGGAAGGGCGTATTCTGCGTTTAACTTTTCAAGGCCAAGCAACCTATGAGCCTTTGTTGGCAAAGGTTGCTGCTAAAACAGGGATAGAGTTTTCTATCTTATCGGGGCGCATTGATAGAATACGCAATGAACCTTACGGCCAGCTAACCGTGGCATTTAAAGGCGAAAAGCTAGAAGAGGCCATGCAAATTTTACACGCAGCCGAAGTCCACCTAGAGGAGCTACGCCATGAATGAGCTATTAATTAATGTGGATTGGTATGAGATTTGGCTAGCCACCTTAGAAACTTTTTTAATGCTGGGTGGCTCGTTACTTTTTACTATTATCTTAGGCTTGCCCCTAGGTATATTACTGTTTTTAACTGGCCCTAAGCAGCTGTTCGACCAAAAAGGTTTGTATTTAATCTTGTCGCTGGTCACCAATATTTTGCGTTCTTTGCCCTTTATTATTCTATTAATTGTGATGATTCCCTTCACGGTCATGATTACTGGTACATCTTTGGGTGTGGCTGGAGCCATTCCACCTTTAGTTGTGGGCGCAACGCCTTTTTTTGCACGCCTAGTAGAGACAGCCCTAAGGGAAGTCGACCGGGGTATTATTGAAGCCACTCAAGCGATGGGTGCAACGACTAAGCAAATAATTATTAGTGCTTTGTTGCCAGAAGCAAGACCGGGTATTCTAGCCGCCACAACCGTAACGGCTATCACGCTGGTTTCTTATACCGCTATGGCTGGTGTGGTGGGCGCAGGTGGCTTGGGTGATTTAGCCATACGTTTTGGTTACCAGCGTTTTCAAACCGATGTGATGGTGGTGACTGTGGTGTTGTTATTGGTACTAGTGCAAGTGTTACAAATGGTGGGTGATCGCCTAGTGGTGCATTATTCACGTAAATAATGGGTTTATTAAGCAGTGTTTATTAAGCAGGGTTTATAAGGAAAAATACCATGAAAAAATTATTAACGGGTCTGGCAGTGGCTTTAGCTTTTTCTGCTCAAGTCTTTCTATCTCAAGCCACGGCAGGTACTTTAAAAGTAGCGGCAACGGCTGTGCCCCACGCTGAGATTTTGGCATTTGTTAAGCCAATGCTTGCCAAAGAAGGGGTGACGCTGGATGTAAAAGTATTTACCGATTATGTGCAGCCTAACGTGCAGGTAAATGAAGGCCGTTTAGATGCAAACTTTTTTCAGCACCAGCCGTATTTAACAGAATTTAATAAAAGCCGTTCTACTCAGCTAATCAGTGTGTTGGGTGTGCATGTCGAGCCTTTTGGTGCCTATTCAAGCAAGCATAAAGACCTAGCTAAGTTACCTAAGCGTGCCCAAATTGCTTTGCCTAACGATGCAACCAATGGCGGGCGTGCTTTATTATTACTACAAACTGCCGGTTTAATTACTTTAAGCCCTGAAGCCGGTATTACAGCCACCCCCCGTGATATTATTGAAAATCCTAAAAAATTGCGCTTTCGTGAATTAGAAGCCGCCACTTTACCACGCATTTTAGGGCAGGTAGATTTAGCTTTAATTAATACTAACTATGCTTTAGAAGCCGGTTTAAACCCTGCTAACGATGCATTAATAATTGAAGGCAGTGATTCACCCTATGTTAATATTCTAGTGGTGAAAGAAGGCAATGAACAAAACGCTGATTTACTTAAGTTGATTGCTGTATTAAAAACTAAAGTAGTCAGTAATTTTATTACTACTCAATATAAGGGTGCAGTAGCGCCTATTTATTAAAAAAGGAAGGCAAGATGTCAAAGGGTTTGCGTTTAACACTCTACACCACTGCAGGCTGCCATTTATGTGATGAGGCTTTAGCATTACTAGAGCCTTGGTTACAAAAAGAACTAGGCTTGGCTTTAGTTGATATTGCTGAAGACAGCTTATTAATGGCACGCTATGGAGTGCGTATTCCAGTGATAGCAAGCCCTTGTGGTGCCGAGCTAAACTGGCCTTTTTCTGCTGAAAAGCTAGCAAGCTGGATAAACCACCTGCCTAAATAAGCCATCGATTTTTTTATTTATTTAAAATGAAGCTCATCCTTCATGGTGTCTTGAATAGAGCCGGGAATATCATCGGGGTTTTTTGCTTCCAAAACCTTATGAAAACCCCGGCTTTCTTGTATGTGGCGAATGTCGTCGACTAGTGTAGCGGCCTCTTCAGGTGAGGCAACAAGGGTGTGCTTTAGGCCGCCATACAAGGTGCCTGTTTGCCCCCAAACACGAGTGACTAGCCAATCATTAAACATATCTTGGTGAACATACACTAGATAGTAGTCCTGACCTTTTTCCCAACGTAGGATCAAGTGAAGTCCTTAATAAAAATTGATTCGAAGTGCTAATTGTAAACCTTGTAGAGAAAAAAACCTATGCGTCTTATTGTTGATGAAAATATTCCCTTTACTCAAGCCTTTTTTAGTGGCAATGCCAAGGTGATTCAGCTGCCTAGTAATGCCATTACAGCCGCCGATGTTAAAGGTGCCGATGGGTTATTAGTGCGCTCAGTGACTCAGGTTAACCAGCAGCTTTTAGAAGGCAGCCAAGTTAAGTTTGTAGGCACTGCAACCATCGGTATAGACCATGTGGATACGGCTTGGTTGCAATCTGCCGGCATTCACTTTGCTAGTGCGCCAGGTTGCAATGCAAATTCAGTGGTTGATTACGTTATTGCTGCTTTGTTGTGGCTTGCAGGTGAGCAGGGTTTTAATTTAAAAGATAAAACGGTGGGCATTGTAGGTGTAGGGCAGGTAGGCGGGCGTTTGGCCACTCGCTTACAAAACTATGGCTGCCAAGTGTTATTAAACGATCCACCAAGATCGGCCAAAGGTGAAGTGGATTTTTTAAGTTTAACTGACGTGCTGGAGGCCGCTGATATTGTGTGCCTTCACACCCCCTTGATTGTAACGGGTGATTATCCATCCAAGTTTTTAATAGGTAAAAAAGAACTGGCTTTGTTAACAGGTAAAATATTACTCAATGCAGGCCGTGGCGGTGTTATCAATCAAGCGGTTTTAAAAACTGAGCTTAAAAATAAAACAGCCCCCGATTTATTGCTCGATGTGTTTGAAGGTGAGCCTAGCTTAGATTTTGAACTCATTCAGCAGTGTTTTTTAGCCACGCCACACATTGCAGGCTACAGCTTAGAAGGTAAAAGTCGGGGCACAGAAATGCTGTATCAGGCTTGGTGCCACCATTTAGGTTTAGAGCCAAGTGTGAAGTTAAAAGCGTTATTACCAATGGTTCCTGTGGCAAGCTTAACGCTTGCTGCCGGCTGTGGTGTAGAAGAGGCATGTAGGCGTGCTGCTGACGTGTGTTATCAGCCATTGGTAGACCACTGGCGTTTAATCAATGCTTTAAACAAGCACGGCGTAACTGAAGCGGTTTATCAACACCTGCGTAAAAACTACCCAATCAGGCGAGAGTTTGCATCTTTAAAAGTAACAGCAGCAACCCAAAAGCAAGCCAGCGCATTAAAAGCGCTGGGGTTTGCTGCTGAGTTTTTTGGGTGCTAGTTTGTGTTTTTAGACGCGGAAACATTTAATGCGATCATTCAACTCTTTGGCTAGCTTTTCTAGTTCAAAACTAGACTCATGGGTTTGACGTGTAGAGATTGAACTGCTGACACACAGTTCAACCAGTTTAACGATATTCTGATTAATTTCTTCTGCCACCGCAGATTGCTGTTCAGCGGCTGAAGCAATGAGGTGGTTCATGTCACGAATGTGTTCGGCAGCTGATGCAATTAAATCCAGTGATTTGGTTGCTTCAGCCGCTGCTGCTACGGTAAGTTCTGTTTCTTTTATGCTGGCATCCATGGCTGTAACGGCTTCTTGGGCGCCGCTTTGTAGCAAATTAATCATGCGGTGAATTTCTTCAGCACTTTGTTGGGTGCGGCTAGCAAGCCCCCTGACTTCATCGGCCACTACTGCAAAACCACGGCCTGCTTCACCGGCACGTGCGGCTTCAATGGCAGCATTTAAGGCTAGCAAGTTGGTTTGCTCAGCAACGTCTTCAATTACTTTAAGCACACCGCCAATGTTGGTTGAATCGCCACTGAGCTTGTGTATTACTTTGGTGGAGCTGCCTACTTTGTTGGCCAGTAATGCGATGGCTTTCCCTGCTTGATCTACCGAAGATCGGCCAATAGTGACTGCTTGGTCAGTTTCATCTGCTGCGTTTGAAGCCCGGCGAGCATTGTCTGACACTTCTAAAATGGTGTTGCTCATTTGGTTAATGGCAATGGCAACCTGATCGGTTTCTTCGGTTTGCTGATCTTGCGTGCTGTGGCTTTCTTGTGCCACTGCTGCTAGCTGCGTTGATGCACTAGAGAGGCTATTGGATATTTGGCTAATGCCACGAATTGTATCGGCCAATTGCCGAGCCATAGCATCTACAGCGCCGATTACGCTGTCTGGGCTGGCTTTGCTGCTTTTATCGCAACCAGTAAAATCACCTTCAGCAACTTTTTGCACCAGCTTCCTTGCTTCAATGACTTCACCCCCAAGTTGCTTAAGAACCCAGTGACGAATATAGCTAGAAAGCGCTAAAATACCTGCAATAATGGTAAGGCCCATTAAGCCAATGCGTTTGGCTAATGCCCAAAACTGAGCGCTGACATCATCAATGTAAATACCTGACCCTATAACCCAGCCCCATTCTTTATTGCTAGTGACATAGGAAAGTTTTTTAAAGCGCTCTTCTGTAACGCCGCCACTTGCCAGCGCTTTAGGCCATTGGTATTCAACAAAGCCTGCACCGTATTTTTTTACAGTGTCGTTAAAAGTCGCAAACAAGTTTTTGTTGTCTAAAACTTCAGATTGGCTGCCATCACGGTTGCGTGAAAGAATAGCGTAGTGGTAATGGGGTTTGTCTAAAATTTGGCCATCAAGCACAGGGCTAGTAGAGTGCATAATCATTCTTGGGATGGGCGCAGTTAAATCATTAATCCAAAAGTATTCTACCTTGTCATACCGGAGTGCTTTTATGGCATCTTTGGCGCTTTGTTGTGCTTCTTGTTGGTTTAAAATGCCATTTTTTTCAAGTGATTGGTAATGCTTAATAATGCTGCTTGCAAGATCAACCACTGCAACGACACGACTTTCACGTTCTTTTTCTAAGGTGGTGCTTAATGCATTCAATGCAACGACTGCTAGTAATACTAAGCCTAGCAAAGCCGCAGTTGGCAACATTAAAAGCCGGCCACCAATTGTGTTTAGTCTAATCATCAGGTTTGCTCCATTAAAATGGCAAAGGCACCATTTAAAGGCTTTAAAAAAAGCTAGATACTTCCGGTTTATCTAGCTTTTTTAATTAATTACAAACAATGATATTACCTTAGCTTTAAAGCTTTAGTTATACGCCTTATTGCGTAGAGCGGTAATCCTATCATCTAATGGGGGGTGGCTTGAAAAAAGCTTTTGTATCATGCTAGTTGTTTGGCCTTTATTAAACCCAAACGCTGTTAATGAATCTGGCATATCATTAGGTAAGTTTTGTTCATTTTTTAACCTTTCTAGTGCATTAATCATGGCGCCTGAACCTGCAAGGCGTGCACCGGCTTCATCGGCACGGAACTCACGAAAGCGGCTAAACCACATGACTATGGCTGAGGCAAGAATGCCCAATACAATTTCTGCAATGATACTAGAAACATAAAAGGCAATACCGTGGCCTTCATTTTCATTTTTGAAAATTACTTTATCAACAGTATGGCCAATAATGCGTGCAAAGAACATAACAAAAGTGTTAACAACGCCTTGCACTAATGCAAGTGTCACCATGTCACCATTGGCAACGTGGCCAATTTCATGAGCCAGCACTGCACGCACTTCTTCAGGGCGCATCCGTTCTAATAAACCACTAGAAACAGCCACTAAAGCGGCGTTACGGTTCCAGCCCGTAGCAAAGGCGTTGGATTGATTAGAAGGGAAAATACCCACTTCGGGCATGCCTATGCCGGCTTTTTTAGCCAGCTCTGCAACGGTTTGCACCAACCATTGTTCTTGCTGGTTATTGGGTTGGGTAATGACTTGGGTGCCTGTGCTTCTTTTTGCCATCCATTTAGAAATTAATAGCGAAACAACAGAGCCTGCCATACCAAATACAAAGCAGAAAATTAATAAGCTGGTTAAGTTTAAACCACCACCTGCTTCTAAATAGCTACCAACACCCAGTAAGTTAAGCGTTATGCTGGCAATGAATACAACGGCTAAGTTAGTTAGCAAAAATAAAGCGATGCGCATCATTTGATCGTTTCTCCTTCATTTAAGTTAATTGCATTTAAGCTTACTGACGGTAGCGTGATAAAAAGCGTTCTAAACGGCTAATAGCATCTTCTAACTGGTCGACCCTTGGTAGGGTAACAAGGCGAAAGTGATCGGGTTTAAACCAGTTAAACGCCGTGCCTTGTACTACTAATAGCTTTTCTTGCTGTAATAAATCAAGTGCAAACTTTTCATCGTCTTGAATATTAAACTTTTTAGGATCTAGGCGTGGAAACATATACAAAGCGCCTTTAGGCTTGGTACAGGTTACACCCGGAATTTGTGTGATTAATTCATAGGCTTTGTCGCGCTGTGCTAATAAACGGCCACCGGGCAGAATGTAATCGTTAATGCTTTGGTAGCCACCTAATGCCGTTTGAATGGCGTGCTGTGCAGGCACGTTGGCGCACAAACGCATGGATGCCAACATATTCAAGCCTTCGTTATAATCTTGGGCTAGGTGTTTGGCACCTGAAAGAATCATCCAGCCAGAGCGAAAGCCGGCCACACGGTAGCTTTTAGATAAGCCATTAAACGTACAGAACAATAAATCATCAGCTAGGCTTGCAATGGACGTATGCTGTTCGCCATCGTATAAAATTTTGTCGTAAATTTCATCTGAAAAAACGACCAGCTGGTGCTCTCTGGCGACTTCAAGAATTTGCTGTAATAGCGCTTCAGAATACAGCGCCCCCGTTGGGTTATTGGGGTTAATTAGAACAATGGCACGGGTACGATCAGTTACTTTTTTCTTAATGTCGGCAATGTCTGGGAACCAGTCACTTTGCTCATCGCAAATGTAATGCACTGCATTGCCACCTGCAAGGCGTGCTGCTGCCGTCCATAAAGGGTAATCGGGTGCCGGAATAAGCACTTCATCACCATCGTTTAACAAGCCTTGCATGGCCATAACAATCAGCTCACTTACCCCGTTACCTAGGTAAATGTCTTCAATGCCCACATTTTCAATGCCTTTTCTTTGGCATTCTTGCATCACCGCTTTGCGTGCTGAATAAAGGCCTTTAGAATCGCTGTAACCTTGGGCTGTTGAAAGGTTACGCAACACATCTTGTAAGATTTCATCGGGTGCCTCAAAACCAAAAGGCGCCGGATTGCCAATGTTTAATTTAAGGATGCGGTGGCCTTCTTCTTCCATCCGCTTGGCTTCTTGTAAAACAGGGCCGCGTATATCGTAGCAGACGTGGTGTAGCTTGTTAGATTTGCGAATAGTTTGCATGAGTGATATTCCAGATTATTCTCTTATCAAAAGTAATTGTAGGTCTCTTTTGGTTCAACCGGTGAATCGTAATCAATGTAGCGGTTACGACCCAAATGCTTCGCTAGGTAAAGGCGCATATCCACACGGTGTAAGGCCGTGTTTAAGCTTTCATCTAGGCGTATTTCAGTAATGCCAATGCTTGTGGTGAAGTTCACTGTTTCGCCTTCGTGTGTAATCACGGCTAAATTTTCACATGCTAAGCGAATGCGTTCTGCAATTTGGTACGCATCAACTTTTGATGTTTCAGGTAAGACTGCAATAAATTCTTCACCACCATAGCGAGCTATTAAATCATTATTTCTAAGTTCGTCACGCAATATTTTTGCAAACTGCTGTAAAACTTTATCGCCAACTGAGTGACCGTAAGTATCATTAATGCGCTTGAATTTATCTAAGTCAAACATAACCAGTGAAATGGGTGCTGGCAGTGCATCTTCTTTAAGTTTTTGATCACGGTGCTTGCAAAGTAGGTGCAGCTGTTCAAGTAAAACTCCCCGATTCAGTAAGCCTGTTAGGCTGTCCATACTGGCTTGGCGGTAAAGTCGTAGCAAAGTGCTGACTTGGGAATGATTAGCCCAAAGTGAAATGGCAAGCACGACCACTAGCAACGTAAGGTTTTGCCAGCTATCGGGTGTGCTTAGCTCATTTAAGTGGCCTAGTGCTAAAATTTGAATGATTATAACGACCAGCCCAATGCCAAAGCTTTCTACTAGCGTCAGTGGAAAAACACTAAGAAAAACAATGATAAGCAAAGGAATAAAGTTATAGCCAATTAAAGAAGCCATTTGATCGCTGTAAAACAATACTAAGGCAAAATAAAACGCTGCGGGTGCAATCAATAAGGCCGCTAACGTGTTGCGGATTCTATTAATTTTATGTTGGTTACGGCGTGCTGAAAAAATAATAACGGCAAGAATGCCCATTAATACAAAGCGGCTGGTTGCAAGGCTGCCAAGTATTTCAGTCGGCAAAAGTAGGTAGTCAACCACAATCCATAAAGGCGCAAGCAGAAAAAAAGTAATGCCAACAAACAAGGTTCGGCTTCGCAAGTAATCACTGCGAGCAAAGTTGAAATCACGCGAGTGGTGCTTGTTGTTTAATGAATCGCGTAAGCTTGCCGGTAACCAACAAGGTGTCCAAGGGTTATTTCGTTTTATTTTTAAGTTAAAACGCCGACGGTTAGTAGGGTTGCTCATTTTTTATTAGAGCTCCAGCAGGCAAGGTTTGCTAAGTGTCAATTGAGTGAACATTTACACCGCACTTTATTCTGATTCATTTAAATTGACTAATTCATCTTCTGTTGCAAGTTCCAAAGGAATATCGAGTGGGCGCTCTAAAGAAAGGCGCCCTAATTGCCCACCCCGTAAATCATGCAGCAATACTTCACTAGCACGGTGTAAATCAACAGTGCCACCGGCACGTAATCCGCCACGGCGGGCTGCAATTTGGGCTAATAACAGCGCACCCGTTTCTGGTAACTGCTTTAGTTTATAGCGTGCCATAATTGCGTTAGGGTAGCGCAGCAAAAGGCTTTCTGCTGCCCATAGCCCTACGTCTTCATAATCCATGGCAGTATTACGAATGGCCCCTGATGCTGCTAAACAG
>CANQLY010000040.1 GCA_947624795.1 uncultured Marinospirillum sp.
GCTAGGCGTTCTAATAGACGAAGGCTTAACCAGCTTGCCAATTGGTAAAGCCCAAGTAAGGCGCAAGTCGGGTAAAGAAAAGGGTCAAAAAATTGCTTTGCTAGCTTTAGGCAGTCTAGTTGCAACAGCGGCAGAAGTGGCTGAACAGCTAGATGCTACACTGGTTAATTTACGCTTTGTAAAACCCTTAGATGAACAACTTTTATTAGATATAGCGGCAAGCCACGAGCTGTTAGTGACCCTAGAAGAAAACGCCATTATGGGTGGGGTGGGCAGTGCAATTAATGAGTTTTATGTAAGCCAAAACCTTCAGCCAAAATTGCTGAACTTAGGCATTCCAGATATTTGGGTTGATCAAGGTTTGCAACAAGAGCTGCTAGCTGATTGCGGGTTAGATGTTAAAGGCGTGTTGGCGGCAATAAAAAAACGCCTAACTTAACGGCTGCACCTTAGATGAAAACTAGGTTAATGATAGATTAATGGGATTAAAAACACTTTGCTTGATTATTTAAATCAATGCACCATACTTTTTAATTAACCCACTAATAAAAACCAGCAGGTAAAACCTATGACGCTGACAGAACTTAAATACATTGTCACGCTGGAACAAGAAAGGCATTTTGGGCGTGCTGCAGAAAAATGCTTTGTAAGCCAGCCCACTTTAAGTGTGGCGGTAAAAAAGCTAGAAGAAGAACTAGGCATCCCACTGTTTGAGCGCAGTAAAAGTGCAGTGTACCTTACGCCCATTGGGTCAAAAGTGGTTGCTCAGGCGCACAGGGTATTAGAGCAGGCAGCTGTTATTAAGGAGCTAGCACAAGAAGGTAAAAGCCAGCTAACTTCGCCGCTGCGTTTGGGTGCTATTTATACCATTGGCCCTTATTTGTTTCCTCACCTTATTCCTAAGCTGCAAGCCCTTACCCCTGAAATGCCGCTTTATATAGAAGAAAGCTACACGGCTGTTTTGCGCCGCAAACTGCGTTCAGGTGAATTAGACGCCATTATTATTGCTTTGCCTTTTACAGAAGCCGATGTGGTAACTCGCAAACTTTACAGCGAGCCTTTTCAAGTATTGCTACCTAAAAATCACCCTTGGGAAAAGCGTAATAGGATACCTATTAGCGACCTTCCTAGCCAAAAGCTATTAATGCTAGGTGAAGGGCATTGCTTTAGAGACCAAGTAATAGAAGCGTGCCCAGCCCTAGAAGCCAATTTTAAAGACCCCCGTCAAGGCTTAATTGCCGAGGGTGGATCGCTTGAAACCATTCGTCACATGGTTGCTTCGGGCTTGGGCATTACTGTCTTGCCCTACTCTGCTATTGGCATGAACCAATATGCGCCCGATGTTTTAATTAGCCGTCCTTTTGCCGAGCCTGTGCCATCACGCACTGTGGCTTTAGCTTGGCGTGCCAGCTTTCCACGGCCTAAGGCAATTGAAGCCTTGGTGCAGGCAGTGACGCAACTGAATTTGGGGTAGCCAGCCATGTCCATGCTGTTAAGTCATTTGGCTTTAACCGAATTAAAAGGTGTAGGGCAAGCGTTAGAAGAAAAACTCTCGCGTTTAGGCATCTATAATTTACAAGATTTACTGTTTCATTTACCGCTGCGTTATGAAGACCATACCTCTATTAGCAGCTTGGGTAATTTAAGGGTGGGTAGTACCGCTGTTGTTGAAGGTGAGGTGGTGGCAAGTCAGGTTGTTTTAGGGCGCAGGCGCAGCTTGCTGGTACGCATCAGTGATGGAACCGGTTTATTAAGCTTAAGGTTTTTTTACTTTTCAGCAGGACTACAAAAACAATTGGCTGCAGGTAACCTTGTGCGCTGTTATGGTGAAGCACGCACGGGTGCAACGGGCTTAGAAATGTATCACCCTGAATTTAAACGCGTCGATTCAGGGCTGGGTGTCCCTGAACTAGCCCAGCATTTAACGCCCGTTTACCCTATGACAGAAGGCTTTCAACAGCAGCGCTTAAGGCAATTAGTCGAGCAGGCACTTGGCTACTTAGCTAGCTACCCGCCCGAAGAACTTTTACCCTTAGCTGTTCAGCAAACCCAACACTTTCCACACTTAGCCGATGCTTTGTATTACTTGCACCAGCCACCTGCCGATGCTGATTTAGCGCTTTTAGAAAGTGGTTTGCATCCGGCCCAAAGGCGTTTAGCGTTAGAAGAGTTATTAGCCCAACAGCTAGGCATGTTACTTTTACGCCAACAAAGCCGTTTGCAAGCCGCCTGCCCACTTTTACCCTACCCAGCAGCCGATGGCACTTCTTTAGAAGAGAAGTTTTTGGCAAGCTTGCCGTTTAAACCCACCAAAGCACAAGAAAGGGTCACCGCTGAGATTTTTTATGATTTACAGCTACCTAACCCGATGTTGCGTTTAGTGCAGGGCGATGTGGGTTCTGGCAAAACACTGGTGGCGGCTAGGGCGTGTTTGCGTACTATGACGGCAGGTTATCAAGCGGCGCTGATGGCACCCACTGAATTATTGGCTGAGCAGCATTTTCAAAACCTAACCAACTGGTTTGAACCGCTTGGGTTAAAAGTTGATTGGTTAACCGGTCGCATTAAAGGTAAGGCACGTGAGGCGGTTTTGGCTTGCCTTGCTGCAGGCGAAACGCACCTACTCGTTGGGACGCATGCTCTGTTTCAAGATGAAGTGATTTTTCAGCGTTTGGCTTTAGTGGTGATTGATGAGCAGCACCGCTTTGGTGTGCATCAGCGTTTAGCTTTACGTAATAAAGGTGTGCAAGGGCAATTTTTACCGCATCAACTCATTATGACGGCAACGCCAATTCCACGCACCCTTGCCATGAGTGCTTATGCTGACTTAGATATTTCAATTATTGATGAATTACCCCCAGGGCGGCAGCCAGTAACAACGTTGGTGTTGCCTGATACTCGCCGTGCTGAAGTAATAGCAAGGGTGCGCCATGCATGCCTTGAAGGGCGGCAGGCTTATTGGGTTTGTACACTTATTGAAGAATCAGAAGCACTTGAGTGCCAAGCGGCTGAAGTAACGGCTGAAGAGTTGCGCGTTGCTTTGCCTGAGTTAAACGTAGGTTTGGTGCATGGCCATTTAAAAGCAGCCGAAAAAGCAGCGGTGATGAATGCTTTTAAGCAGGGTGAATATCAGCTGCTAGTTGCTACAACGGTGATTGAAGTGGGCGTTGATGTGCCCAATGCCAGTTTAATGATTATTGATAATGCCGAGCGCTTGGGTTTAGCACAATTACACCAGTTGCGGGGCAGGGTGGGGCGAGGTTCTACTGCTAGCTTTTGTGTTTTAGTTTATCATCCACCCCTTTCAGCGCATGGGCGTGAGCGTTTGCAGGTGATGCGTGACACCAATGATGGTTTTATTGTCGCGCAAAAAGATTTAGAAATTCGAGGCCCTGGCGAATTATTAGGTACGCGTCAAACGGGTGAAATAGAATTACGCATTGCTGATTTAAAACGTGATGCCGATTTATTAATTGGTCTGCGGCCTGTTGCTCAAAAGTTATTAGAACAAACACCGGATCAAGCACAAGGCTTGCTTGCACGCTGGCGTGGAAATCAAGTATGTTTTTCGCAGGTTTAATGATTGAGTAGGTCGACTTTATAGGAGCTAGCCTTTACTCTATTGCTAGTTTATACCATTTATTTTTACGCATTTTTTCAATCCTTTTTTTTCAATCCTTTTTTAACTCAAGTAGCGACACGTTAGATAATTAAACCAACCGTTAAGCAAAAAGGGTTGGTAGGTGAGTACCTAATCAAGGGTGTTAGTTTAAAGGGTTAGTTTAAAGGGTTAGTCAATGAGTCAAGGTGCCATGCAAATAAAGCCAACCTACAGTATTGCCGACTTAACAAGTGAAGCGTTAACTTCACGTTTAGTGCCACGGCATTTAGCAAAACCTAGCCAGCTACTGAGGAGTACACTCTTACAAGCCGTGGATGGGTTCAATTTGCAGGCAGTTTATCCTGCGCATTGCCTGCTTGATTTACAAAAACTCAATGCAGGTGGAACCGATTGGCGTGCGCGCTCACCTAATTATAGGCAAGCTTTATTGCGCGACCTTAAACTTAGTTCGATTCCCGCTTTGCCGGGCATTTTATCAATGCCTTTGTGCGTTGACTTGGGTTTTGTTGAAGGTGATTGGGTCTTTGTTGAATCAGGAAACCCTGCACAGTTATTGCGATTTGCTCGTACTGAATACCTTGCATTAATGGTATCGGCTGAAGTAGAGCAAGATGAGTTTACGGTGCCATTAATGGAAGTACGCCCTAACTTAGACTACCCAAACCGTGATGAAACTGAAATTCGATCTGCGGTTGAGGCCATAACTCAGCAGCGTGTTAGAGCACGGCTAAGTGAATCCATTGAAATTGCACCTTTGCCTTTAAGTTCGCAGCGTTTATTAAGCTTAAAATCTAAAGAAGACGTCAGTGGTACCGACCTTGCCAACGTAATTGAAATGGATCCAAGCCTTGCTTCACAAGTCATTAGTTGGGCTAACTCACCCTATTATGGTGCACCTGGCAGCATTCGCTCCATTCAAGATGCGGTGATTCGTGTCTTAGGTTTTGATCTTACCATGAACCTTGCTTTGGGTTTGGCTATGTCTCGCCAAATTCGTTTACCTAAAGATGGGGTGCATGGTCATCGGCATTTTTGGCGTGATGCTTTAATGCGGGCTTTATTGGTAGAGAAGCTGGTTAAAAAAATGCCGCCTTTAGCACGCCCTTATATTGGCTTAGCCTATTTAGCGGGTTTATTACATAATTTTGGCTATTTAGTGTTGGCCGAAGTGTTTCCACCCTATTTTTCTCTTTATTGCCGCACCCAAGAGGCTAATCCTCATGTGCCTTCCATGTATTTAGAGCGCTTTTTATTTGGAATTACTCGTGAACAAATTGCAAGCTATTTGTTCACTACTTGGGGCTTACCCAATGAAATGTGTGTGGCCATTCGTCAACAGCACAATGGTCAATATACAGGCGAGCATTTTAAGTATGCTAATTTGCTGTATTTAGCCGACCAGTATTTGCAGCCAAGTTGGCAGCAAGGCGTTAGTCGGATATCAGCTGCGCTTTATGAGCGATTGCAACTATTGCCTGACGATGTGTTGGCAATAAGGCAAGAGTTAGATGAATTAACCAATGAGCAAATGGAAGACTTGGTTCGTTTGCTTGATACAAGTAAACGCTAACTATTATAATATTAAATTAGTTAGCACATTTAAAATAGTTAATTAAATTAGTTATTTTAATATAAATTTATATGTTTATTAATGAGATGCTATGATACCTTTAATTGCTCCTGCACGAATTATTCGACTGATGGTTGCTGGAATTCTAGGTGGCGTATTACTCATGACTTTTGGGTTAGTTGCCTATGAAAGTTGGCGTGCCCATGAGCTGGTTGTAACCCAGCAGCAAGATGCTGATGAGTTAAGGCTAGAGAAATTTCGTCAACGAATGAAATATGAAGCGGAGGCAATGCATGAAAGCCTTCTTTATCGCTTTAATCAATCAGAAAGATTGTTACGTGAAATGTCGCGTGAGCAGGTAGACATTGCTCATACAACTGCTACCAGTATTTATAACTCGGCTAAAGGCGTATTACCAGAATCGCAAATAAAAACAATTATTATTGAAGCATTGAGAAAGTTTGTTTTTTTTCAGGGTAGAGGCTATGTGTTTATTTCCAGCATGGAAGGTGATTCTGTATTATTGCCTACTAACCCCGAGCTTGAAGGCACTTCGTTGTTTGATACTCGTGATGATGCTGGTGTTTATATCACACAAAGCCTTATTGCCGCGATTAGCAATGCAAGCAAAAGTGGTTATGCCACTTACAACTGGTATCAGCTTGATAATGCCAATGTGATGGCTAAAAAAATAGCCTATGCTCGGCAGTTTGAACCTTATAATTGGTTTATTGGCAGTGGTGATTACGTTTACCAAATGGAAAATAAAATGCGTGAAGTTGTATTAGCACGCATTAAAAATTTAACACTGCCCCACGAAGGCTACCTTGTAGTATTGGATGAGCAAGGCCGCTTATTAACAACCACTTCATCGCCTGATGATGTGGGTAAGCTGCCTAAAGATATGATTAACCCTCGTCAGCAACGGGTGATTAAATTATTATTAGACACCGCCAATCAAGGGGGTGGTTATGTTGACTACCATTGGTACCGTTCTGGTTATGAAGGATTGTATGCCAAATTAGGTTACGTTATAAAAGTACCTGAAACGGGCTGGATATTGGTGGCAACTGGCTACCGTGATGCAGTCATAGAAGACCATGCTGACACTGTTAGTTGGCTGACTAGTTTTTTAGAAAAATTTACTTTGCTTGTTTGGCCACTGTTACTTATTGGCTTAATTACCTTGTTAGCAGCACTGATTTATGCACGTTGGCTTGGACGATTACTTAACTATTACCACCTTAATATTATTCAGCAGCAAGAACGCTTACAAATATTGGCTAAAACGGATTCATTAACTAATTTACCTAACCGTTGGTCAATGGGGCAAGGTTTAACTAGTGCGATGAATAAAGCTGCAATCAAAAATCATCAGCTAGCTTTGTTTGTGATTGATATTGATCACTTTAAAAATATTAATGACTCATTAGGCCACGCCTTAGGTGATAAGGTTTTGCAAGAAGTGGGTCGGCGCATGGAAGCTTGCATTCAGCAGCCGTCTTTTTTAGCACGCATGGGGGGCGATGAATTTGTTTTACTTGTTGACCCTGCATTTGATCAAGATGCATTAATTGAGCTGGCTGAAACTTTGTTTAAAGAAATCCATAAACCGATTTTAGTTGAGCAGAATCATTTAATAGTGACGGCTAGCATGGGCATTGCCCTTTACCCTGAGCATGGTGTTAACCAAGATATTTTACTGCGTCATGCTGATATAGCCATGTACCAAGCTAAAGAAAGGGGGCGTGATTGCTACTGTTTTTACAATCACACCATGGGTGAATTGGTGATTGATCGTTTGCGTTTAGAAAAAGATTTACGCAAAGCGCTTGAAACAGAGCAGGGCATGTTTTTGGTTTATCAGCCCCAATGGGATCTTCACACAGGTAAAATGGTGGGTTGCGAAGCGTTGGTGCGTTGGCGTCACCCAGTTAAAGGGTTGGTTCATCCATTAGAGTTTATTCCTTTAGCAGAAGAAACTGGCCTTATTCTTAATTTGGGTAGCTGGGTGCTGCGAACTGCTTTGGCGCAGGTGCGTGCATGGCAAGACCAAGGCTTACCAGTGATTCGCATGGCAGTGAACCTTTCAACGGCACAGTTAAATAAACAGCTGCCCGCTGAAATTAAAGGCTTATTACAAGCTTTTGATTTGCCTGCTGAAGTATTAGAGCTGGAAGTTACTGAAACTTTGTTAATGACAGCGCAAGAGGAAGCCACTGTTATTTTGACTGAACTTAAAGAAACAGGCATTAAAATTGCTTTAGATGATTTTGGTACGGGTTATTCAAGCTTGTCTTATTTAAGCCGATTACCTTTGGATGTATTAAAAATTGATAAGTCTTTTGTTGATGGTTTGCCTAACCGAAATGATGATGTGGTGATTACCCACTTAATTATTCACATGGCAGCTCAACTTGGCATTACCACCCTAGCAGAGGGTGTAGAAACACAAGAACAGCTTGAATTTCTTAAGCTAGCTGGCTGTCACCTAATACAAGGTTATTTGCTGGCACGCCCTTTACCACCGGAAGAAGTTGCAGAATTATTGCTACAAAGTTACTAAGGAAAGCTTGATCACCATGCCGCAATTCATACTGCTTTACGACGCTGTTTGTGAAGCGAAAGTACAAGATAAAATCGTACCACTGTTACTTAGTCAACAACCCACCCTTTATGCTTGGCAGGCTACTTGCTTGCCTGCTTGGCCTAAGGGGGCACGAATTATAACTTTTTTGCCTGATGCAGCGCTTGCCCAGCTTATTCCTCAGGCCATTGCCCAAGGCTGGGTGCTAGGTTTATTGCCCCACCCAGATATGCAAGAAGTGGCTAAAGGTTTTAAAGTGCCAGCTAACTTAGAAAAGGCAATAAAGCAGCTAGATTTTGAAGCAGACCCTATTCTTGTTGATCAGTTGTACTGCAATGATAAGCCTGTTTTTAATGCAGTGAGTATTGGTGACCCTTTTGGTTTGCGTGCCGCTTATTAGATTTAGGTGTCGCTATTATTTCAGGCATTGCAGGCGCTTATGCCCATTCCCGTGCAGAGGTTGCTAAAAGCTTGGCCGGTGTTGCCATTGCTGTGGCGCTAGTGCCACCTTTGGCGGTGGCAGGCCTTGGCATTGGTTGGTTTGATTGGGCTGTTTTTTGGGGCGCATTTTTACTTTTTTTAACCAACTTGGCTGGCATTGTTTTAGCCGCAGCGCTTACTTTTATGGTGCTAGGGTTTAGTCCTTTTAAATTAGCACGGCGGGGCTTGGTTGTTTCTTTAATTATTGTGGTTTTGGTGAGTATTCCACTGGTTAATAGCTTTGTGCGCATGGTTGATGAGCATGCCGTTACTAGCAGTTTAGAAGGTCAGGTTTTTCATGGCACCCGATTAGAAGACGTTCGCATACAGCTTGGCAGCCCTTTGTTGGTTTCTGTGCGCTTGCTTGCAAAAGAGCCATTAAGCTTGGTTGAAGTAGACCTAATTAAAGACGAGGTTGAACAAACTTTACAGCGCCCCGTGCGGCTTGAAGCTTTTTTAGTGCTGGTGCGCTAGCTGGATTAATCGACTAGGGCTTTTGTGGTAATCTGTGTACCTAGGGTATAAATAATTTAAGTGCAGTTAAGTAATTTAAAAACAAAAGGAACCTTACAATGCTGGCACGATTCACCATGACTCGAAAGCTGTTATTTACTCTATTTCCACTAATATTTGTTATTTTTCTGGGCACGCTATTATTCATTCATAATGCGGTTGATAAAGCGGTAACAAAAAAAGCAGTAGAAGCTGCACAAGAGCTTGCTTTAGCTGAAGGTGAGCGTGTATTAGATAACCTAGTTAAGGGCTTGAGTGGCCTTGAAGCCCTAAGCATTGTTTTAAAAACAAAAGATCAGTTTTCAGCCCAAGACCGTCGAACCATTGTTAATACTATTTTAAAAGGTTATTTAACCGAACGTGCTGGGCTTTTAGGTGTTTGGAGCATTTGGGAAGCTAATACACTTGATAATTTAGATGTTTTTTATCAGGGTGCTGACGGGTACGACGAAACAGGCCGTTACCTTGCTTATTGGGTGCGTAATAATGGTCAATTAATGCAAGAAGCCGTTATAGGGTATGAATCCCCTGATGCAGACTATTACCAAATAGCTAAGCGAACCCTTAAACCGACCATTGTTGAACCTTACAGTTATGCGTTAGATGGCAAGCCTGTCTTAATGTCTTCTGCGGTTGTGCCTATTATTGTTAATGGGCAGTTTCTTGGTGTGGTTGGTTTTGATTTTACAGCAACTAATTTACAAAAGTTGATTAATGAACTCAATAACGATATAGGAATGGCCGCTTTGATTGGTCAAAAAGGTGGCATTATTGCTCACCCAGATGCCTCTCGTCAGGGTAAAAATATGCTAACCACTGAACAAGATTTTATGGGTGAAGAGTTACAGAATGCTTTTAATGCCGTTATCAATGGCAAGCCCTATGTGAAGCAAATGTACAATGCAGTCTTTGGTGAAGATGCGCTGATTGTTTACGCCCCCATTGCCTTAGGTATTGCTCAGAATCACTGGTCGTTTGTCATGGCCATTCCCATGAGTGAAGTGTTAAAAGATGTGAATGTTATTGTGCGTCAGCTCATGATTATTGGCTCTGTTAGTTTGCTGGTATTGCTAGCGGCCATGATTTGGTTGTCACGTAGCATTGCCCGTCCTTTAGAAGCTGCCGCTGCTGCCATGGAAGACGTGGCCAGTGGTGAGGGTGATTTAACCCGCCGCTTACAAGTCACTGGCAAAGATGAAGTGGCACGCCTAAGTACTGCTTTTAATACCTTTGCTGAACAGATTCGTAGTGTAATTGCTCAGCTTGCCGATCATAGCCAAACCCTTGCCAGTACGTCTGCTCAGTTAGAACAAACCAGTGGTAGAGCCTCCCAAGGTGCTCTACAGCAACGGGGTGAAATTGATCAAGTGGCGGCGGCGATGGATGAACTAACGGCAACGGTGCATGAAGTAGCCGGCAGTGCTCAGCGTGCTTCAGATGCAACGCAAGCCGGGCGGCGTGAAGTGGATGCCGGTGCTAAAGTCATTGAAGGCATTGCTAAAATTATTGGTGGTCAGGCCAGTGAAGTAGAAAAAACAGCATTAAAACTAGCTGAACTTGAAGGCGCAAGTAGTGAAATTGAAGCTGTCATTACCACCATTCAAGCCATTGCAGAACAAACCAACCTGTTGGCGTTAAACGCTGCCATTGAAGCAGCCCGTGCGGGTGAGCATGGCCGTGGTTTTGCGGTGGTTGCCGATGAAGTACGTAACCTTGCTACTCGCACTCAAAGCTCGACTGAAGAAATTAGCTCGACGATTGTTCGGCTACAAAACATGACCCGTGAAGCAGTGGCGGCTATGGATACTAGTAAAAAACTGTCTGAACAAAGCGTTGATAATGCCCAAGAGGGCTTGACTGCTTTGGGGCACATTGCTAACCAAATGCGCCAAATAGAAGACATGAACCTACAAATTGCTTCCACCACCGAAGAGCAATCGGCTACCACTGAAGAGCTAGCGCGTAATACTAACCGCATTGGTGAACTGGCCGACGAAGCAACCCAAGGGGCAAACGAAACTTCAGAAGGAAGCCAAGCAATTGAGGCTTTAGCCAAGCAGTTGAATAGTATTATTAGCCGCTTTAAGTATTAATTTTGGAGAGAAGAATGAGCAAGCAACACCTGATAGTTTTTGATACCACCTTGCGTGATGGCGAGCAAAGCCCTGGCGCATCCATGACCAAGGATGAAAAGGTACGCATTGCTTTAATGCTAGAAAAAATGCGTGTCGATGTGATTGAAGCAGGTTTTGCCATTGCCAGCGAAGGTGACTTTCAGGCAGTAAAAGCCGTTGCCGAAGCGGTTAAAGACTCGACTATTTGTTCTTTGTCGCGAGCGATGGAAGCCGATATTCGCCGTGCTGCTGAAGCCATTAAACCAGCCAATTCTGGACGTATTCATACCTTTATTGCCACCAGCCCCATTCACATGAAATATAAGCTGCAAATGCAGCCCGATGAAGTGATAGAGCAGGCAGTAAAGGCAGTAGGTTTTGCGCGTAACCTAGCGGCTGATGTCGAGTTTTCTTGTGAAGATGCAGGCCGTTCAGAAATGGACTTTTTGTGCCGCATTGTTGAAGCCGCGATAGATGCTGGCGCACGCACCATTAATATTCCTGACACGGTTGGTTATGCCATTCCTGAACAATACGCCGAACAAATTCGTACTCTAATTGAGCGTGTGCCTAACAGTGACAAAGCCATTTTTTCTGTGCATTGCCATAACGACTTAGGCCTAGCTGTGGCTAACTCTTTGGCCGCAGTTCAAGCGGGCGCACGCCAAGTAGAATGCACCATTAACGGTTTGGGCGAGCGAGCGGGTAACGCTTCACTTGAAGAATTAGTGATGGCGGTAAGAACCCGCCCTGATGTGTTTGATGTAGAAACGCGCATTAACCCTGTGCACATTGTGCCTACTTCACGCTTGGTTTCTACCATTACGGGTTTCCCTGTGCAGCCTAACAAGGCCATAGTCGGTAAAAATGCCTTTGCCCATGAATCGGGTATTCACCAAGATGGTATTTTAAAGCACCGTGAAACCTACGAAATCATGAAAGCCGAAGACGTAGGCTGGCACACCAATGCGCTGGTTTTAGGCAAGCACTCAGGCCGTAACGCCTTCCGTGCACGTTTACAAGAACTAGGCATTAACTTTGCTTCTGAACAAGAATTAAACACCGCTTTTACCTTGTTCAAGCAGTTAGCCGACAAAAAGCATGAAATTTACGATGAAGATTTGCAAGCGCTAGTTACTGATACCCGTGCGGCTGCCGCTGCGGAATATTTAAAGCTAGTGACGATGGAAGTTCAGTCTAAAACGGGTGAAGTGCCGCTTGCCACAGTTGTATTAACAGTAAAAGGCCAAGAGCTTAAAGCCCAAGCCCAAGGGTCAGGCCCTGTTGATGCGGTGTTTAAAGCGATTGAAAGCCTAACTAATAGTGGTACAAGCCTTGAGCTTTATTCAGTGAATGCCATTACTTCAGGTACCGACTCACAAGGCGAGGTAACGGTTCGCTTGGCTTTGGGTGGGCGCATAGTGAATGGTTTAGGTGCTGATACCGACATAGTAATTGCCTCTGCAAAAGCTTATATCAATGCTTTAAATGCATTGCAAAGTCAGGCTGATCGTCGGCATCCGCAAGAAGCAGATATTTAATGCAATTAAGTGCACAAGCGCGTTACGCTACTTTAAAAGCCATGGGAACCCACTTGTGGGTACCCCGTGTTCAATTATTGGGTGCTGCGCCTAGTTATGCTTGTGATTGGCCAGCGCCTATAAAGCAGTTAAGTGCCCGTGAACGACTTTTAAAACAGCAGGCAGCAGTTACTTTAAACACGGCTTTGCCAGCACTGGCTACAACCCAAAAAACGGTTGCTGTAACCCAGCCAGAAGCCATTTCAAGCACTGATTTATCTAGCTTGCCTTTACAAAAGCTAGATAAATCAGCTACTCAGCCACAGCAGCCGATGCAATCACCGGCTGTTAAATTACCTGCTAATCAGTCAGCACAAAACCTACAACCGTTACAGGCCAATGTTTGGTTATTAGCCAATGGTTGGCAGCTAGTGATGGAAAACCCAGAAGGGCAGTTAGGTTTGCAAGAGGTCGATATTCGATTACTGCATAACTTACTGATTGCACTTTATCCTGGGGGCTTAGGCATTGTTAATCAGCAGGTTTTTAATTGGCCCTTGCCGGGTATACCCTTTGTAGAAGGCGATGAAGGGGAGCTTGGTAATGTATTGCATGCTTTTTTAACGGGCGCTCGCTTGCAAGGTATACAGCTAGCTGGTTGTTTAGTGTTTGGTGAGCGGCTGTTAAATTTAATGCAAAATAATACAAGCAGTGGCTCACTTCGATTGTTTGCTTGCCCTTCTTTGGCCCAGTTACAACAAAACCCAAATGCAAAGCAAGATTTTTGGCAGCAAGCAGGCAGTTCAGGGTTGCGGGCTGCTTTTGCAAGTTCCCCTGTCACTTTTTAACTTTTAACTTTTAATGTTTAACGAGTAGCGATGAGTTTTGAATCTTTAGATATTGCCGCTTTAAATGAAGTGGTTGAATTGGCAGAAAAATCTGATCCCTATGCTTGGCCTTTACCCCAATGGCGTTCTAGCCTTAAAGATGATTGGGTATTAGCCAAGCGTGAGCAGGGTGTTTTGGTTGGTTTGCTGGTTTTAAAAAATAGCTTTTTTGAAACAGAACTGCTTTATTTACTGGTGGCACCTAAAGCCCGACGGCAGGGGGTGGCAGCAGAATTATTAGATAAAAGTTTAGAGCACAGTAAAGTGCTAAATGCAGAGCGAATGCTTTTAGAGGTACGGGCTTCTAATGAACCGGCCATTGCACTTTATAAAGGGCGGGGCTTTGTGCAGGAAGGGAAGCGTAAAAACTACTACCCCCTACTCGCCGATAAAACAACAACGGATAGGGGATATGAAGATGCTTTGTTACTAGCGCATTGGTTTATTAATGACTAGTTATAATTAGCATCAGTTTCTTGCTGATTTTCATCGTGTGTCTCTGCACTTTCTTGTGTTTCTAATTCTTCTTGTGCATCTTCTTCTTCTGTTACAGATTCAGCGGCAGGCTCTAATTCACTGAACTTGCCAAGCAACTGACCTAGACGGTTTTCCCAAGCTTGCTTTTCATCTTTAAGCGTAGCATTTTCTTCTTTTAATTCATCCATTTCCATGCGTAGTATTTCTAATGAATCTAAGGTAGATGAAACTTTTGCTTCTAGCTGGGTTAGTAACTGCAGGCTCATAAAGCACTCCTAATTAATGTCGGTGGTAATTTAATATAATTCTACTATTAGAGTCATTTTAATAGCTGAGCGCAACTGTATTTTTTGCGCTGCAGCTTGTTAAAGCATATCTTTAAAGGGATTTTTAAGATTTAAAGTTACTTTTTGTGAGTAGCCGGGTATTTCTAATGCATCTGCTGTTATTTTAAGTTCTTCACCTTCTAAGACGTTCACCCCAAAATGGTAAGGAATATTAAAATGACCTGCCGTGAAATCTGCATCGTGCTGCGTGCTTGCAGCAAGGGTTTGTTCTAATTGTGCTTGGTGCTGCTGCATTTTTTTAGCGCCATGCCGCTTTGTTAACATGGCTTGTGTTATTTGGGGTGATAGCACTAGTGCGCTGGCATTGTTGCCACCAAAGCCTTTGGCATTTAATAATGCCATGTCCATGCTTTCACAGCCAATTTCTTCGTGTTGGTTGTTTAGCTTAAGGTTTGAATCGTGAATATCACTTGCAAAGCTATCAACGGTAGTAATCCCGGGTAAAAAGCCTTCTGCCCAAGTGCCTAAGGCGCTCATCATTTGGTCGCCACCGGCGGTGCCTTGGGAATGCCCTACATAGGCTTTAATGGCTGCCACCGGCCAAGATGCAATGCCCATGGCTTTGGCCACTTCATTAATAACGTGTGATTCTGTGGTGCGGTTTTTAGGTGTGCTAGTGCCATGAGCGTGAACGTAGCTGCGTTCTTGTAATGACTTTTCACCTAATAAGCTACGGCCTAAGGCGGCGGCTTTGGCTAGGGTTAAATAGTTGCCTATGCCCGGCGCTGAAATGGAGCGCTTAAAGCCATCGGCATTGGCAAAGACTTCAGGCACAGAACCTAAAATTTGTGCACCCGTTTCAACCGCAAGGTCATCGGCAACTAGTAAAATAAACTGTGCCGATTCAGCAATGGTAAAACCACAGTTGTCTGCAAATGGGCGGCAAGCACGGCGATAATGGGCATCGGTTAGTTGGTCTACACCGTCTAAATTACGCAGGCTAGGGTTATCTGCTAAAGCCCCCATTGCACGAAAGCCCTCGATGATTTCAGGCGTAACGGGTGCATCGGATGTTCCCACCACCGCAATTTTTAACCGCCCCGAGCGAATAGCGTTGGTGGCAGCTTGTAGGTTATAAAGAAAGGTAGCACAAGCACCCAGCAAGCCACTGGACTGGCCTATGTTGCCTAGCATATAAGCATTAATAA
>CANQLY010000041.1 GCA_947624795.1 uncultured Marinospirillum sp.
ACCCCCAGGCCACACCTGGACGGCCAAACAGCTACAAGAGGTCACCGGCGGCCAGTGGTTGGTTGCACCACCGCCTGGCTGGTTTATACGCTCCGTGGTCAACATTGCGGAAAAGCATATTGGTGTACGTGAGCCCCCGCTTTTATACGTCGCACATACAAACCAGGATCGGGCTTACCATGAACAATACGCCAGCCCGCCCAGCAGCGTTAATGATCGCCACAAAGCCCTGCCTAAGCTGGCACCTAAGCTGGCCGGCGCTATTGTTAGCAAGCCTGTCGCTGGTCTGCCTGAGGGGTTCCCGCTGCTACAGGTGGCCGACTCCATAAGGGCGATCATGGAGCTCGGTTTTGCGGCACGCCAACGATACCAGGGCCCGGTAATTGCTGTAACCGGAGTGGCTGGCAAGTCATCCACGGTTAGCCTTATCGGGATGCTGTTTGAGCCGGATCGCGTTTTGCAAAGTCTGGAGAACTATAACTCACGAGTTGGCGCACCGGTTCAGCTCGCAAGCCTGGCTCCGGATCATCAGGCTGCGATATTGGAAGTTTCTTCATCTGCGCTTTGGATACAACGAGGGCCGATAACGCGCCAGATTAAACCGACCATTGCCATTGTCACCGAGATCGGTCACGCCCATGCCGAGCGTGTCATCAAAACGACTGAGGATACGGCTCGTTATAAATCACGTATTTTTGATGGCCTGACTGACGATGGCGTAGCGGTTGTAGGGGAGCACCTGATGCACTTCGATATGGTTATGGATAAGGCCCGCCAACATGCTGGCCGGATCGTAACCTATGGCCCAAGTGATCAGGCAACAATACAGGTTATAGATCAGAAAAACGTTGACGGAGAAGCCAGGATGGTGGTCCGCATCGCAGGAACGAAGATACCTGTGGCTTTTCCATTCACAAACCCTGGCATGGTCAGGAATGGGCTGGCAGCACTGGCTGTGGCACATGTGCTGGGCATGGATATCATTACGGCGGTGGGAAGGATAGCAGCCCGTTGGGCTCCGTTGGAGGGTCGTGGCGCCGTATGGAGCATGGATTACAGGCATGGACAGGTGGTATTCCTTGATGATGCGTATAACGCTAATCCCCTGTCCATGAAGGCAATGCTCACAGACCTGGCCCAGAGGCATGTTCCTGGCAGAAAACATTTGCTCCTCGCCGATATGCTGGAGTTAGGGGAGTTTAGTGCTGAGAAGCACCGTGAGCTCGTTCCACAACTGTGCGCCAGCGGCGTAGACTCGGTAACGTTGCTTGGTTCAAGTATGCAAGGGTTGGCCCCGGAGCTCAGGCATTGCATACCTGCTGTTTATTGTTTAGATAATCATGACCAATCAAGATTTTTTCTTTCAGCCTTAATTGAGCCGGGTGACCTAGTGGTTGCCAAGGGTTCAAATAAGTTCAAACTCAGTGAGCTTTTAAAAAGCCTGGGGCAGTTGAGTTACCTGGTCACCGACGAGTCAGGAAGGCCCCTTCTCCAGTACCAGAGTGACCACACTTTCAAGCCCGGAAGTCTGGTGAAGCTGGTAACCGCAATGGTGGTGTTGGACAGCTGCAGAGATCTATCACGAGTGCTGACCGTCGAGGCGGATGACCTGGTCAGCGGTAGTGGAGCGAATCTTCACGAGGGAGATCAGCTTACCGTTGAAGACGCGCTGCACAACTTGCTTATACCTTCCTCTAACCGGGCCGCTCAGGTTTTGGCCCGCACATTTGGCACCACGCCCGAAAACAGCGAGTTGCAAGCGGGCACGGTTTCAGCTTTCGTTAAGTCCATGAACCGGAAAGTGGTATCCCTGGGGGCGACGAACACATGGCTGGCGAACCCGAGTGGATTAAATCAGCGCGATATGCGAAGTACCGCCGAGGATATGATGTTGATCGCCCGTGCCGCCATGGCGTATCCGATGATCAGGAGCATATTGGGTAAACAGAGTCATGTTCTGACCATTACCGGCAGGCAGCCGCGTCCACTGAAGGTGCTTACTCGGGTAAAACCTGTCGCTATTCCCGATGGAGTCGTTGAGGCAGGCATAACAGGGACATTGGTCGGGGCAGCGGAGAACGTAATGATCAGAGCAAGAATAGGGGGCGAGCCGGTCACCGCCATTTTGATGCAAAATGGCGGTGACCGATGGCGCATGATGGCGGAATTGATTTCCAGAACGGCCGCTAACCTGGATGTTCGTCAGCCCGATTAATTCCGAATTGCCCAAAATGATTTGAGGTTAAAAAATGACACGTTACGTTGGACTATCCCCCAGCCAGTGCGAGAACCTGTACTGGCAACCTTTCCAAAACTACCGCCATACTGCTGAGCAGCATAGTGCCCCTGTGTCGGCACCGGAAGCCACCAGCGCAGCTGCCCACCTCCCGCTCGTATTTACTCGCACTGGGCCGGGCGAAGCATTCCAACTGAGTGTTCTGTTGGGTCTGGCAGAAGGTGCCAACCACTGTCTGGATGCCAATTATCGGTGGCAGTGCGGGTACATACCCGCCGTCGAGCGTACTCATCCATTTCGAGTACTCCCAACGAAGCCTGACAGCACGGAACGTGCCCTCTGTGTCGATATGGATAGCCCGTGGGTAACGGATATTGAAGGGGAACCATTTTTTGGTGAAGATGGGCAGCCAGCGCCTAAAGTACGTGAGATTCTGGAGGTGCTTACTGACCTGGAAAAACACATGCTGAAAACCCAGCAAGCGGTTGAGGCGCTGGCAAGCCATAAAAGGTGATTTATACAATGATTTCTGGTCTTTAATTCCTGAAGAAAAAAAAGGTGGCAAGTTTGATGATGCTAATCTTTTGGAGGAGAGACTTGTTAGTACTTTGAAAAGCAACGACAGAGTTCTTTTTAAGGGGTCTCATGGTTCTGGTATATATAAGATAGCTCAATCCATGACGGCAAAATTTTCACGCAGTCATTAAAATTAGTGATTTTTATTAGAGTGGAGATTTGATTTGAACACGAAAATTAATTTGACTCAATTTGAGCGTGTCGCCGTTTTGATGGGTGGCACTTCAGCCGAGCGAGACATTTCACTTCGTAGCGGCCAAGCTATTTTGGCCTCATTAAAGCGTTCGAGTATCGATGCTTACGGTTTAGACTTAAAAGAAAACGCCGTGCAGCAGCTGCTTGATCACCCGATGGATATCGCTTTTATTGCCCTGCATGGGCGAGGCGGTGAAGATGGACGTATCCAGGGTGTGCTGGAATGGCTCGGCATTCCCTACACGGGTAGTGGTGTTCTCGCTTCAGCCTTGGCGATGGATAAATACCGCACGAAAGAAATCTGGTTGTATAAAGGATTGTCAACGCCCAAAGCCGAGCTGCTGACGTCACAAGTATCTGCTACAGAGTTAGCCGTTAGCCTTGGCTTTCCTATCATGGTGAAGCCCAATCATGAAGGCTCCAGCATAGGTTTATCTAAAGTGCGTAGCCTAGAAGAGCTAGAAGCAGCCATCCATGAGGCCAATCAGTTTGATCATGAAATTTTGGCAGAGTCTTTTGTTGAGGGTCGTGAGTTTACTGTGAGCGTGCTCAATGGTGAGGCCTTGCCGGTGATTGGCGTTAAAACCAGTCATGACTTTTATGATTTCTCAGCCAAATATGCTGAAAATCAAGGAACACAATACCTCCTGCCTTGTGGTTTGTCGCCCATCATGGAAGAGCGATTAAAAAAACTGGCGGTGAAAGCTTTTCAAGCGATTAACTGCCAGGGTTGGGCAAGAGTGGACATGATGCTGGATCTCAATGACACACCTTGGTTGATAGAAATCAATACCAGCCCTGGCATGACTGAAACCAGCCTTTTCCCCAAAGCTGCGGCTTATGCGGGAATGCACTTTGATGACCTAGTGATTAAATTATTGGAGGCTCACGCCGTGATTCAGACTTTGGAGATCTCTCCACCTGGTTAAAACAGCACAGGGAATAAAAGAGTTTCAATCCCAATTTAATCCCGCAAGGATGCGGGAGCCTCGCTTGCCGCTCGCTATGCTAGACTACCGCTGTCTCTTATACCTTCTTTGTGGAGTGGGTCAGCCCTAACCCTCAAAAGCGCAAGCTGGGCAAGGGGTAAAGTAAAAACCAAGAAACCCTCAGTCCTCGGACTGGGAGTTTCTTGCATCAAGGGACACCCGTCCACGACCAGACAACTTGATACAATTTCAAGCATCGTCCTACTTCCCAGCTGAAAACCCACCGAAACCCTACAGCGAAAATGCAATAACACAGGGAGTTGAAGCGAGTTTTTAGGTATTGCATATTGATCTTTAAAAGCCAATCCAAGTCACCTACTCACGGCCTATGCTAGACTGCCTGCATTCACTTCAAACCAGTCAGCAAAGCGGCCGCCATGACCACCAACACTGGCGTGGCAGCATCTCAACTCCATCTCATCTTGATGAGCTAAAGCGACAACTCAACCGCGAACGCCTACGCTATCGCCTTTTTAGCCTTGGCAAAGACAGCCTCTGGATCGATGCTCTGATCACACCCAAGCAACATGCGTTTTTACAAAAACTTGATGTCAACCAAGGAAAAAACCTGTATCAGATTAAAGGCGATGAGCCTGATACTCAGTTAGAATCCATCCTTGACCAAGATCCTGCGAGCTTGCTTACACCTCTGCCATTCGAATCACCAACTTCCGATGACTCAGTAGCTTCATCCGTTGTACCTAGGGCGCATCAACCAGGCATTCAAGCTAAAAGCACTACAAAACCTCGCCACCCCTCCAAGCTTAAACAGCCCGACCTCAGCCAAGGCTTTAGCTACTCCAACTCAGGCGACACCGTCTTAAAAATAGGCGAGTAAGCCGTAATCCATAACTCGTGGGACGATCAATTGAGCTGCCTTTAAGGCGGCTCTTTTTTTATCAGCTCACCCGCTTTTTTTAATCTTACTCTTGCCCCCTGTTGGCAATATATGGCAGGATAAGCAAATCAGCTGCTGTGCTCTTGTTTTCGCTGTTCGTTTTTTCTTTTGATTCAACTTTTTGTTTTTCTCTTTGTTCTTCTTTTGGAGTCTTCATGCCAACGCGTAATGTCGTCCTCACCCCGAACCAGGCTGAGTTTATTGAGCAGATGGTCGCTTCTGGTAGGTATCAAAATGCCAGCGAGGTGTTGCGCGAAGGCCTGCGCCTCTTATGGCAGCGCGAAGAAGAGCGCTTAGCACGACAGCAGCTGCGTGATCAAGTCGTCAGTGTAGAGTCGGTCACTGCGTTGGATACCGACACCCTGAGTCAGCCCTTATCGCTGGACTTGTCTCGCTAATCCTTCATTGATTTTTTAAACATCTAAGGCTCGGTGGTCTATGTCACGCTATCTTCCGCTTACCCCTCAAAATACCGCGAATCAGCGCTGGAATCGTTTTACTGACTATCATCATGCCCAAGCTGAGCATGTGGTGGCTGTGACTGCGCCTGAAGTCAGTCGTATCGCCGCCCACCTGCCGATGGCTTTTATTCGGCGGGAGGATGGCAGTGCACAACTGGTTGCCCTTTTGGGGCTGGAGGCTGGGGTCAATCACTGCCTGGATGAAGACTCAAGCTGGAAAGCCGGTTATGTGCCGGCTTTACTCAGGGCGCATCCGTTTCGGATGCTGCCCCCTAAAGGCGGTAAACCCACTGAACGCACCCTGTGTTTTGATGCGGACAGCCCCTGGATCAGTGGTGCCGGTAAAGAGCCCTTTTTTCAGCCGCGCCTAGCCGGTGTCGAGACCCCCGCACAGCTGACCTCTGCCTTGCAGCAGGTAGTCAACTTCCTGTTAGAGCTGGAAAAGCATTTTTACAAAACCGATCAAGCCGTGCGTAGCCTGGATCAGCTGGATCTTTTAAAACCCCTGGATCTGAGCAGCATTCAAGGTCGCCCCATTGAAGGGGTGCTGCAGGTCGATGAAAGTCGCCTCAACCAACTGGGCGATGAACACTGGTTGCAACTGCGTCGTCAAGGGGGTGTGGCCCTAGCCTATGCCCAGATGATCAGTACCCAACAACTGCCTACCCTGCGCTCCTATGCCAGTGGGTTTGTGCCTGCGCAAGCCGCCACCGATGAACTTGACCTCGACCAGCTGTTTGGGGATGATCAGGATGTGTTCAAATTCTAAATGACTGGACCAGGCTGGATTTGATTCCACCCTCGACTATCGCTTTGCAGCCCAAGACACTCTGATTCCACTGGTGATGCCCAAGCCCAATTCCCCTTGGCCTTCACCTTACAGCAGGATCAGTACCTACTGGTCGGTTTGACCAGCCTCAAGCCCCAAACCAACCTCTTTATTAGCCCTCAAGGCCAATGGTTGGGTGCTTATATCCCCGCTGCAGTGCGTGTGTACCCTTTTGATCTGATTTCACTCAAACAAGACGAAGTCACCCTCTGTGTGGATAAAGACAGTGGACGCTTTCATGAACAAGCGCAAGACAAGGACTGGCAGCTATTTAAAGAGGGCGGTCTAAGCGAACAAGGTCAAAAGCTGTTAGGTTTTTTGCAACAGTGGCAGCACCACCGTGCCTACACCCAAGAGCGCATAAACCGGCTTCACCAGCACCAACTCATTGAAGCCTGGCCGCTGCAACTCCAAGGTCAAGAGGGTCAAGCCAAGCCTTTAAAAGGCCTTTACCGCATTAACGAACAACAACTGCGCGGCCTCTCGGCTGAAGCACTACAAGAGCTCGCCCAAACCGGCGCTCTGGGGATTGCCTACGCCCAACTGTTAAGCCAGGCTCAACTACTGCCCTTAAAACAGCGTTATGAAGACTTTGTTCAGCAGGGTCAAACACCGGAGCACACCCCGGTTGCCACACCCACCCATAGTTGGCAGCTATAAAGGTCACCCGCCTGTTGCCGAACAACCCTAAGCATCGATTCGATCAATACCATCCATAAAATCAAAAGAGAGACACCTCATGACTGAACAACAAAACCTCATCACCATCGACAACCAACAATACCGAGTCGATGACCTCAACGAAGAAGCCAAAAAGCAGCTGGTCAATATCCAAACCACCGAAGCTTTTATCCAGCGCCTGAATAACCAACGCGCCATCGCTCAAACCGGTCGCCAGAGCTATGCGCAAAAGCTCAGCAACCTGCTGCCTGAAAAAGAAGCCGCCGCTAACAAGAAAAAAGATGTCATCACCATTGATGACAAGCGCTACAACCTCGACGACTTCAGCGAAGAAGCCAATCAACAGGTCGTCAACCTGCGCACGGTGGATACCGAACTGCAAAACCTCGGCAACCAACTGGCCATCGCCCAAACCGCAAGGCAAGCCTATGGCCGCGCCCTAGCAGAAGCCATCCAAGACGCCACGCCGGTCAAGCCCCAGTAAGGCCATACTCAGCAAAGCGCAGCCCAGCACATAATAGAAACAGCCAAACAAACTCGCTGGGTTCGCCGAAGAACACTCGCCTGCAAGGAAGCGGGCTCAGCTCAGCGAAGCAAAGAGCCTACTTATCGAAGTCGTGCAGCGAGAAGGTAGAAAAAGGGGAAGTCGAAGCCGCAAATAATTTCTTCATTTAAAATCCATCTTTAAAAGCCTGCCCATCAGAGATCGCGCCCTCTATGCTAGACTGCCTTGTATTCACATCTTCATTGACTTAGTGACTCAGTCACCCAGCAAGCCGTCGATTCACTAGCAAAGCACCAGCTTATAATACCTTGGCCCCTAGAAAAACAAGACGACCAAGGCAACACAACCCAAATTAAAGGCGTCTACCAAATAAACGCCACCGCCCTAAAACAGCTAAGCAACCCAGCCCTAGGCGAACTCAACCCAATAGGCGCATTAGAACTAGCCCATGCTCAACTGCAGTCCAAAAGCCGCCTAAAAAACCTTCAACACCTAGCCAAACTACACCACCAAGAAAACCAAATCACCCCAGACCTAGACCTAGACCAACTGTTTGGCGAACAAGAAGACGATATGTTTCGTTTCTAGCCCGTTGCGCTGTGGCTAATTTTACCTCAAGGTTGTGAAAGAAAGGTTGTGAAAGAAAGGTTGTGAAAGAGTTGAAGAGTCAGAATCAATGTAAAAAGCCCAATTGACTCTTGCTACTGAATTTCCCATAATGGGAAAGCTGAACTTCTAACATCTATAAAGGCACCTAATGCGCGTTTTATCTAAAATTACTTTAAAAGAGTTTTGGCAGCAGCCTAATTACTCAGACTCTGAGCAGCCGTTAAAAGCTTGGCATGACGAGTGTAAGAATGCTGATTGGAAAACTCCGCAAGACATAAAATCCTTATACAGAAATGCTAGTTTTGTAGGAAATAATCGAGTAGTTTTCAATATTCATGGCAATAAATACAGGTTAATAACTGCAATAAACTATAAGTTTTCTATGGTTTATATTCGTTTTGTTGGTACACATGCTGACTATGACAAAGTTGATGCAGCAACCATTTGAGGTAACAGTATGCAAATCAAACCTATTAAAACCCCTGCCGATCACCAAGCTGCACTTGCTAGAATTGAACAGCTTTGGGAGGCAGAACCACACACGCCCGAAGGCGATGAATTAGAGGTATTGGCAACGCTAGTTGAAGCGTTTGAAGCAAAACACTGCGCGATTGAAGCCCCCGACCCAATTGAAGCGATTAAATTTAGAATGGAGCAGCAAGGATTAGAAAATAAAGACCTAGTTCCATTTTTAGGACAGCGCAGTCGTGTTACAGAAGTCTTGAACCGCAAGCGTGGGTTATCTATGTCAATGGTTAGAAAGCTACATAGCGGATTACACATACCTTTAAGTGCATTAGTACAAGAATATGCGCTAGAGGTTTAGGAAAATTCTTTAAAAAAGAAATGGGGTCAGAGCCGAATAACGAAATAGGGGTCAGAGTCCTATTTCCCCCAGAGTACGCATTTGAAGAACTTGTTGCTGAATTAGCCTCAAGTTTCATGTGTAGTAAACTGGGTATATCTGGACAAATAGAAAACCATTCTAACTACATTAGTAGCTGCGCTGGTTAAAACACAGCCACTATAACTTTGCTAAAAACGCTACCGTAGCGCCGGTGTTGCTGGCAGAGCTAACCCAGCTATTGCCCTTTTACCCGCTCGCATTTGTCGCGGCAGAGCAGGGTTTTCAGTTGGTGGCGCTGCAAAGTATTCAGCCGAAGCTAAACCTGTACCTTAGCGCCGAAGGCAAATGGCGGGTGCCCTATGTGCCATCAACCTACCGCAGCCATCCTTTTACGCTGGTGGAGAAAAACGCCGATGAGTGGCTGCTGTGTATCGACCAAAACAGTGAATTTGTACGCTTAAATCCAAAGACCGATCAAGCAACCGGCGAAGAAAACCAGCAAGGAGAACCGCTGTTTAACCCGGAAAACCAGCTAACAGAATCTACTGCACAAGTACTAGACTTTTTACAACAGTGCCAGGCCAACAAGCAGCTAACCCAGCAAGCGGTCGATCTGCTTGCCCAGCACCATTTAATCGTGCCCTGGCCCATCGAGCAAAGCCAAAACGATACCAAGGTGCCCGTTAACGGCGTTTACCAAATAGATGCCAGTGCTCTCAACCAGCTTAGCGGCGAAGCACTAGAACAACTTAACCAGCACCACGCCCTAGAACTGGCCTACGCCCAACTACTTTCAAAACCACGCCTACGAACCTTTACAGAACTAGCAAAACTACACCAGCAAGAACAACAAATCGCAGACAACGCCCAAAACCTAAACCTAGACCAAATATTCGGCGAAGAAGAAAACAACCTGTTTAAGTTTTAAGGCGGAATGAAAGGGGTCCAAAAATCACCTATAAACCACCGCCGTAGGTCGTCCTTTAGGGCGACAACAAAAAGAAATGGGTCACTAAAAAGTTTTTACCAATAGGTACGATAAAGAGTATTAAAAGATTGGCTGGCATTTAACCTGTCATATAGAAAACTGAGGTAATCCACTATGTTATTCATGGTTGGTATTGAAGTACCAAAAAGTGAAAATGAAGCTTGGGGTATTGTGGTGCCAGCTTTTGAACGCATCGACTTAGGCTGTGTATCTGCTGTACGTTAAAGGGGTCAGAGTCGTTAAAGGGGGTCAGAGTCCTATTTCTCAAAAATAAATAAATTATGATTGAGGCCTTTTTCAAGTTATACTGCTGAAGTTTATTCATAGCTTTATAAGGAGTGTGCATTATGTATGCAATAGCATTTGATTTAAAAGTGTCAGATTTGGAAACACATTATTCAGGCAATTCTTATAATAATGCTTATGGTGATATTAAAAAATTTCTAGAAGGAAAAGGGTTTACTCGTCAACAAGGCAGTGTTTATTTTGGTGATGCAGAAAAAATAGATGCGGTGCGTTGTGTTATGGCAGCCAACGCATTAAGTAACCAATTCCCTTGGTTTAAGCAATGCGTAACAGATATTCGTATGTTGCGTATAGAAGAAAATAATGATTTAACACCTGCGTTAGTATAGAGTAAAAGAAGAAATGGGGTCAGAGTCAATTTAAAAAAGCCAAATTGTGTCTGACCCCAGTGCTGTTGTTGACCTTTTTTATTCCAAATTGGCTTTAGCCCTTTCCCAAAACCCCGAACGCGCCTGACCTCTTTTTTTTCCGAGAAATAAGCTATATTGAAAGCATGGACAAAACACAGATAAGGATTATCACAATGACAAACGAAAAACCAAATACAGCTAGTGTGAAGCTGTTTCTTGAACTAGGCTTGGAAAAGAAAATAAATTAACTCTGACCCTTTTTTTTCAGGAAAATACCCCAATATCTTAATAACTGCTAATTTTGGCAGTAATTTAAACTAAAATTTTAAGGATTTTTGCTATGACATTTGAAAACTATTTAAGGCAGATTGTTAATGATATTGATGACCAAAGTGTTCAAGGTATTGCTAGAAAAGCTATTGATATTGGTTTTGAAGGTTTAACAGACCGTCAAAAATATACGCTTGAGGAAGGCATATCAGACTTTATTATGAGTGAATGCCCATATTGTGAAGACGAAATAAACTACGAGGATATGCAATTCGCTATCCATAATGGTAAATGCTCTTTTTGTGAACATAGATGGAACAAAATGCAAGCTGAGTAGCGTAAAGTAAAAAGGGGTCCAGTGCTGTTGTTGAAAGCATGGACAAAACACAGATAAGAATTATCACAATGACAAACGAAAAACCAAATACAAAAAGCTAGCTAGCCAAAACAAGGCAGCTGGCTTTTTTGGGTTTGGGATAGTGGAGTAAAAATGAATAATATTGATTTTCTTTACTGTAGGGAGTTCCTAGAAAACATGATAGGAGGCAACCCTGATAATAAAGAGCTGATTAGCGCATATATTAAATTGATTGAAAAAAAGACTGAGTTTGATATTTCATTCTTTCAGGGTGATGCTGAGCTACGAAAGGATTGGGAAAAAAATCAAACAGAGAGAATGAAAGTTAACACATAGGCAATTAAACAATGGTAAGTTAAACGGCGTAATTGGGGTCAGAGTCAATTGGCTTTTAAATTGACTCTGACCCCTTTTTTTCTAGCAGAGGATTAACAACAGTGAAGAATAAACGGCCAAATAAAAACTCAGTTCAAGTTGAGTTGACTCAAGAAGAGTGTAAACAGATTAATGACGCTATGGACACCATCCGTAGTTTTAATGGAAAAGTAACAGTTAATAAGTTTTTACGTCATGCAGCAACAGAAAAAGCTAAGGAGATAAATGGTGAGTAAAGCTAACAAAACTCAACGTGCCGTACCAGGACACAAATACCGTATTGGTTTTGGCTGTAATCAATTTGAAGAAATTTTAGATGCGTCAAACAAGGAAGAAAAACATCCAAACATTTTTGTTAAAGATGCCAGTTTAGAGAAAGCGTCAACTTTAAAATTAAAAAAATTGATATAGCTTCGAGTTTAAAAGTGCTTTAAAAAGGGGTCAGAGTCGTTCAAAACCCCGAACGAGTCTGACCTCTTTTTTTTCCGAAATGACTAGATAAGGTGTAGAAATAAGCTATATTGAAAACATGGACAAAACACAGATAAGGATTATCACAATGACAAACGAAAAACCAAATGGAGCTTAAAAGGACACCCACTTGAACTTTGGGAAGCAGCTAGCTTTTACTTCTAAATTAGCTTTAACCCTTTCCTTGAACTAGGATTACAATGGGGCTAGAGTCTATATATAGTTGTCAGAGAGGTGATCTTATGAGCCAAGAATATGTAACAAAATCTGATTTTAAAGAAAATACACTCGAGTTTTTTAGAAAGGTTCAGACGATGAATGAAGTGATTGTCGTGACTGATAATGGTCGCCCAGTTGTTGAAATGCGCCGTTACCGTGATGATAAACGTTCACCATTAGAGCGTTTGAAAGGCAGTGTGGTTGAGTATATTTCGCCTATGGAGCCAGTTGGAGAAGACGACTGGGAGGTGATTTCTTGATTGTTCTTGATACCCATACTTTAATTTGGTGGGTAAGTGATCATGAACGCCTGTCTCCAAAAGCATTAAATGCTATTAACACTGAGCTTGAGTCTGAAGAAGGCTCTATTATCATCTCTTCCATGTCTGCGTGGGAGGTGGCTATGCTTGAAAGCGCAGGGCGTATAACTTTGACTATGCCTGTTAATGATTGGTTAGCCACGCTTTCACAGATTGAGCAATTAAGGTTTTTACCAGTAGATAACGATGTTGCAGTTGCATCAACAAGACTTCCTGGTACTTTTCATAAAGATCCTGCCGACCGCATGATTGTTGCACTTGCTCGACATTTGAATGCGACCCTAGTTACCGCCGACATGAAAATACGAGCGTATAAGCACGTTAAAACTATTTGGTAATACAAATGGTAAATGGGGTCAGTAGTCAATTGGGGTCAGATCCGAATTAAATTGGAAGCAGCCCTAGTTGTTGAGTAACACTTGTTAAGTAACAAATTAAACCCCACTGGCCTTATGGCTGGTGGGGTTTTTTTATGCCAGTCACCCGTCATTGCGAGGAGCGTTTTATTCCGTCATTGCGAGGAGCGCAGCGACGTGGCAATCCCCCAAGATTGCTTCACTGCGTTCGCAAAGACGACCCATACCCGTCATTGCGAGGAGCGCAGCGACGTGGCAATCCCCCAAGATTGCTTCACTGCGTTCGCAAAGACGACCCATACCCGTCATTGCGAGGAGCGTAGCGACGTGGCAATCTGAACTTCTTCAGTAATGATGGAGCGATGATAATTTTATGAAATTTAGCTATGTTTACATAATGACAAATAAAAAAAACGGAACACTTTACGTTGGTGTAACCAGTGATTTAATAAAGCGTATTTATGAACACAGAAATGGACTATGTGAAGGCTTTACCAAGAAATATAACTTAACAACATTAGTTTATTATGAAGTCTGCGAAGACATAACCACAGCAATTACCAGAGAAAAGCAGCTTAAAGCAGGCAATAGAAAAAGAAAAACTGACTTAATCGAAATACAAAATATCAACTGGCAAGATTTATATCCAAGCTTATTAAACTAGCCTTGCCCAAGACTGCCACGCTTCACTCGCAGTGACGTAATACCCTGCATTAAAACAATTGGGGTCAGAGTCGATTAAAAAGCCAAATTGCGTCTGACCCCTTCCTGTTAGCAATGTTTGCGGTATTTAATTCGTTTGAGTAAACTCAGCTTATGCCTACAGTATTAAAGATTGGTCCTTTTCGTTTCTTCTTTTACAGTAATGAAAATGGTGAGCCAGCACATATCCACATACAACGAGAAAATATGCTCGCTAAATTTTGGTTAAAGCCCGTAGCTTTAGCTAGTTCAACACGATTTTCATCAAAAGAGTTACGCACACTTCAACAATTAGTTATTGAACACAAAGAAGAGTTTTTGGAGGCTTGGAATGAACACTTTAGCTGTTGAACTGCACCCACAAGCGCACACTATCAAATTCACTGATTCTGACTTAATTGTTGAGTTGCTTGATGGTCGGAAAATTTCAGCGCCTTTAGTTTGGTTTCCTCGTTTATCACAAGCGACTCAAAAGCAGCTGGCTAACTGGGAATTGCTTGGTGATGGTGAAGGTATTCACTGGCCTGATATTGACGAAGATTTAAGCGTGGTAGGCTTGTTATTTAAAGCTTAAAGGGAAACAATTGGGGTCAGAGCCGAATTAACGGAAGCAGCCACAGACAAAACCCTTAGCCACGGATAAGCACAGATGGTTTATTATTAAAACTCGCTCATCAGAAGTTTGGTTTTGACCTTGTCCGTGTTTCATCCGTGCAATCCGTGGCTTTAACAAATAAATGGACGTTTGTGTAAACTAGACTAGGCTAAAGGAATAACCTTTAAAAAGGAGTTTGCATGAGCCAGCCAGACAACACGCCAGAGACTAACCCACCCGAAAAGCTAATCAAGCTTAACCGCCCTGACTATGATGGTGCATGGAAGGTTTCTCTTGATCAGTATTTTAAGGACTTTCTAGCCCTCCTATTTCCAGCAATTCATGCTGAAGTGGATTGGAGCAAAGGCTATGTATTCCTTGATAGTGAATTAGCAAAAATTACCGTAGATGCCAAAACAGGCCGACGCTATGCTGATAAACTAGTTAAAGTTCACACCCTAGCAGGGGTAGAAGAATGGTTGCTCATCCACGTTGAAGTTCAAAGCTCACCCGAACCTCAAGGTGTTTTTGCACGACGCATGTTCACCTACTGGTCACGCTTAATGGACTACCACCAAGTTGATGTGGTGAGTCTTGCGGTTTTAGCCGATACTAACGAAAACTATCGCCCCACTACTTTTAAGTTTAGTCGGTCAGGCACAGAAAACACCTTTACCTACCCGATTGCCAAGCTAACTGATTTTGAAACAGAAGAAGATTGGGCTAGCCTTCAAACCAGCGATAACGTTTTTGCCTTGGTTGTTATGGCACAAATCAAAGCCAAACGACTCAAAGGCAATGAAGGTGAACTCTTTGCGTTCAAAGTGAGTTTAACCCGCTCGTTATATGAACGTGGTTACAGTGTTGAAAAAATCAGAGAACTGTTTAAATTAATTGACTGGATGCTTTGGTTACCTTCAGAGTTTGATGAACAACTTAGAAGAGCCGTTGACGAAGCCCAAGGAGATAAAATCATGCCCTACATTACAACTTTTGAGCGATTATCTTATAACGAAGGCTTTGAAGAAGCCGAAAAGCGTTTTGAACAAGAACGACTTAAAGCAGCCCAAGAACAGCTAGAGAAGACAAAAAACATTGCCCGAGGTAT
>CANQLY010000042.1 GCA_947624795.1 uncultured Marinospirillum sp.
GTAATGCTGGCAATGGTGCCCAAAGGGCTAAGGTATTTTTCAAGCCGGTGCACTTCGTGTGCGCCAGCGGCTTTTATTGCCTCTTTACTTTTTCCGGCAGCTTGCAGGCGTTGCAGGGCTTTAGGGACAGCGTGGCTGGCTCGCAAAGCCCACAGGCGCTCTAACACGATGGCCAGCGCCAGCACTGAACTGAGTAACAAAGGCAGCATTAACCAACCACCGGCATAAAGAATTGCTAACACATGCGTATTCCTAGTGAAAATAGAAAGCAGTATTTTAGCAGCTTAGGCCGCAACAAAGCCAAAGCCTATTGTTAAACACCGGCTTTAAATTTAAGGCTTATAGCCCATGCCATACCAAAGTGGTGGCTTTTGGTTTTTATATTTCACTTTGCCACTGGCCATATCAAAATGCACTGCCCCGTGGGCTGCAGTGCTGAGTTGGTGGACTTCAAACTGCCTTAAACGTTGCACCACACTGGTATGTGGGTGCCCATAACCATTGCGCCAGCCGTTAGTATGAACAGCCCAGCGTGGCAAAGTGGCCTGCATTAAAGGCAAGCCTGTTGAAGTTTTACTGCCATGATGGCCTGTAATCAACACAGTTAAAGGTTGCACTGCCCCTTGCTGGTTAGTTAAAAGTTCTGGCAAGGCTTGGCTAAAAAAAGCCTCTTCAGCAAGCCCCGCATCGCCGGTTAGCAAAAGGCTGGTGATGGTGCCGTTTTGTTCGGGTGCTTTAATTAACACCACACACGAATCTTCATTATTAGCCCGTGCATCATTTGCCGGTGGCTGGGGCGGCCAAAGTGCTATCACTTCTAATGCACCTAGCTGCCAAGCTTGCCCTGCATAGCAATTATTCGCTTGGGCGCTGTATTCTTGTTGAATTGCCCAGTGTTTTTTAATGGCAGGCAAACCACCCGAATGGTCTTGATCATCGTGACTAATCACCAGCTGATTAATGCCCTTTGGTGCTAATTTGGGCGTTAACCAAGGCATTAAGGCCGGCACCACAGCCGCCCAGCCTGAACCAGACCCTCTGCCCGTATCGTAAAGTAAATTATAGTTTTCACCCTGATACTGGCTTTGCACTAACACGGCCGTGCCCTGCCCTACATCCAACACTTTTACCTGCCATTGCACTGCTTGGCTGGGGAGTTGTGGTTGGTTTTGCTGCTGATAAGTGGGCTTTTCTGACACTACTGGTAATAAAGCCAGCAACAAGCCCAGCCAAGCAAAATGCCGAAGGGGAATACCTGCAGGCAACAAAGCCAATAAGCCCAAAGCAAGGTAAATGGGTTGTTGTAGCAAGGGTTGCTTTAGCTGTGCAGCAAAATCTAAACCCTCGGCAAGCAGGTTAAAGGCAAGGGCCAACAGCTCTAATGGCAGGTAAATACCTAGGCCAGTTAAGGCTAAGGCAATTAAACTAGCAGGCAGCAATACCAAACCCACCAAGGGCACCAGTACTAGATTAATGGGTAAAGACCAAGGATTAAACCAAGCCCCTTGCAGCACTAATAAAGGACTGAACGCCAGCAGCAACAGCAGCTGCACTTTCAATAAGCTAATAAGCGGGTGATTGACGGCACGGCCATAAAAACCACTAATTAACACCGCCACTGCACCAAAAGACAGCCAAAACCCCTTGCTTAATACGATTAATGGGTTGGCAAGCAATAAAATGAGTAAGGCAAGGCTAAATGCCAGCCAAGTGCCCAATTTGCGCCAGCCACTGAGCAACAATAAACCCAGAATCAGCATGAGTGCCGACCTTTCTGCCGCCAAGCCCCAGCCTGCGAGTTGGGCATAACCTAAAGCTGCCGCTGCCGCCAAGGGCAAAGAAACGAGTTGTGGCCAGCTAAAAAGCCGAGCCAACCACAAGATTAAACCGGCCAATAAACCTAGGTGCAAACCCGACACTACCCACAAATGCAGTGTTCCGGTGCGCTGTAATAACTGCCAATCATCGGCGATTAAAGCACTTTTAGCCCCCACACCTAAGGCCAGTAAAAAACGCCAACCCCGCTGCACTTCTACTGGCTGCTGTTCTAGCTGGCGAATAAGCCGATTACGCCATTGGTTAACTAGGCTGGCATCTTGGATTTTCTTTACGTGGGCATCACGGGCAAGGTAACCCGCTGCTAACTGCCCTGCGGCAAGCTTACTGCCCGTTGAATCGGTTTGGCCAAAGTTTTGTAAGCTTTTTAACGGCCTAATTTTAGCCTCTAGCTGCCAAATTTCGCCTTGCTGGGGCATAGCTAAAGCTTTACCTTCACCATCTTTAACATGCCAATTAAGGCGCAGCCGGTTTACCACTAGGGCATTGGCATGGGTTTGGGTTATTTCACCTTGAATTAAATGACTGTGACTGCTGGGCTGATTAAAGCTTGGCATTTGCTGCATTTGCCAAGCCAAAAAAATTAACAGCCAACAATAACCTAAAAGGCTTGCACCTAGAAATAAGTGGTGCCTTTTTAGTAAAATTAGACTCAAGAAACAAACCAGCAATAACACTTCAGGCGGCGGCCAAAAGCTAAGAGCCACTGAGCTTAAAATGCCTAACAAAAAACCCAAGGCTAGGCGCAAAAAACTATAAGGTGTTAGTTTCATTTTTATACTGCCCACTTTTGAGCTAGTATACCTGCAATTTTCAGCATAAAGATTGGGTGTAAATCATGCCTCGCAAACTTATAAAACGCTTTATGCCCAAGCCAGAAAACATTCGTGCACAAAAATCACTAGGGTTTATGGCACCCCACATGGGCGATCCTAGCTTGTGGGCGCTAACACGCAACAGTGTATCAGGGGCTTTTAGTGTCGGTTTATTCGTTGCCTTTATTCCTATGCCGTTTCAAATGCTCTTGGCAGCAGCTTTGGCAGTGTTATTGCGCGTTAACCTACCCATTTCAGTCAGTCTAGTTTGGGTAAGTAACCCTGTCACTATGCCACCTTTATTTTATGGCTGTTACCGCCTAGGGTCTTGGTTAATGAACCTGCCTATTTCACCGCATTCAAGCGAAGGCACTTTAGATTGGGTATTAATGCACTTTAACCAAATTTGGCCACCCTTATTATTGGGTTGCTTTTTAGTGGGTACTTTTTTAGCCGTTACCTGCAATGTAGCCGTGCGTTTGTTGTGGCGTTGGCAAGTATCACACAGTTGGAACAAGCGGCAGTTTTATCGCTCGTCCCTGCCGTCCCTTAAAAAAAACACCGATAAAAAAGACTAAGCGGCCAGTAGTTTACCTTTATCAAGGCGCAGTACACGGTTCTGCTGTTTAGCCAAATCAGTATCGTGGGTTACGATCACAAAAGCCGTGCCTGAATTTTCTGCCAGCGTTCTAATCAGTTCTTGCACCTGCGCCGCTGTTTGTTGGTCTAAATTCCCCGTTGGCTCATCTAATAAGACACAACTTGGGTTAGTAACCAGTGCACGGGCTAGCGCCACTCGCTGCCTTTCACCCCCTGAAAGCTCTGCCGGTTTGTGCTCTGCTCTTGCTGCCATGTTCACTTTTTCTAATAATTTTAAGGCTTGGGCTTTCGCTTCTTGCATACTTTTTCCGGCAATTAATAACGGCATGGCGGCATTTTCAAGGGCAGTAAACTCAGCTAACAGGTGGTGAAACTGATAAACAAAACCTAGGTGTTGGTTTCTTAACTGGCCGCGTTGTTTTTGATTCAGCTGGGCATAATCTTTACCAGCCAATTCAACCCTGCCACTGGTGGGTAAATCTAACCCACCCAGCATATTCAGCAAGGTGGTTTTACCTGAACCAGAGCTGCCAATAATGGCGATTCTATCACCCTTAAAAATTTCAAAGTTAACATCGGCTAATACCTGCACTTTTTGCGGGCCTTCGGTGTAGGTTTTATTCAAAGCTTGGCAACTTAATACCGCTTTGGTTGAGTTAGGCATGATTTGCGTCATAAAGAACAAGTATCCTTAAATTAGTCGTAGCGCAAGGCTTCGGCAGGTTGAATTTTAGAAGCACGCCATGCTGGGTAAAGTGTTGATAGCAAACTTAATAATAAGGCAGAAATAGTAATAAAACGCACATCGTCCCAACGCAGCTCTGAAGGCAAGTAATTAATAAAATACACATTGGCATCTAAAAACTGAATGCCTAACATGCCTTCTAACCACAAAACCAAATCACTAACATTCAGCGCCAGCAGTATACCTAAAGCCACGCCAACCAAGGTTCCGACCACGCCGATGGTTAAACCTTGCACCATAAATATACGCATAATGGTGCCGGGGCTTGCGCCTAGTGTGCGTAAAATAGCAATGTCGGCTTGCTTATCAGTCACCACCATCACCAGTGTTGAAACAATATTAAACGCCGCTACTGCCACAATAATCATCAGCAACAAACCAATCATGCGCTTTTCCATTTGTATGGCTTGAAACAAGTTGCCTTGGCTTTGCGTCCAGTCTTGGCCTCTGAACGGATAACCTAGCTGGTCAACCAATGCTTGCGTTAAGCGGGTGGCTTGAAACAGGTCATCAAGCTGTAAACGCAGCCCTTCAATGTTGTTATCTAAACGCATTAAGGTTTGCATATCGCTCATGTGCACATAAGCAAGGTTACCATCAAGTTCAGCACCCACTTTAAAAGTGCCTAGCACAGTAAAGCGTTTAAGGCGTGGAAAAACACCTGCAGGCGTAATGGATGCTTCAGGTAATAACAAAGTTACCTTGTCGCCTGCATTCACCCTTAGAAAGCGAGCCAATAAATCACCCAACAAAATACCGTATTCACCCGGCTGCAAAGCATCTAAAGTAATGCCTGCTTGCAAGTGTTGACCCACAATGGATACTTGGTTTTCATAGTCCGGTAAAATACCAGCTACCAGCGCACCTCGGTTATAACCTTCGTGAATCAACATGCCCTGACCATTAACAAAAGGTGCAACGCCCACAACGTCAGGGTGCTCGCCCAGTGTTTTGGCAACGGCTTGCCAATTAGAAAAATCTTGATAGTTTTTAATGGCCAGATGCGGCACCATGCCTAGAATGCGTTCACGTAACTCACGGTCAAAACCATTCATTACTGACAGCACCAGTATCAATACAGCAACACCAAGCATCATGCCTAGCATGGAAGTGAGTGAGATAAACGATATAAAATGATTCCTGCGTTTAGCACGGGTATAGCGCAGTCCAATCAGAAGGGGTAGAGAGGCCATAAAAAGCTACTTCCTTAACGAATTTTGAGCCACATTGTAAAGGATATTTGAATGAGTACACACTACCGTCTACTTTCTCAGTTAGATCATTGTTTTGAATCGCTGGTGGCTAATTTAACTAGCCTTGTGAAATTACTAGAAAAAGCACAACTACCTTGCTGGATAATGGGCTGTGAAACAGAGGCGGCTAGCCGTGAGCGCCTAGCTTTTGCTTTACTAGATTTATGGTATGTTGATGGCCAAGACGGGCGAGTCACCCGCAGTTACCCAGGATTGGTGATGTGTAACGAGAAAATTTGGCAGCAGTTAGGGGAAGTGAATCATGCCAAGGTGGCTTTTTCTGGCGCCATTGATGCCATTCGCCGTGAAAGCCCTGAATTACTAAACGATGCACGCAAAAGTTTAGTCGCAAGGCACCCAAAACTGCATGCACATTTATCGGCAGAAGGTTTAGCCCGCCTGCATTTAAAGCAATGCTGGCGACACATTCCTAGCTGCACAACGCCTTTAAGGCAAGTCAGGTTTAGTTGGTATTCTAGCGGACGCAGCATTCGGCGCTTAACCTACCAAGAAGCCATTGACCGTTTAGAACAGATGAACACAGAAGCGCCGCACATTAAGTTGCAGTTACAAAAAATGGCAAGCATTGCTGAAAATACGCCTTTAGCTCAGGTACAAAACCAAGCCCCATTAATGCGGGCTAATTTGTTTTTTGAAAATCAACTGCCCGGCCTACCCGATAGGCAAGCCATGAATATTGCTATGCCTTTATTTATTCTGGCAAAAGAGGCAGTATTGCCACCCTTTAACATTCCAAGCGCTACAGCACCTGAAAAGCGTACACGGGCTAAACGCTCTGATGCTCAGCTAGAAGATGACGCTTTTTTGCCGAGCATAAGAGTCTTTAGGTACAAAAGCTAAACTAAAACACCCGATTTAAACCATTAATAGCGGCCACACGGTAAGCCTCTGCCATGGTTGGGTAATTGAAGGTGGTGTTCACAAAGTATTTCAAGGTATTGGCTTCACCTTTTTGAAGCATAATCGCCTGACCTATGTGAACAATTTCTGAGGCTTGGTCACCAAAGCAGTGAATGCCCAAAATTTGCAGTGTTTCTCTGTGAAAGAGAATTTTTAACATCCCCACAGGTTCACTCGTAATTTGTGCTCTAGCTAGGGTACGGAAAAAAGCCTGCCCTACTTCATAAGGAATTTTTTCTTCGGTCAGCTCACGCTCTGTTTTACCTAACGAACTAATTTCAGGAATGGTGTAGATGCCAGTAGGCACGTTATCTACAAAACGAAAGTCAGGTTCATCTAAGAAATCAGCAGCGGCTGAACGGCCCTGATCATAAGATGCCGAAGCAAGGCTTGGCCAACCAATCACATCACCCACAGCATAAATGTGTGGAATGCTAGTGCGGTAGTGATCATCCACTGATAACTGACCTCGCGAATTGGCTTCTATGCCAATGTTTTCTAATGCAAGTTCAGCAGTATTACCGGTGCGCCCGTTACACCACATAAAGGCGTCAGCACGTAAGCGTTTACCACTTTTTAAGTGAAGCGCCACACCCTGCTCGACCACTTCCACTTTTTCGTATTCTTCGTTATGCCTTATTAACACGCCATTATTGCGTAGGTGATAACTTAGGCTATTAGAAATTTCATCATCTAAAAATGACAACAAACGGTCACGGTTATCAATCAAATCAACCTTAACGCCTAAGCCGCTAAAAATAGAGGCATATTCACAACCAATAACACCTGCACCATAAATAATGATGGAGCGGGGCGTGTGCGAAAGCTCTAAAATGGAATCAGAACAGTAGATGCGTGGATGATCAAAATTAATGTCAGCCGGACGGTAAGGCCTTGAACCGGTTGCAATGATAATTTTTTGCGCTTTTAAAAACTCGATACCGTCGTGATGATCCCTAACTTCAATGGTATTAGGATCAACAAAACGGGCGGTGCCAAAAAAAACATCAGCACGGTTACGGGCATAAAACCCAGTGCGCAAAGTAACTTGTTTTTCAATGACTCGCTTAGAACGCTCCAACACCTTAGGAAAAGAAAACCAGCGGGGTTCGCCTATTTCACGAAACATCCGGTTAGTGTTGAATTGAATAATTTGTTTTACGGCGTGGCGTAGGGCTTTAGATGGAATGGTGCCTTTGTGAGTGCAATTGCCGCCAACTGAACGCTGCTGTTCAACAACAGCAACTTTTTTGCCATGCTTAACTGCGTTCATGGCAGCGCCTTCACCCGCAGGGCCTGTCCCAATAACAATCACGTCATAATTATAAACGGCCATTAACTACCCCTTAGTCTTCTATTTTAATAACTCTTTTGTTACTAATCATAAATAAATTAAATGCGCTACTTTTTTGCAACATCATAGCCTAAGCTTTTTTGTGATTCTGTTTCACAAATGGTCTGATCGCCACCACAAATATCACAGGCGACTTCCATGCCAAGGGCGCTCATGCCACCGCAAGAGCCGGTAATTGGCTTACGCCCCATAATGACACCCACCGACATAATTAACATAATGGTGCCAAGTACAAGTGCGCTAAGTAAGAAGATTTGCATAGTGAATTCCTCTAAAGCTACTAATTAAATAAATAAAGCTACTGATTAAAATAATCCCCTAACCTTAAAGCAAAAAAGGGTTGCCTCTGGTTATAGAGACAACCCCATTCTACTAGCTATTTTCAATGTTACAAAAGTTACATAAAATAGTTAGAGTCATTAACCACCAAAGTCATCAAGTAGCACGTTTTCTGGCTCTACACCTAAGTCTTCTAACAGCTTAATAACTGCTGCGTTCATCATGGGTGGGCCGCACATGTAGAATTCGCAGTCTTCAGGCGCTGGGTGGTCTTTTAGGTAGTTTTCAAACAAAACGTTATGAATAAAACCTGTAGCACCTTCCCAGTTATCTTCTGGTAAAGGATCGGACAAGGCTAGGTGCCAAGTGAAGTTTTCATTTTCTTTAGCTAGCTGGTCAAACTCTTCAACATAAAAAGCTTCGCGCAGTGAACGTGCACCGTACCAGAAGCTAATTTTACGCTTAGAGTTTAAGCGCTTAAGCTGGTCGAAGATGTGCGAACGCATGGGTGCCATACCCGCACCACCACCAACAAAGACCATTTCTGCATCGGTATCTTTAGCAAAGAACTCACCAAAAGGCCCGTAAACATCAATGGTATCGCCTGGCTTAAGGTTAAACACGTAAGAAGACATAATGCCGGGTGGCACATCGTCACGACCCGGCGGTGGTGTTGCAATACGAATATTGAACTTCACTAGGCCACGCTCTTCTGGGTAGTTAGCCATGGAGTAAGCACGAATGGTGGTTTCGTTGTTTACAGCCACGTAACGCCAGATATCGAACTTGTCCCAATCGCCATGAAACTCTTCTTGAATATCAAAATTCTTGTAAGGAATTTCATAAGGGGGGCATTCTAACTGCACATAACCACCCGCACGGAAGTCTACGTTTTCACCTTCAGGCAACTTAAGCGTTAGTTCTTTAATAAAGGTGGCCACGTTGGGGTTAGATACCACTTCACAAGTCCACTTTTTAACGCCGAAAATTTCTTCATCGACTTCAATTTTCATGTCTTGCTTAACAGGTACTTGGCAAGATAAGCGCCAGCCATCTTTCTTTTGGCGCATGGTGAAAGCGGATTCTTCCGTTGGCAGTATTGAACCACCACCTTCCATTACCTTACAAGTACACTGAGCACAGGTACCACCACCGCCACAAGCTGAAGACAAAAAGATGCCATTCGCTGCTAGGGTGTTAAGCAGTCTACCACCGGCGGCAGTGACTAAGGTGTGGGCTGGGTCACCGTTAATTTCAATAGTGACATCGCCCGTACTTACGAGTTTACTACGCGCTGCCAGGATCACCAAAACGAGACTAATCACGATAATGGTGAACATGACGACGCCAAGCAGAATGATTGTAGAGTCGACCATGTTATTTCCCTTTTATAGCTGAATGCCGGAGAAGGACATAAAGCCCAATGACATTAGACCCACCACAATAAAGGTGATGCCTAGGCCTTGGAGTCCTGCTGGCACATCGCTGTATTTTAGCTTCTCACGAATACCGGCTAGAGCAACAATCGCTAATGCCCAACCAATGCCTGCACCCGTACCGTAAACAACCGATTCAGCAAAGTTGTAATCACGTTCTACCATGAAAAGTGACGCACCCATGATGGCGCAGTTCACAGTAATCAGTGGTAAGAAAACGCCCAAGGCGTTGTAAAGTGCGGGCACAAATTTTTCGAGGAACATTTCAAGGATTTGCACTAATGCAGCAATAACGCCGATATAGCTTAAAAGTCCTAGAAAAGACAAGTCGATTTGCTCTGCGCCTTCAATGCCTGTCCAAGCTAGTGCACCTTCACGCAACAACAGATTATAAATTAAGTTGTTAACCGGTACAGTAATAGCAAGCACAACAACAACGGCAATACCTAAACCAAAGGCTGCATCCACTTTTTTAGACAAAGCCAAAAAGGTACACATACCTAAGAAGAAGGCAAGTGCCATGTTTTCAACAAACACAGCCGTGATAAACAGCGATAAGTAATGTTCTAACATGATTACATCGCCTCCCCTGATTTAGTATTTGCAGTAATCTTAAACTCAGGAATCTCATTTTGCTCTGGCTGCCATGAACGTAGCGCCCAAATCAGCAAACCAATAATAAAGAAAGCTGAGGGTGGTAATAGCAATAAACCATTAGGTAAATACCAGCCACCATCTTTAGTTAACGACAGCAGCTGCATACCAAAGAAGCTACCTGCACCAAAGATTTCACGAATAGCACCCACAATTAATAGCACAAGACCATAACCAGCACCGTTGCCTATACCATCCCAAAAGCTCATTATTGGGCCATTTTGCATGGCATAAGCTTCAGCACGCCCCATAACAATGCAGTTAGTAATAATAAGGCCAACAAATACTGAAAGCTGACGGCTCGTATCATAAGCATAGGCTTTTAGTAGCTGGTCAACCACAATCACCAAAGAGGCAATAATGGTCATCTGCACAATAATACGAATGCTACTAGGGATATGGTTACGAATCAGCGAGACGAAGAAGTTAGAAAAAGCAGTAACAAACATAACTGCCACTGTCATAACCACTGCGACCTGCATACTGGTAGTTACAGCAAGTGCCGAACAAACACCCAAAACCTGTAGTGCAATCGGGTTGTTCTTAAGTATAGGGCTAATCAGCACGCCTTTAACGCTATCTTTAGACATCGTTATGCACCTCCCTGACGAAATTTAGCTAGGAATGAACCATAGGCTTTGTCGCTTACCCAAAACTGCAACAGATTAGTTACACCACGCGCAGTTAAGGTTGCACCTGATAAGGTATCCACTTCATGTACACCATCAGGGGTTTTAGACAAACCTAACTGAGGCTGCATAGTGTCACCGCTGAAGGTTTTCTTACCCGGCCACTGCGCTTTCCAGTTAGGGTTATCAACCTCACCACCTAGGCCTGGGGTTTCAGCATGCTGATAAAAACCCATACCTGCGATGGTGTTACCATCACCTTCTAAAGCCAAAAAGCCATAGAGAGTTGACCATAAACCAGGGCCACGCACCGGAAGAATGATGCGATCAGGATTTGCTTCATTACCCACAAGGTAAACCAAGCCGTAGTTTTCTAGGCGGTTCACACCAATGGCCATTTTATTTAAAGCAAAAGATTGTGCAGGGTCTTTGGAGGCACGCACTTGGTCATAATCAGCAGCACTAACATCGTTAGTGAACTGACCGGTACGCAAATCAACCACTTTCACCTGAATTTTTGCAAACTCTTCAGTAATGCGTTCTTTAGTTGCTTCTTGTGCAGTGATTAAGCCAGCTGCAATAAGAATATTGCTACGGCGGTCAAGCTCTTGATTAGCCACTTGTTGTGGCTTTAAAGCAACAGCTGATACCGAAACAATCACCGCACAAACTAAACAAAGAACAAAAGCAACTGTTAGAGTCTTTTTGATGGAGTCATTACTTTTAGACATTGCGCAATACCCTCCGCTTGATATTGGCTTTAACCACTAAACTATCGATCAGTGGGGCGAACAAGTTAGCAAATAAAATTGCCAGCATGATGCCTTCTGGGAAAGCTGGGTTAACCACACGTATCAAAACAGTCATCACACCAATAAGCGCACCAAATACTAGCTTACCTTTGTCGGTCATGGAAGCTGACACAGGGTCGGTCGCCATAAACACCATACCAAAAGCAAAGCCACCAGTAACTAGGTGCCAGTACCATTCCATAGCAAACATATTGTTGGTTTCTGAGCCAATCATGTTAAACAAAGTGGCGGTTGCCATCATGCCCAACATAACACCCGACATAATGCGCCAAGAGGCGATGCGGGTTAATAGCAATACAGCACCGCCAATAAAGATAGCCAAGGTTGACGTTTCACCCACAGAACCTGGCATAACACCAACAAAAGCATCCCACCAGCTTAAATTCTGCTGCAAGGTTGCCATGCCATCTTGGAAGGCCATCGATAAAGCCGTAGAACCTGTATAGCCATCAGCTGCCACCCAAATTGCATCACCTGAAATTTGTGCAGGGTAAGCAAAATAAAGGAACGCACGGCCAGTCAGTGCTGGGTTAAGAAAGTTTTTGCCAGTTCCGCCAAAAATTTCTTTACCAATGACAATACCAAAGGTAATACCTAAACCCACTTGCCACAAAGGAATGGTGGCAGGAAGAATTAGCGCAAATAGGATGGAAGTAACAAAGAAACCTTCGTTAACTTCATGCCCACGACGCATAGCAAACAGCACTTCCCAAAAGCCACCCACAATAAAGGTGACGGCATAAATGGGAATAAAATAGGTGGCACCGTGAATAATATTGTCCCACATACTCGTTGGGTCATAGCTACTTGCGCCCAAAAGAGTAATAAAACTTTCACGCAAACCACCTAAAGAACCAAAACCTGCATCAATGGCTAGGTTGGCTTGTAAACCTGTATTCCACATACCAAAAAACATGGCAGGAAAGGTACAAAGCCACACCGTGATCATCATGCGTTTTAAGTCGATACCATCACGCACAAACGCGGTTGTTTTAGCAATGCTTGGCGGTGTATAAAAAATCGTATCGGCTGCTTCATAGAGCGCATACCAGCTTTCATAACGTCCACCCTTATGAAAATGCGGTTCCATTTTGTCAAGAAGATTACGTAATGCCTTCATTCAGTTAGCCCTCCTTCTCAATCAGCGTTAGGTTATCACGCAGAATTGGACCGTATTCGTATTTACCAGGGCAAACATAAGTGCACAAGGCAAGGTCTTCTTCATCGAGTTCCAAACAGCCTAACTGCATCGCAACTTCAATATCACCCACAATCAGTGAGCGTAAAAGTTGAGTAGGCAGAATATCGAGTGGCATCACTTTTTCATAAGAACCCAGCGGCACCATGGCACGTTCAGAACCATTGGTGGTAGTCGTTGGCGCAAAGCGCTCGCCTAAACCAAGGAAACTTGAAACGTAAATGCCCGTGACTGAGTGGTGATTAGTACCTGGTAATCCAGGCGTTAACCAACCCATAAAGCGACGATCACTACCATTTTGCAAAACACTGACTTGGTTATGATGGCAACCCAAATAGCCCATCACACCTTCAGCAGTGTGCCCACCAAAAACCGAACCAGAAATGACATGAGAAACGGTTGCCGTGGTCAGTTCACCTGCTAATAACTCATCAAGATTAGCGCCCACTCGTGTTCTTACTAAGCGTGGCTCTTTTACCTGAGGGCCTGCCAGTGCAATAACACGGTTAGGATTAACCCGACCAGTTAAAAACAGCTGACCATAGGCAATCACTTCTTGATAATTTAAGTGCCAGACTTGCTTACCGGCACTAACAGGGTCTAGAAAGTGAATGTGGGTTCCCACTAAACCTGCTGGGTGAACACCTTCAAATTCAGCCATTTCAAGGTTGTTATCTGTAATAACAGGAATATCTTTCCCTGTTTCTTTACAAACAAATACCTTGCCTGCTGTAAGCTTGCTAATCACTTTTAAACCCGCCAAGAAAGCTTGTTTTTGATCGGCAATAATAATCGCAGGATCAGCAGCTAACGGGTGGGTATCGATTGCAGTTACAAAAATTGAATTCGGCGTTGCTTCAGGTGCAGGAACGCGGCTAAACGGCCGTGTTCTTAATGCAGCCCATAAGCCAGAAGCAATTAATTGCTGCCTAACTTGCTCGCCAGAAATCTCTGACAGCTGATCTTCACTGTAAGCCGTGAATTCTTCAGCTTCTTCCTGTGTTGCTATTTCTATCACTACGGATTGCAGTACACGGCGCTGGCCACGATTAATGGCTATTACCGTCCCTGCCGCAGGTGCTGTGTAATTCACACCGGCGGTTTTTTTATCCGTAAAGAGGATCTGACCCAATTTCACCTTGTCACCTTCCTGAACCAGCATAGTTGGCTTCATACCAACATAGTCCGGTCCAAGGACTGCAACGGAGTGCACTTTCTTGCCGTCCGTAATGGACTGCTTAGGTGCACCGGCGATGGGTAGATCAAGGCCACGCTTGATTTTTATCATAGGTCACGCCCAATCACCAAGTTAAAGATAAAGCTTTTTAAAGCTAAGGTTTTACATCTGAAAAACAGTTTCCACTGGCTACTTACTACTTCAGTGGTTTGCACTAACAAGCTTACAAGCTTATGAACTCAAAGGCTTATGAACTCAAAAACTAAGCTCAGCCGTCAGCGTCTTTTTGTCGCACATGCGTTTACTTAAAAATGCTTGCATTATAAAGACCCTAGTCTGCAAACGCTACCCGACTCTAGGATGAATTAAGCATCTAGTAAAAAAAAGGCTGTACGCACAAGCATACAGCCTTTTATTAGCTGAACACTTGATTAACCGCGGTCTGCAGGGAAGTAAGGGAATTTCACATGCGAAATTTCTTGTAAAATTCTAACTACCTGACAGCTATAACCAAATTCATTATCATACCAAACATAAAGCACCGCTTGCTTACCACTGACAATGGTCGCTTTAGCATCCACAATACCTGCATGGCGGTTACCAACAAAGTCAGAAGACACCACTTCATTTGAATCAACAAAATCAATTTGCTTTTGCATAGGCGAATACAAAGAAGCCCAGCTTAGGTAGTCATTCATTTCTTCAGGCGTGCTTTCTTTTTCCATAGTTAGGTTAAGAATTGCCATAGAAACGTTAGGAATAGGCACACGAATAGCATTACCAGTTAGCTTGCCAGCCAATTCAGGCAGTGCTTTAGCAACGGCTTTAGCAGCACCCGTTTCGGTTAGAACCATGTTCATCGCTGCTGCACGGCCCCGACGGTCACCTTTATGAAAGTTATCAATTAGGTTTTGGTCGTTAGTGTAAGCATGCACTGTTTCTACGTGGCCGCTAATAACACCAAATTTATCGTTCACTGCTTTTAAAACAGGAACAATGGCATTGGTAGTGCAAGATGCTGCTGAAATAATTTTATCGCTGTCTTTAATGTCGCCGTGGTTAATACCGTAAACAATATTTTTAATCGCGCCTTTACCCGGTGCCGTTAATACAGCACGGCTCGCACCTTTGCATTCTAAGTGCTGACCTAAGCCGGCTTCATCACGCCAAATACCCGTATTATCAACCACCAACGCATCTTCAATACCGTGTTGGGTGTAATCGACTTCGCTAGGTGAGTTGGCGTAAATAAATTGTATGTAGTTACCATTAACAATCAGCGCATCATTGTCTGCATCCACGCTAATCGTACCGTTAAATGGGCCGTGTACTGAATCGCGGCGCAACAGGATTGCTTTACAGATATTTCCGCAGGAAAGAAAAAAAACT
>CANQLY010000043.1 GCA_947624795.1 uncultured Marinospirillum sp.
GTTCACCATAGCGTTCTTTTTGTAAACCAAGCCTTTTTCAATTAGCTTGCCAAAAAACCACTGCTCCCACTTGTAATAAGAAGGGTCGCAGGTAGCAAACTCACGGCTCCAATCATAAGCAAAACCTAAAGATTTTAGCTGGTCGCGCATATAGGCAATGTTTTGCTTAGTCCACTTGCCGGGTGCTACTTTATTTTGAATAGCAGCATTTTCAGCAGGCAGGCCAAAAGCATCCCAGCCCATAGGCTGCATAACATTCTTACCTTGCAGGCGCTGAAAACGGCTGATGACATCGCCAATGGTGTAGTTACGCACATGCCCTATGTGTAGCTTACCGCTAGGGTAGGGAAACATAGAAAGGCAATAGAATTTTTCGCGGCTAGCGTCTTCAATGGCTTTAAAACACTGATTTTTATCCCAGAAGCTCTGAGCCTGTTGCTCCAGTAGACTGGGTTGATAGTCGGGGATCTGGGTGTCCATTTTGTCTCGGCTTGTCAGTTACATAAATTAGAAAAGATAACGTCTAAGAATACACTAAATAGGCGTTAAAATGTAAGTAGAGCTTAGCAAGGCAGGGGTGGTTGCTGCTTTGCTGGTTTTATTGGCTAGCCTGTTAGGGCAACTAAAGATTGCATTGTTTAAGTATACTTACTATTTTTACTAACTGCTTACTCATATAAACAAGGAATGTGCCCAATGGCCTTACCCATCAATATGCTTCGTAGCCGTGCTCACCAGTTCGTTTTAGACCATCAAGATGATGTTAAAGAAAATGCAGAAGCGCAAAGTTTTTTAAATGATTTTTTTGCTATCTTTGAAATTCAACGTAAAACCGTAGGTTCTTTTGAGTTAGCAGTAAAAACAGACGGTGATCAGTCAAGTAAGCGCATTGATTTACTATGGCCTGGCACGCTCTTGGTAGAAATGAAATCTGCTGGAAAAAATTTAGATGAAGCTTTCCAGCAAGCAGTGGGCTATTTAAAGCGGCTCGATGATCAAGATAAGCCGGTTTATATTCTTGTTTGTGATTTACAAAGTTTTCGTTTACACAATGTTGAAACAAGCGAAGAACATAATTTTCCACTGGCTGAACTGCCCGATAACTTAGACCTTTTTGGCTTTATGCACGGCAAAGATATGCAGCAGATCAGCGAATTTGAGCTGAACGAAAAAGCGGCTTTGTTGCTAGGTGATTTGTACGACAGTTTGCGTGACAGTGGTTTTGAAGGCCATGCCTTGCAAGTGTTTATGGTGCGTGTTTTATTCTGCCTTTTTGCCGAAGACACGGGTGTATTTAACCCAAGGCAATTGGTGCTTTATATGCTGAACTTTACCCGTGAAGACGGCAGCGATACAGAAATGCACCTGCAAAAAATATTTCAAACGCTGGACACGCCACCTAGCAAACGCAGTAAAGCCCTTTCTGAAGAGCAGGCAGATTTTCCTTATGTAAATGGTCAGCTATTTAAAGAACGCATTGATATGCCTAGTTTCACGGCAGAAATGCGAGAAATGCTAATTAGCTGCTGTTTATTTAACTGGAAAGAAATTAGCCCTGCAATTTTTGGTAGCTTGTTTCAAAGCATTATGAATAAAGAAACACGGCGTAACCTTGGGGCGCATTACACTAGTGAGCAAAATATTTTAAAGGTTATTGAGCCTTTATTTTTAGACGATTTGAAAGCAGACCTAGACCAAATACTTGAGCTGAAAGTTAAAAATACACGCAACAAACGTTTAATGGAGTTTGTTGGTAAGTTAAGAAATCTTAAATTTTTAGACCCTGCTTGTGGCTGCGGCAACTTCTTAATTGTTACCTACCGTGAACTGCGTCGCTTAGAGCTAAAAGTTTTTGAAGCGCAGCATGGCGGTTCTGCTGCTTTGGCTTTAGAAATTCAGCCCCAAGTGCCACTTGATAACTTTTATGGCATTGAAATAGACGAATGGCCTGCACGCATTGCCGAAGTTGCCATGTGGTTAACCCAGCACCAAATGAACGTAGAGTTTGCTAAAGCCTTTGGTAAAGAACCCGATTTATTACCCTTAAAAGAACACGCTAATATTCATTATGACAATGCGCTGACATTAGATTGGGCAGAGGTTGTTCAGCCAAAAGATTTAAGTTACATAATTGGTAATCCACCGTTTGTAGGCTATGTGTATCGAAGTGCAGAACAGTCAGCCGCGCAAGAAGCTGTTTTCTTAGGTATGAAAAATGTTAAGAAGCTAGATTTTGTAACCAGCTGGTTTTTTAAAGCTGCAAAATTTACGTTAGCAACTAAGATAGAAACAGCATTTGTTACGACTAACTCTATTTGCATGGGTGAACAAGTTAGTCTTTTATGGCAGCCAATGTTAGACCTAGGTATTAAAATAAATTTTGCACACCGAACTTTTGCTTGGAGTAATGATGCAAGAGGTAGAGCAGCAGTACATTGTATTGTTGTTGGCTATGCTCATTTTGATAAGCAAAAAAAATATTTATTTAATTATGCGGACATTAAGGGTGAAGCTGAAGCGATTCAAGCAGAAAATATAAACCCTTACCTAGTAAATGCCCCTAACTTAGTTATTACCAATAGAACTAAGCCATTATCCAGTGTTTCAATTATGACTAAGGGAAGTCAACCTACAGATGGTGGTAATCTTTTACTTGATGCCCAAGAAAAAAATCTAATTTTAAGTGAAAACTTAAGCCTTGAGCAATGGATTAAACCTATTCTTGGTTCTCAGGAGTTTTTAAATAATGGAGAGCGTTACTGCCTTTGGTTTGTAGAGGCAAGTACAAAAGAACTACGGACACTAATGCAAATACCAGCAATAAAAACACGTATTGAAAATGTAAAACAGATGCGTCTTGCCAGCACAAAAGAAGCTACACGTAGAAAAGCAGACACACCTTGGCTATTCGATGAAATCAGACAACCTAAAACAAGTTTTTTAGCTATACCAGAAGTATCCTCAGAAAGAAGAATATACATACCAATTGGTTATTTTAATTCAGGTATTATTGCTAGTAATAAATTACAAATGATTCCAAATGCCACGCAATATGAGTTTGGTATTTTAACCAGCCAAATGCACATGGATTGGATGCGAGTAGTAACTGGTCGATTAAAAAGTGATTATCAATATTCAGCAAAATTAGTTTACAACAACTTCCCTTGGCCTGAAGTAACCGATAAACAAAAACAACAAATAGAAAAACTAGCCCAAGCTGTATTAGTTGCTAGGCAAACAGAATTTGATAAAGACCCACAAACCTCTTTAGCCGATTTATACGACCCAGATTTAATGCCACCCACCTTGCGTAAAGCCCACAGCGGCTTAGATAAAGCAGTCGATAAACTTTATCAAGCCAAGGCGTTTAACTCACCAATGGAGCGGGTGCAGTGCTTATTTCAACGCTATGCAGAAGCAACAGGAATGGCTGAAGCTTAATTTGAAAGCCCAAATAATCATTTCTTTTTAGGTTAGCAAGAGATACAGCAGTGACTTCTTATTAGTTGAGGACTAAGTGCTGGGTAGCTAACACCAGCACTAGAGTTGCGTTTAATTTCAGCAGAAACTATCGAGTAGAAAGTTAAAGCAATATCTTTTTGCCGTTTTCTACCAAAAAACTCTATTTTTTACGTTTGAAGTGCTAGTATTGCTTCTACAATAACTATTCTAGTTAAGAGGTATGACCATGCTGTTAGAAGCATCTGTTGCTAACTACCTTTCTTTTGCTGAAAAGCAGGTATTTAGCTTGGTAGCAAATAGCGGTAAAGAACACGAAACACTGAACGTTGCTGAAGTTAAAGCCAACCGCAAACATAGGGTATTAAAGTCCGCACTTATTTACGGTGCAAACTCTAGCGGGAAATCTAATTTTTTAATGGCATTGGTGGCTATGCGCCATTTAGTCGTTCATTCAGCCACTAAACAACGCGGCAATAAGCTAGGTTTAACCCCTTTCCGTTTAGATGCGAACTTGCGTAATGCGCCCTCTGAATTTGAAGTGCAGTTTATTGCTGCTGGTGTGCGCTATCAGTATGGCTTTTCAGCTAGCAGTACACGCATTCACGATGAGTGGCTGTTTGCCTTTCCCAAAGGGCAGGCGCAACAATGGTTTCAACGTGCTTGGGATGAAAGCAACCAAGAGCACGTTTGGAAGTTCGGCAACCATTTGCAAGGTGAAAAAACATTATGGCAAAAGACAACACGTGAAAATGCGCTATTTTTATCAACCGCTGTACAGTTAAATAGCCAACAACTACAACCCATTTTTGACTGGTTTAGTGAAAGCTTGCAGTTTATTGGAATTGATGGCACAACACCGCACTTTACCGCCAATAGGGTACAAGAAGGCAATAAAGAAAAAGTTTTAAAGTTTATGCAAGCGGCAGATATTAACTTGTCAGATATTCGAGTTGAAAGTACGCCGTTAGAAGAGAGCTTTCCAGAAGATATGCCACAAAAGCTGCGTGAAATTATTTTACAAGGCTCAAAGCAACAAGAGGTTTTAACTGTAAAAACCCAGCGTTTAGATAATACAAAACAGCCTGTAGAGTTTAGCTTTGAAGAAGAGTCAGACGGAACGCAAAAACTTTTTAGTTTAATTGGGCCTTGGTTAGATGTGCTTGATAATGGATTAGTACTATTTGTAGATGAACTCAATAACAGCTTACACACTCATTTGGTTGGTTTGCTTCTGCAACTCTTTCATAACCCAGAAACTAACCCCCATAATGCCCAGCTCATTTTTACCACCCATGATACCAACCAACTAAGCCAAGAGATTTTTCGGCGCGACCAAGTGTGGTTTTGTGAAAAAGATAAACAGCAGGCAACCAAGCTTTATCCTTTAACAGATTTTAGTGCACGTAAAGGGCGTGAAAATTTAGAAGCTGCATATCTAAGCGGACGCTATGGAGCAGTACCTTTTGTAAAGGATATTATTTAAAGGCTAGCTATGGGTTCTGAAGACTTATTTCATAAAAGAAAAGCTAAAAGCGTTAAGCAGCTTGCACGTAATAAAAGCAAACGAGCGCCCTACGACAAGGTGTTAATTGTATGCGAAGGCACCAAAACAGAGCCTTATTATTTTACTGATGCCAGAAACTATCACAAAATAAATACCCTTAACACTCGTTCAGTGTGCTAAACAGCTGTATCAAGAACAAGAGCGTTTAGGCGACCCTTACGACAGGGTTTATTGTGTGTTTGATAAAGATGAACACACAACCTATCAGCAAGCTATTGACCTAATAAAAAAACTTCTCCAAAACCAAGGTCAACTTTGGTTACAGTGTTTTTTTACAGGCTTGTAATTAGCTAAAAAGTTTAGCATTGTTGATGAATTATTTTACAGGGATGTAGGGTAATCCCCCCTAAAACCTAATCGTTCTGATTATGATGGTGCTTGGAAAGCAGCTTTAGAAAAGTATTTTAACGAATTTCTTGCGCTACTATTTCCAGCCATTCATAACGAAGTGGATTGGAGCAAAGGCTATGAATTTCTAGATGGTGAACTTGAAAAAATTACCGTTGATGCCAAAACAGGCCGCCGCTATACCGATAAGTTGGTAAAAGTTTATTACCAAGATGGCACTGAAGAAAGGTTACTAATTCATGTTGAAATTCAAAGTTCACCTAAGCCAAAAGGCATTTTTGCACGGCGTATGCTGACCTACTGATCACGCTTATTCAATCGCTATCAAGTGGATGTTGTGAGCCTAGCAGTCTTGGCTGATACTAGCCAAAACTACCGACCCAGTGCTTTTTACTTTGAAGCCGTTAAAGCGGTCGAAAAGCAGCTAAAATGCCTTACTTCAATACTGTTGAGCAATATGGAATAGAGCAAGGAATCGAGAAGGGAATAGAAAAGCAGCGTGAAAAAAACAGCCCGTAATATGGTTTTGCAAACGGAATTGAATGATCAGACTATTGCAGCAATAATCGAGCTTTCTATTCAAGAAGTTGCACAACTACGTTTAAAGCTAAATAAGTAACAAATACAACTTAAAAGGACACTCACTTAAAATTAGGCCAGCTTAACTTAATAACCTGAATTAAAGGTGGATGTCCTTTTGAGCAGATGAAAAATCAATCTAAATGAACTCACTAAATCTTGCATAACCAGCTAAAACCTTCTACTGTTGTAATAACAATGTTGCAACATTTTTTAGGAGGCAGTTATGCTGACACCACTAAGAAAAATAGGAAACTCTAAGGGCATTATTATCCCCTCAGCTTATATTGAACAGCTTCAGATTAACTCTGAAGTTGAGCTTACTTTAGATGGCGATGTATTGCTTTTAAAGGCTTCTACACCGATAAGGAAGGGATGGTTTGATGGCTATAACCCTGATGAAGACATCGAACCACTGGCTAATTTAAGAGAGCTAGAATCGGAGCAAGAGGATTGGGAGTGGTAAGTCGTGGCGAGGTTTATTGGGTAGAACTAGATCCAACAGTGGGTACCGAAATTCAAAAAACTCGACCTTGTTTAATCATTTCACCCGATGATATGAATAATGCTTTACCTAGAGTAATCATTGCTCCAATCACATCAAAAGGACAACCATTAGGCTCACGTCCAGAAGTTACTTTTAATGGTAAAACTTGCCGAATTCTTTTAGATCAGATTCGTACAGTCGATAAAAAAAGATTAAGAAATAAGATGGGAGAAATTCCAATAAAAAAATGGCATAACATTCTAATAGAGATGTTTTCTTAACTTTAATTAAACTACAAAATAAAAGCTAAAGACTGTCGGTTTTGTTTACAGTGTTTTTATACAGGCTTGTAATTAACTGATTTTTTTAGCATTGTAGGGAAGTTGTTTTTAAAAAAATTAAGGAAGATTATGTTAAGGCGAAAAATAATAACAGCAAAACCAGAGGTTCATGTCGTTGGTTTTAGTGATTGCCCAGCTAAAACTTTTGAAACTGAGTATGGTTTTAAGTTAGGCCGTAGTGTAGAAAATCACTGTCATATAGTTGGTGAAGTTGCACGTGAAATAATTCGTCGCCTCCCTACTAAGCATCTTTTCCCTTCTGGTTCGGCTTTTACTGCAGCTACTCATGATGTCGGTAAAGTTAGTCCAACTTTTTATAACAAGCTGATGCGTGCTTGTGGTTTGCCATTAATTCCTAATGTTAATCCAGATTTAGAAAAACAATGGGGTGGTCATGCGGGCGTTAGCCAGCTAACTGTTAAGGCGATGAATGCACCTGAGCATATTCCTGAAATTCTAGGCCAGCACCATGGGTTCACACCGCCTATCATTGGTAAGCGAGCTAACGACGATGTTTTTGGTAGTACTGCTTGGCAGCAAGAACGAGAAAAGCTGGTTATTGCATTAAAAGAAGCTTTAGGAGAAAGCTGGCCAAAAATAGAGTCTTATGCCCAAGCCCGTTTATTAGCTGGTTTAACAACAGTGGCAGACTGGATAGGCTCTGGCGAATACTTTGAAGACCCAACAGCTAACTGGCAAGAGAATATAAGTTTGGCGCTTGATAAAGCTGGCTTTATACAACCCACTTATAAAAAAGATTTAAGTTTTGAGCAGGTCTTTGGGTTCTCGCCACGAAAAGCACAAAGCTTATTAATCGAGCAAGCAGCTAACCCAGGTGTTTATGTATTAGAAGCACCCATGGGATTAGGTAAAACTGAAGCTGCACTGTATGTTGCTTATCAACAATTGGTATCAGGCCGTGCCAGTGGTGTTTATTTTGCCCTTCCTACCCAGCTTACCTCCAATAAAATATTTGAACGCTTTCAAGGTTTTCTTGCCCAGATACTAACGGAAGACTGCCAGCAACGCTCACTACTGTTGCACGCTAACGCTTGGCTTTACGACACTGATATGGGTGAAGAAGGACGGCCAGGTGGTGCTTGGTTTAATCAAGCTAAACGTGGACTTTTAGCGCCTTTTGCTGTGGGTACAATTGACCAAGCTTTAATGGCAGCTATGCACGTAAAGCACGGCTTTGTTCGTGCCTTTGGGTTGGCTGGAAAAGTCGTAATTCTTGATGAAGTGCATACTTATGATGCCTATACAGGCACGTTGTTAGACGCTTTGGTGAAGCTGCTTCGAGAGCTGGATTGTACCGTTATTATTCTAAGTGCCACCCTTAACCAAGAGCGACGCCAGCAAATTATTGGTTGTAAAACTAGCTCGATGGCTTATCCACTGATTACTTCATTGCCTCAACAAGCACAAGCCGTAACAGAAGTTGTTATACCTAAAGGTGAATCGAGACAAGTACAGCTAACATTACAAGAAAATAATGACTTAGCCCTTGAAGAAGCACTCAAACGTGCAGAACAAGGCCAGCAAATTTTATGGATAGAAAATACAGTTAAAGAAGCACAAGAACGTTACCTTGATTTGGCTGCACGCGCTAACGAATTAGGCGTAGCTTGCGGTTTACTGCATTCGCGTTTCACTTTACATGATCGTCACAATATTGAAGAAAAGTGGGTAGGTTTATTTGGTAAAGCTGGCTGGCCACAACGCCAACAGCAAGGTCGAATTTTGGTGGGTACGCAAGTGTTAGAACAATCTTTAGATATAGATGCTGATTTTATGGTGAGCCGCTTTGCACCTACAGATATGTTATTGCAGCGCTTTGGTCGTTTGTGGCGACATGAAGATACACCTCGTTGTTCATTTGCTAAACCAGAAGCTTGGTTATTAGCGCCTAAACTAGAACCTGCAATAGAGAACCCAACAGCAGAATTTGGTTCCAGTGCTTTTGTGTATAGCCCTTTTGTGCTCTGCCGCAGCTTAGAAGTTTGGCAAGATAAAACTCAAGTTAGATTACCCGATGATATTCGACCACTGATTGAAGACACTTATGTAAGCCGCACAGAGCAGGGCGCAATGGAGCGTTGGTTAATGGAGCTAAAAGAAGGGCAGCAAATATTACAGCAGTTAGCCAATATATCATTAGCACAAACGGGTGTTACCTTGCCTGAAAGCAAAGCCCAAACACGCTACAGCGAAGCTGATAACTTTGATGTGCTTATTTTGCGTTCGATTAAATACGACCAAGATAGTCAGTCAGGTGTGTTGGTCTTAACCACAGGTGAGCAAATTGTTTTACCTTTAAATCGTTCTAAATTAAGCAGAGCCGAATGGCGTAAACATACCGCCAAGTTAATGCAGCACCTTGTGGCGGTGCGTATTGCTGATGCACCCAAACAAGTAGCTATGCAGCTGTTAAAAAACTTTGGTTTACAGCATTGTTTTTACTTAGGTAACTCTGATTGGTCTGAAGATGAAAGCTTATTAAGAGTTGCTTTGCTAACCGAAACTGATGAACTAAAAGGAATAGAGCACATGACTATTCACGATAAATACGCTTTGGAATACCGAGATGATTTAGGTTATCAGGTAATCAAAAACTAGGAGTTACCAATGGAAAACCGCTTTAACTTAATTGATGAGCCTTGGATACCCATTACCGACCAGGGAAGGGTAAGCCTAAGGCAAGTATTTAGCCAGCCTGAGTTTCGTAGTTTAGGAGGTAATCCAGTTCAAAAAATTGCTCTATTAAAACTGCTATTAGCCATTGCGCAAGCAGCAGCTACACCCAAAGATGAGCAAGAGTGGCAGGCTTTAGGTGCGCAAGGTTTAGCCAAGCATTGTTTAGCCTATTTAGAAAAATGGCACGACCATTTTTATTTATATGGCGATAAACCTTTTTTGCAAATGCCTCAAATACTGAACTTAATTGAGACGAGAACAAAAAAGAAATTAGTTGGCGCAAAGATTAAATCTAAAATTGATGAAGCAAATACTTTAGGAGAGCCTAAGGGGTTCGGTGCAGGTTTTTATCCTGATTTACCGAGCAATAACAATACTTTTCTATCCCACACTTTGCAGAAAAAAACTTTGCCAGATATAGACAAGGCTTTGTTTCTTGTAACGGTCATGAACTTTGCTCTGGGCGGTAAACGAGTTGAAGCAGACATGGTTTCTTTAGGCGGTGCTGTTCTTGGTAATAAATACAGTGCTAAAGCAGGTCCCAGTATTGGTGGTTATGTCGGATATTTACATAATTTTATTTTTACGGGTTCAATTTTATCGGATCTTTGGCTAAATCTATTAAGTCATAAAACTATTGAAGATACAGGTATGTGGTCTGAAGGCTTGGGTAGGCCAGCTTGGGAGAATATGCCTCAGACTGAAAATGATGACACTGCTAATAACTATAAAAAAACTTATTTTTCTATTTTAATTGCCTTGAGCCGCTTTGTTTTATTAAGCGGTGAAGGGATTTATTACATGGATGGATTAAGCTACTTCAGCACCAAAGAGGGTTGGTTTGAGCCTAGTATTATTTTGAATAGAACAGGTAAAGAGATTAAAACCAAATATGTTGATCCAGAAAGAAGGCCTTGGCGTGAATTGGTAGGACTTTTATCTTTTATTTCTGCTGATACATCGAGTGGTTTTGAAAGCTTAGGTTTGAAAATTAGTATTGAAAGGGCTAGAGATAATTTTCCTTTAATTGCTGTTTGGTCAGGTGGCTTAAAGGTTACTGGAAATTCTGGAGATCAATCAGTTAAGCAAAGCGATGATTTTGTTGAATCAGTCGTTTGGCTTGACTCAGAAGGATTAGGTGTTCCTTGGTTCAATTTGCTTAAACAAGAAATGGAAGCTTTAGACTCGCTTGCTAAAAATCTTTACGGGCGTGTGATGGGTTACTTTAAAGACCAAAAAGTTGATGGAGCAAAGGTAGCAGCCCAAGCTACGCAGTTATTTTGGCAGTTATGCGAGCGTGATTTTCAGACACTAGTTGATAACTGTGAACCTTCTGAAGAAACCAACAAAGTGCGCCAACAATTACGTCGTAAGTTCTCAAACTACCAACAACAAGCCTATGACTTTTATTGCCCTAAAGGCACAGCAAGGCAACTGGACTGTTGGGTACAGCATCGCCCTAACAATTTTAAATATTTGGCACAGGAGGCTTAATCATCATGCAAGCAGACCAACAAGCAATAACCGATAAAAAAATCACTAAAGAACAGCAGTTCGTTAAGTACATTATTGACCGTTGCAATAAAGACAAAGGTTTTGCTGCAAAGCTACGCCGTGCTGATAACCCTGCGACTGAATACCAAAGCTGGGAAATACTGGGGCCTTGGGTTGATCTGGAAAAAAGTTATGAGCGCCTCCCCTATGCAACTATCGCGGCGGCAATTGCTAGAAGCAAAGCAGAAAAAAATGGAAGTTTGCCTTTAGGTAAAGCGATTGCCGCTTGTTACCCAGAAGCCGGTGGGGTAGACAAGTACAGTGACCAAGCTAAAGCACGTTTGCGGCGTTTGCTGGCTTGCCATGATGTTGCAGAAGCCTGCCGAATTTTACGCTCAACTTTAACGTTAATTGATAGCAAGTTAGGGCAACCAATAGATTTTTCTGCCTTGCTTCGTCAACTACGGTTTTTTGGAGAGGCTAGCAAAATTCGTTGGGCGAAAGACTTTTACAACCAGCGTGACGAAGATAAATCTACGGAGGTGCAAGAATGACTTTGGTAGCCAGTGTTTTGCACCTTGATCGCCAAGCTATAAAAGCGTTAAAAATTACCGATCCATATTCGCTTCACCGTGTGGTTTATAGCTTGTTTGAAGATGTGCGCAGCGAGCAAGAAAAACAGGCAAGTAACACCAGTGGCATACTTTATGCTGAACAAGGTGGTGATTATAAAAGCCGTAAAATACTATTGCTTTCTAATCGCCCCCCTAAAGAAAAAATTGATGGTGAATATGGTGAAGTGCAAAGCAAAGCCATTAGCGACAGCTTCTTACATCATTCAAATTATCGCTTCAAAGTAATTGTAAACCCAACAAAACGCGATAGTGCTAGCAAAAAGCTACTACCAGTGCGAGGAAGAGAAGCCGTACATGGCTGGTTTGCTGAACGTGCTAAAACAAGCTGGGGCTTTGAGGTTTTACCTGACCAGTTACAAGTTGATTCCATTAATGTGTTGCAATTTAAAGATAAAAACCAACGCGCCATAACAATGGCACAGGCAAGTGTGCAAGGCACTTTACAGGTTACTGACCAGCAACAATTTATTAACAGCTTTAGTCAAGGCATAGGCCGTGGCCGTGCTTTTGGCTGTGGGCTGCTACAACTCGTTCCATTATTAGAAAACCCTTTTGCTTAATTTAAAGATAGGAAAAAACGATGAAAAATACTTACACTAATACCCGCATTGAATTCCATATTTTGCAATCTTTCCCCGTTACCTGCTTAAACCGTGATGACGTGGGTGCGCCCAAGTCAGCAGTGGTTGGCGGTACGCCTCGTGCGCGTGTTAGCTCACAGTGCTGGAAGCGCCAAGTTCGCTTAGCTATGCAAGATTTTGGTATTAAGTTAGGTATTCGTACCAAGAAAGTAGAAGCCTTGTTACATAAAGCTTGTGTAGCGGCTGGCGCTAATGAAGAACAAGCAGCAGCTAATGCAGAAAAAATTGCCAAAGTATTAAGCGACGATACGTTACTTTTTATTAGCGAAACAGAAGCTGCTGCCTTTGCAGATTACGCAAAAGAGCTAGAGTTTGATGCCAGCAAGATTAAGGATAAAGAACTCGGCCGTGTTGCTAAAAAAGCACTTAATGCTGCCCATGATGCTTTAGATATTGCTTTGTTTGGTCGCATGGTGGCTAAAGCTGCTGATATGAATGTTGAAGCCGCTGCATCGTTTTCTCATGCTATTTCTACCCACAAAGTAACTAATGAAGTTGAGTTTTTTACTGCACTTGATGACCTACAAGAAGAGCCTGGTTCTGCCCACATGGGAAGCTTAGAGTTTAACTCGGCCACCTATTACCGCTATATCAGTTTAGACCTTGGCCAATTGGCACAAACCTTGGGTGACGATGCTGATTTGAAACCAGCCATAGAAGCCTTTACCAAAGCTATTTTTGTAGCAGTTCCAAATGCGCGTCAAACTACCCAGTCGGGTGCTAGCCCATGGGAGTTTGCGCGTGTGTTAGTTAGAAAAGGCCAAGGTTTGCAAGTGCCTTTTGAAACAGCAGTACGTGCTAAAGAGGGTGGTTTTTTACAGTCCAGCGTTGCAGAACTTAAAGGCTATTTAGATAAAAAAGAGAAAATGACTGGCTCATTATTTGGCAAGTTAGCGGGTTATGAATGGGGTGAAGATGAAAACTACAGCATTGATAACTTGATTGAAAACCTACAAAGCCATGTGTAATGGGGGTGAGCTATGAGTGAACCTTATTTATTACTTTGGCTAGAAGCACCGCTACAAGCTTGGGGGCATGACTCCAAATTTGGTCGCCGTGACAGCCTAGACTTTCCGACAAAATCGGGCGTGTTAGGTTTATTATGCTGTGCTTTAGGTGCAGGTGGTAAACAAACGGAATGGTTAGCACAGTGGGCAAATAGCGATATGGTGGTTGAGGCCTATGTTCGCCAAGGCAAAGAAGGCGAGCCAGTTACGCGCGAACCTTTGTTACGTGATTTTCACATGGTTGGCAGTGGTTATGATGACCAAGACCCTTGGCAAAATTTGCTGATTCCTAAAACGAGTGATGGGAAGAAGTCAGTCGGGGGTGGTGCAAAAATGACTTATCGCTATTACTTGCAAGACATGGCCTATGCGGTTGCCTTGCAAGGCAACAAAGCAGAGTTAGAAATTTTAGCTGAAGCATTAACAGCACCCGTTTGGGACTTATACCTCGGTCGTAAAAACTGCGTTCCTACAGAGTTTATTGGCCAAGGCATTTATCCCAACCTAGAAGCGGCACTGAATCAAGCACAGCAAATAGCAGCTTCTGAAGATAAAAAACGAACGGCAGTGTTTAAGGTTCTACAGGGTGAACATGAAGGAGAGGTTATTACTTTAAACGATGTCCCCCTGCAATTTGGAGAGCATAAACTCTACCGTGACCGTCGGGTAACAATAATACCTAAGGAATAGGTATGTCAGAGAAAGTTCGTTTACTGGTTAAAGTTACTCGAGATACCTTGCCGCAAGTTAAAGATAAATACCCTTTTATTTATCTTGAACGAGGGCGTTTGGAAATTGATGACAGCAGCATTAAATGGATAGACGCAGAAGCGAATGTGGTGCCTTTACCAGTAGCAACTTTGAACACTATTTTACTCGGACCTGGCACAACGGTAACTCATGAAGCAATTAAAGTTGCCGCTGCTGCAAACTGTTCTATTTGTTGGGTTGGTGAAGACAGCCTGCTGTTTTATACTGAAATTAGTGGATTACAGTTAGTTATAGAAACCCTGAAAAACTAAAAAACACTAGGTCTTGTGTTTTAACTGTAGATCTTTAACAATGTGTTGGTGTCTTCCCCACGACCGTGGGGGTGTTTCTGACCTACCGCTACTATTTGCAAGACATGGCCTGTCTTCCCCACGACCGTGGGGGTGTTTCTTACGAAGCTGTTATTTTTGCTAGCCAGCCAGCGTCTTCCCCACGACCGTGGGGGTGTTTCCCAAATCCTTGACCGCAGACGCTGACGAAGACGGTCTTCCCCACGACCGTGGGGGTGTTTCCTACATCCTCTATCTGATCATAAGGCAGATTGAGTCTTCCCCACGACCGTGGGGGTGTTTCTCTATGTTACAAGCCTATTGTCTTCAGCGGTAGGTCTTCCCCACGACC
>CANQLY010000044.1 GCA_947624795.1 uncultured Marinospirillum sp.
TTGCTGCAGCTAAACGCACAGGTGCCCAAGCCATCCACCCAGGCTATGGCTTTTTAGCAGAAAATGCTGACTTTGCTGAACAAGTAGAGCAATCAGGCTTTATTTTTATTGGCCCCAAAGCTGAAACCATCCGCATTATGGGTGACAAGGTTGCCGCCATAGCCGCCATGAAAAAAGCCGGTGTTCCTACCGTGCCAGGCTCTGATGGTGCATTATCAGATAATGGCGATGAAATTTTAGCCATGGCACGTAAAATTGGCTTGCCCGTTATTATTAAAGCAGCAGCAGGCGGTGGTGGTCGTGGCATGCGTGTGGTTCATTCTGAAGCCGCTTTGTTAAATGCGGTTCATGTGACCAAAACAGAAGCAGCCGCCGCTTTTGGTGACAGCACTGTGTACATGGAAAAGTTCTTAGAAAACCCACGCCACGTTGAAATTCAAATTTTAGCCGACGGTCAAGGCAATGCAGTTCACCTTTATGACCGTGATTGCTCTTTACAGCGCCGCCACCAGAAAGTAATTGAAGAAGCGCCTGCACCACTACTTGACGAAGAAGCACGCCGTAAAGTGCTGATTGCCTGTGTCGATGCTAGTAAAGCCATTAATTACCGTGGCGCGGGTACTTTTGAATTTCTTTATGAAGATGGCGAGTTTTACTTTATTGAAATGAACACCCGTGTTCAGGTAGAGCACCCCATTACTGAAATGGTTACCGGCGTTGATATCGTTAAAGAACAGCTAATGATAGCCTCAGGCTTGCCTTTGCGTTTGCGCCAAGAAAACATTCAAATTATGGGCCATGCTTTTGAATGCCGTATTTGTGCTGAAGACCCGGTTACTTTTATGCCTTCACCCGGCAAAATCACCATGTTTCATGCCCCCGGTGGTTTAGGCGTGCGTATGGATTCTCACATATACAGTGGCTATTCTGTGCCGCCTTTTTATGACTCTTTAATTGGTAAGCTAATTACTTGGGGCGTCGACCGTGAAGCCGCATTGACTCGTATGCGGGGCGCTTTAGATGAATTGTTAGTTGAAGGCATTAAAACCAATACCGACTTACACAAGCGACTCGTGCGTGATAGCCACTTTGAAAAAGGCGGCGTTAATATTCACTACCTAGAGAAAAAGCTAAACCTTTAATTTTTTCGTTTAGGCTTTTTTTTGGCCAAGGATGGCTATAACTTCTTTTATTTCAAACCCTAGGAAAACTATGTCCTGGTTGCAAATTAAAACGCTGATCCGCCCAGAACAGGCAGACGAGTTTGAAAACTGGCTAGTTGAAGCCGGTGCTTGTGCTATTACATTAACCGATGCTGAAGACCAGCCTGTTTTTGAACCGATACGTGGCACCACACCGCTTTGGCAATCGACCCAGTTAACGGGCTTGTATGATGGCAAACAAAATGCCGAACAAATGCTGCAAACCATGCAGCAACTTTGGGAAACCAGCTACCCAAAAATACCCATGCCCACGCTGCAACTAGAAATATTAGAAGACAAAGACTGGATTCGGGAATGGATGGACAGCTTTCACCCCATGCAAATGGGTCAACGCTTATGGATTGTTCCTAGCTGGTTAAAACCACCCCAACCTGACGCAGTGAACCTAATTCTTGATCCAGGCTTGGCTTTTGGAACAGGCACACACCCCACCACAAAACTCTGTTTACAGTGGCTTGATGGCCTTGAGCTTGAAGGCAAAACCCTGCTTGATTTTGGATGCGGTTCTGGCATTCTTGGCATTGCTGGCTTATTGCTAGGTGCAAAACAGGCTTGGGGAACCGACATTGACCCGCAAGCCTTGCAAGCAAGCCAACAAAATGCCGAACGTAACCAGCTAGACCCTGAGCGTTTTCCAGTGTATTACCCAGAAAAATGCCCCAGTATTAGTTGCGATGTGTTGGTTGCCAATATTCTAGCAGGCCCTTTAATTTCATTAGCCCAAGAACTAGCAAGCCGCATTAAAGTGGGCGGACAAATGGCGCTTTCTGGCATATTAAGCCACCAAGCTGAAGAAGTGAGCCGCGCTTATAGTCCTTGGTTTGAGTTAGATAAACCAGCCCAAGAAGATGATTGGGTGCGCATTACAGGTATTCGCAAAGACGCTTGAGCTGCCTCATTGAATGGACTTTTGCTGCATGAAGACAACCAACCCAGTAAATCAGGCGCAATGCCCTCACTGCCAAAGCATTTTTAGTGTTAGCCAAGAAGAAATAAGGCTAGCACTTGGTGCCGTACGTTGTGGTGAGTGCATGAAAATTTTTAATGCCAGTTACCACCTGATTGATGCTGAACACCTAGCAAATGCACCTTATAATAATGCAGACACAGATCACATTTACAACGAACCCGATGCGTTCACTATTGATTCTAACTTAACCTATTTAGACCCAAATCTTGCAAGTTATGATGAGCGAGCGGCGGCACTGAAAAAGCAGTTTAGCCTGCCAACATTGCAAGAACCAGTACAACAGCCTAGCAGGCAAACCCAATTTGCAAACCCTGCTGAACCGATGCAAGGCCACCAAAACACATTAGAAACAGAAACAGAAAAACCAGCCTTTGGTGAAGGTGCATACAACCTAAAAGGCTATTCAGAAAAAGAGCACTCAGAACAAAATGACAGTAAAAAAAGCTTTCAAGAGCACTATTTTCAAGAACAAGATTATGACAAATATGATGACTATGAAGAAGAAGAAGCTTTAGACCGGTGGCGCCGCATTTTAAGTACTTATTTTAAAAAAATAACACCGCCCATGATGGCAGGAATTTTTTTATTGCTTGCCACAGTCGTAACCTCTAGCTGGTTATTTATTAATCAAGCACCGCCTGTTTATTATGCTTTTACTGATGTTCAGCTCGTTGCCTCTAGCAACAACAAAGTTAATATTCACTTTAAAATCAATAATACGACCCGTGAAAATCTACCCCTCCCCAACCTAACCATTCAGCTACTTAATCTTAGCTTGCAACCCGTTAGTTCAGAGTTTGTATTGGCCACAGAATTAAAGCCTTACGTTACTGAATTGGCCGCAGCTGCCACCCTTGAAATGCAAGTCAGTGTTGAGCGACCCACAATTTTTGTACAGGGTGCACACATTCAAGCACATTTAAACGACTCGAAGCTTTAATCCTAACCCCTCTCAAGGTAAGATACTGCCCCTTGATTACTAGGTCGAGTTTATTCAGTGTTGCAAATAGGCAGCTATAAAATTACTACCCCGCTGGTACTTGCGCCCATGGCAGGCATTACCGACCGACCGTTCAGAGCGCTTTGCCGAAGTTTTGGAGCCGGCTTAACCGTTGCTGAAATGGTCACTTGCGACCAAACCTTATGGAATACCCAAAAATCACGCTTGCGTTTGCCTCACCTTGATGAGCCTGAGCCTAGAATGATTCAAATTGCCGGTGGCGACCCACAAATGCTGGCAGCAGCAGCTAAAGCTAATGTAGAACTAGGCGCACAAATCATCGACATTAATATGGGTTGTCCGGCCAAAAAAGTGTGTAAAAAGGCAGCCGGTTCTGCATTATTGAAAGATGAAAAACTGGTAGCAGAAATTTTAGCAGCAGTAGTAGCAGCCGTGGATGTGCCTGTTACTTTAAAAATTCGTACCGGTTGGTCAGCAAATCATAAAAATGCTGTTACAATTGCAAAGCTTGCCGAACAAGAAGGCATACAAGCACTTACAATTCATGGCAGAACCCGAGAAGACCGGTTCAATGGCCAAGCAGAATATGACACCCTAGCCGAAGTCTGCCAAACCATTAGCATTCCAGTAATTGCCAATGGCGATATAGATTCACCACAAAAAGCCCAAGAAGTATTCAATAAAACAGGGGCTAATGCCATTATGATAGGGCGAGCGGCTCAGGGTAGGCCTTGGATTTTTCGCCAAATAAAAAGCTGGCTTGAAAATAAGATTATACTGCCCGAACCTGACCCCATTGAAATTCATAGCATTATTAGCCAGCACCTAACAGGGCTTTACCTAACCTATGGCGACTTTATGGGTACAAGGGTAGCCCGAAAACATTTTGGCTGGTATTTACAACAAGCCCAAATGATTGAGTGGCGCAAACGTTTTAATCAGCTTGAAACAACAGAACAGCAGCTAGCCTTACTTGATTATATATTTTTGCAGGAAGCATCCAACGCCCACGGGCTTAACTGAATAATAGAATTAAATTAAAGTGACTGAATCAAGAAAAAACCACCCAAACAAAATAGAGCCAGACCGCCCGTTACGTGAAAGTGTTATTCATGCCCTGAATAATTACTTTACACAGCTAGATGGCGAGCCTGTTAATAACCTGTATGACCTAGTGCTAACTGAAGTTGAAGCACCTTTGCTTGAAGCAGTCATGCGCTATACTGACAACAATCAAACCCAAGCTTCAAGCCTTCTTGGTTTGAATCGGGGTACTTTGCGTAAAAAACTTAAACACTACGATCTTATCTAAGCTTTTTGAGGAGCTGAACCAAGCTTATGGCTATACAAAAACCACTCCCTATTCGTCGTGCACTCTTGAGTGTATCTGATAAAAACGGCATCGTTGAACTGGCCAAAGGCTTGCTTGAGCAAGGCGTAGAACTTCTTTCTACCGGCGGTACGTTCAAGCTGATTAAAGAGGCAGGCCTTGCCGTTACTGAAGTTTCAGAACACACAGGCTTTCCTGAAATGATGGATGGCCGTGTTAAAACTTTGCACCCAAAAATTCACGGCGGCATTCTTGGCCGTCGTGGGCAAGACGATGCCGTTATGGCTGAACACCAAATTACCCCTATTGATTTAGTGGTGGTTAACCTTTATCCCTTTCAAGCAACCATAGCCCGTGATGATTGCACGTTAGATATGGCGATTGAAAACATTGATATTGGCGGCCCGGCTATGGTGCGTAGCTGTGCTAAAAACCACGCTTACACCACCATTTTAGTTAACACTAGCGACTACCAGCAAGTGCTGGCAGAAATGGATGCTAACCAAGGTGCGGTTACCCAAGCCACACGTTTTGATTTAGCAGTTAAAGCCTTTGAGCACACGGCAGCTTATGATTCTGCCATAGCCAACTTTTTAGGTGGCAAGGTTGAAGGTGGTAGCCAAGATTTCCCACGCACCTTCAACACCCAGTTTATTAAACGCCAAGCAATGCGCTACGGTGAAAACCCTCACCAAAAAGCGGCTTTTTATACTGAAGCCAAGATTGCTGAATCTTGCGTTGCAACCGCCAAGGTATTACAGGGTAAAGAATTATCTTTTAATAACGTAGCCGACACAGATGCCGCTTTTGAATGCGTTAAAGCCTTTGAAGAACCTGCCTGCGTTATTGTTAAACACGCCAACCCTTGTGGCGTGGCAGTGGGTAAAGATTTACTTGAAGCCTATGACCTTGCCTTTAAAACCGACCCAACTAGCGCCTTTGGTGGCATTATTGCTTTTAACCGTGAATTAGATGCACAAACCGCACAAACCTTGGTCGACCGCCAGTTTGCAGAAGTTATTATTGCCCCAGGCATTGAAGCTAAAGCCCAAGAAATTATTGCCAGCAAAAAGAACCTGCGCCTTTTAGATGCCAGCGAATTTTGGCCGGGCAAGCGCCAGCCAGCACTTAACTTTAAGCGCGTAACCGGTGGTTTATTAGTGCAAGACCGTGACTTAGGTGCGGTTAGCATGGATGAATTAAAAGTAGTAACCGACCGTGCGCCCACAGAACAAGAGCTAATTGACTTAGCTTTTGCATGGAAAGTTGCCAAATACGTTAAATCTAACGCTATAGTTTATGCTAAAGATGGCCGCACAATTGGTGTGGGTGCAGGGCAAATGAGCCGTGTTTACTCAGCCAAAATTGCTGGCATTAAAGCCGCCGATGAAAACCTAGAAGTAACAGGTTCTGTTATGGCTTCAGATGCTTTCTTCCCCTTCCGTGATGGCATAGATGCCGCAGCCGCCGCTGGTATTACAGCCGTTATTCAGCCCGGCGGTTCAATGCGTGATGAAGAAGTCATTCAAGCCGCTAATGAAGCGGGTATTGCTATGGTGTTCACGGGCATGCGCCACTTCTTACATTGATAATTTGCATTGATTAAACGTTGTTCATTAATCAGTAAAATAGAAAAGAAATAGAAACAGAATAGAAAAAAGCCGCAGTCTTTAAGATTGCGGCTTTTTTTGTAGTCCTAACCCTAACGTTTAGTTAGCCTATTTAGAAGCCTACACGTAGGTAAGCACCAAAAAACGCGCCCCTAAATCCAAGGTCACCGTAGGTACTTTTTAAGTCATCAAGCGTTAGATCAAAACTACGATAACCTGCCGTTAAACCTGGTTTAATTAAAGGTAAGCCATCAAATTGGTAACGCACATCGGCCGTCACATCAGAAACACGGCTGCCACTATAACTAGTAGCATTAATATTAGCACCAACAGAAAACCCTAAAGGCAAACCTAGGCGCAAACTAGCATAGCCTAGAGGCAAAGGCTCACTTAAACGAATGGATTCAGTGGCACTTCCATTGGTTACTGTGTTGCCACTCACTTCAAACCCACCATCAAACTTACGCACCGTTAAACCTAATTCAGCACGTAAATTAATCAAGGGAATGAATTGCGTTGCACCATCAAGCAAACGGTAATAGGCCGTTACATCGGTATGGCTTAAATCAACTTGTGCTTGTAAATCACCACTAAAATCTTGGTCTAAAAACTTAAAATTAGCCCTAGTATTGCCTGAAAAATCTAAGGCTGTTTTACTAATACGAACGTTAGGTAAAATAGGAATAGGGTGATCTAGCTGTATGAAAAAATGCGTCTGATTTTCATTCAACAAGCCTAATTTATCACTGACATCTAACGGGCTTTCAGTTGCTTTGCCCTGAATTTCACCGCTAGGGCTTGCCTTCCAAACATAGCCGCCGGCTAATACATTAAGCTCTAAAGCCTGCGCCTGCATCGCAGGTACCAAAAGCAATGCAGCGCCTGTTAACGTTATTAATCTATGCATTAGTTATTTTGTTTACCCTTAAGCTTTTTTAAAAAATAACAAAATTTTTAAAAAAATAGCTATTTTTGTGCACTGAGCGTAACAGAAACTGAATCAGAAAAGCGCAAAGCATGGGGTTTATCCACTTCAACCTCAGCCACTTCAACCTGTTCATGGCTCATTACTATTTCTAATAATTCTTTAGTTAAACGCTCAAGTAAAGCAAAGCGCCCACCTTCAACGTGGGCAATAATTTTTTTGGTAATAGTGCGGTAATTCAAAGCCTCTTCAATGCGATTAAACTGCACCGCTTTATCTGCTGCATAGCGTATAACCACATTCACTAAAATGTCTTGCTGGTTCTGAATTTCGTCTTCATTAATACCAATGTAAGTTCTTAATCGTAAATTTTTAATACGAATTGTTGCAAGCTTAGGTAACGCTTCATTAGGCATGATGGCATCCTTATTTAGTCAATTAGCTTAAGGAATTCTTGACGGGTTGTTGCATTTTCACGCAGCTCACCTAGCATAACTGACGTGCGCATCATCGAATTTTGTTTTTCAACGCCACGCATCATCATGCACAAATGGCGTGCTTCAACCACCACTGCAACGCCTGCTGCACCCGTTACTTCTTGTACAGCTTCTGCAATTTGTTTAGTGAATAATTCTTGAATTTGTAAGCGGCGAGCAAACATATCCGTAATGCGGGCAAACTTAGACAAGCCTAGTACCTTACCCTTAGGTAAATAACCTATGTGGCACTTGCCAATAAAAGGCAACAGGTGGTGTTCACACATAGAATAAAACTCAATGTCTTTAACAATCACTAGCTCATCGGTATCGGAAGTAAAAACAGCACCATTCACTAGCGTTTGTAGGTCTTGTCGATAGCCTTTAGTCAAAAACTCCATAGCTTTAGCGGCTCTAACCGGTGTATCCACCAAACCTTCACGCTCAGGATCTTCACCTATGTTTTTTATAATGGCTTGGTAATGGGGCACTAAAGATTCATAAATTGGAGCAGGAGTATCATTTTTCATTTCAAGTTTCTTGTATCAGTAGGTTAATAATAGGTGCTTTTTTACAGTCATTAAGTGACTTAAGGCATCCTTTCTTGTATAAGAAATGTATATCTTTTTGTTAGACAATACTAGCTTATTTCCCAGTATTTTAGTATGAATTGGCATCAAAAAAATTGATACTACCTAAAAAACACGCACACGTCAGTTATGTGGCAAAGTGGCATGATTAACCTTAGAAAATACTCTGCTATACTTTGTTAAATTCAATCAAACTGTTATTGGAAAAAATCATGAAAAAAATTATCACCACGCTTGCGCTTATGGGCTGCTCTTTTGGGTTAATGGCCGATCAGGCAACACTGCCTTTACAGCCAGGTCAGTTGCTAAACGCCTCTGCTGTGAATCAAGTGGTGCTAAAAGAAGGGCAAACACGTAAAAATGTTTGGTTTTCTGTAGAAACGAACCGCGTTGAAGGCACATCAACTCACCACTTAAGTAACTGCACGTTATCAACCGACATTAAGCTTAGTGGCGGTGTTTTTAATTTACAAACCAAGCAGTTACGTTGCATTAGTGAGGAAGGTGATATTTTCACTGACAAGAACATTGAAGCAAAAATTTTAACCAGTGCAGCCGATATTTGTACTAGCAATAAAAACAAATGTGCAGAAATCACCCTAAACAGTGGTAGCAACTACACATTTGAAGTTAAAAATTCATCTAACCTAACTGCTGAACTTAACGTGATGCGTGAAGTGAATAAAAGTCGCCTAGAGCAAGGCAACTAGTTTCACGTTAGCTTATTACCGAGCAGCGGTGGTAGAGGCCAGCATCCGGTAGCGCTGTTGTGCCTCTGTTACTTTGCGAATATAGCCCCTTGCTTCAGCCCTTGGGTGCTTTAAATGTAAACGGTCATAAACCTGCTGGGGTGTTAACTGGTTAATAACATTCACTGCCTGAGCACGGTCGGCATGAAAGGTACGCAACACATTCCCTGCTCCACCGTTATAGCCAGAGATCATGGCGTATTCACGCGACAGCGGATTGCGTATTTTATCTAAGTAATTATCACGTAAAATACTTAAATAAGCGGTACCTGCATCAATGTTGTTGGTTGTATTAAACAAGTAATCACGCGTGGGTTGGTCAGTGCGTTTTTTAATGCGTGTAAAAACATCTTTACCTGCCGTTGAGGGCACCACTTGCATTAAACCATAAGCTGGAATGTGGCTGGTTGCATAGGGGTTAAAATTACTTTCTGTTTCCATAATGGCATAGATTAACACTTCATCTATGTTGTAACGCTGGGCTGATGCCCTAACTAAATGCTCATATTTTTGGCCACGCACTTGAGCATGATTTTCAATCAATGGCATTTCAACCCGATAAATGGTGGGTCCTTTGCCTTTAATGACCTGCATTTTATTAGCAACTAAATAATCAGCGTAACGCTCGGCTCGCCATTCCCATTGAACCGGCTGACCTTCATGGTCAAGCACTTGGCCTGCTAATAACGCCGGACCAATATAATCGATTTTTTTGGCTGTATAAATTTCAGGATTATCAGCATCATAAGGCGTTAACAAGGTAGTAATAATGGCTTCTCTTAAATGCTGCTTAGGGTTAGAAGAATCCACCGTTTCTACAATAACTTTACCACTATTAAAATCCACCGCCCCTCGACTCTGATAAGAATCAGTGTATTTTACCAGCTGATGGGCAGAGGTTTCAGCAGGTGCAACACCCCATTGCTGTTTAACTTTTTGCTGTAAATCAGCAAGCTGCTGACGGTAAGCCTTAGCTTCATTTTCTAAACGTGCAATCACATCTTGATAATCTTGTAAGTCATTAGACAGGTTAGGGTAACGCTCTAACCAAGTTTCATTGGGCTTATTTTTTTGAACAGCTGCTTGCTCTGGTGCATTGTATGAATTTGATTTTTGTAGGGGCGCATCCACTGCAACCCTAACAGGTGCTGGAGCGGGCTGGGTGGTTGGAGGCGCTTGAGTATACACCGGCGCAACGGGCTTAGGGTCTGACTGAATTGTATCAACAGCAATTTGTGTATCATCGCCTAAAGGCACGCCCTGCTGTGGGTTAGCTGCCACAACCTGCACTTGTGTTTTAGCTGGCTGGCTAGGGAAGGCGCTAGGCGGTGGCGCTAAGGGTTCTTGCTGTGGGTTATTAAAACCTGAGGTTTGTGGCGGGCTTGCCGGTGGGCGTGATTCGCTAGGCTTAGGGGCATAAACGGGTTTAGGCGCAGCGGCTTGCGCATTACTAGGCGGCTTAGACGGAGCTTTAGGGTTATTTTGTGTGCCAACTGAAACGTGGCTAGATACCCCATCATTAATACCGCCTTGGCAACCTGCCAAAAAAATCAGTAAAAATAATAATACAGAAAAAAACTTAGCGCGCAATAAGCAACTTATTAAATGCATCTATATCCCTACTCTTAAACAATAAAATAATTTAAGCATTATAAAGTAAACTAACACAAGTTACCTAGCTTGCTTGATTAACAGTAAGCAAGTTGTTAACTAAGAAACTTTTATCTATACTCATTATTCGTGGCTTATAGCTTAATTTCTAGCAGGTATGTGTCAGCAAACTACTGGAGCTTGTTATGTTATCACCATCCATTGAAAGCTCTAGTAGCTCACTATTTAATCGACAAAAAAAAACTGTGACTAACGATACCGCTTCAGAAGCCCAGCAGCTCAGTCCTGCCCAGCAAGTTAAACTTGCCGATTCACACCACACCAAAGTATCTGCAGTGGATGACAAAGCCACGCCACAACAAAGACCACATGAGCCGCTACAAGCTTTAGATGAAAGCATTTTTAACACAGATGCCTCACCAACTAGCTACCCAGACTATACGCTTGAATTAAACGATACAGCCCACTTAAAAGCAGAAATAAAAGCCAAGGTAAACCTTAAACCCGATGAAGTTCGCTTTGGCCGTAAACGCCCTGCGTTACCCATCACCTTTAGCTTTGGCGTGCGCCGACCACTTACCTTAGCCATTGCTATGCGCCACCCAATTTTAGAAGGCAAACAGCCCACAACCACAGCACAAGCCATTCTTGATACCTTTGATTTAGCAGCAACTAACCGACTTCCCTACATAAAAGGTTCTGCAATTAACCTTGCAACCTAGTTTTTTAATTTTTCCTAATTAAAGCTTTAAGCAACTACTTGACAGCTGCTAATGCATAGCTTAATTTTAAAACATACGTTTGAACAAGCGTGTAAATATTGGTTTCAGTAAAAAACCTAGCAAAGAAGCACTAACAACAATCAGCCAAAAAGCCAGAGGTTACTATGCCAACTTATAAAGTCCCCCTACGTGATATGCGTTTTGTAATGAACGAGCTGCTTAACTTTCCAGCCCACTATGCCAGCCTACCCAATGGCGAAGATGCGGTTGAAGTCACCGATGCCATTCTTGAGGAAGGTGCCAAGTTTGCTGAAAACGTTTTAACGCCACTTAACCAAATTGGCGATCAGCAAGGCTGCACATTAAAAGATGGCGTGGTGACTGTGCCTGAAGGCTTTAAAGAAGCTTACCAACAGTACGTTGACGGTGGCTGGCCAGCGATTAGCCAAAATACCGACTATGGCGGCCAAGGTTTGCCGCATTCTTTAGGTATGGTGCTAAACGAAATGATTTGTTCTGCCAACCTTTCTTGGGGCATGTACCCAGGTTTGTCGCACGGCGCTATGAGTGCTTTAGAACACCACGGCACCAAAGAACTCAAACAGATTTACCTAACCAAGTTAATTGAAGGCCGCTGGACAGGTACCATGTGCCTAACCGAACCCCATTGCGGAACCGACTTAGGCCTGATTAAAACCCGTGCCCTTCCTGACGCTGACTTTGAAACCAGCAACGGCTACAACATTAGCGGTACTAAAATCTTTATTTCTGCCGGTGACCACGAACTCACCGAAAACATCGTTCACCTAGTTTTAGCCAAACTTCCTGATGCACCAGAAGGCAGTCAAGGTATCTCTTTGTTTGTAGTGCCTAAGTTTTTGCCTGATACTTCAGGTGAAGTGGGCCAGCGCAACGGTGTTGTTTGTGGCTCACTAGAAAACAAAATGGGTATTCACGGCAACTCTACTTGCGTAATGAACTTTGATAACGCAACAGGTTACCTAGTTGGCCAGCCCAACAAAGGCTTAGCCGCCATGTTCACCATGATGAACGCTGCCCGTATTGGCGTGGGCATTCAAGGCCAAGGTTTAATCGAAGTTTCTTACCAAAATGCGCTGGCTTATGCGCGTGACCGTTTACAAATGCGTGCGCTTTCAGGTACTAAAGCACCCGAAAAAGCAGCCGACCCCATTATTGTGCACCCCGATGTGCGCCGCATGTTATTAACCCAGAAAGCCTTCAGTGAAGGGGGGCGTGCGCTTATTTTTTATACCGCACAACTGGTTGATAACGTTGAAAAAGGTGCGGATGAAGGCAAGAAAGAAGCCGATGCTATTCTTGGCTTACTAACCCCCATTGTTAAAGCTTTCTTAACCGAAGTGGGTTTTGAATCAACCAACGAAGGCGTACAAATATTGGGTGGCCACGGCTTTATTCAAGCATGGGGCATGGAACAATTTGTGCGTGATGCGCGTATTACCCGTTTATACGAAGGTACCACCGGTATTCAAGCACTGGATTTATTAGGCCGTAAAATCCTAATGAATCAGGGTGAACACCTACGCAGCTTTACTAAACAAATTCATAAATACTGCCAGTCGGCTAGCCAGCAAGAAGCCATGCATGAGTTTATTAAGCCGTTAACTGAGCTTAACAAAGAATGGGGCGACCTAACCATGAAAATTGGTATGGCCGCTATGAAAAACCGTGAAGAAGTGGGTGCAGCTTCAGTTGATTACCTAATGTACTCAGGCTACGTAACGCTTGCTTACTTCTGGGCGCAAATGGCAGAAATTGCCCAGCAAAAACTAGCCAAAGGCACCAGCGAACACGCTTTCTACCAAGCCAAGCTAGACACAGCACGTTTTTACTTTCAGCGCTTATTACCCCGCACCAAAACTTATGCAGCAACCATGCTTGCCGGTGCAGATGGCTTGCTAGCTATGGATGAAGCAGCCTTTGGTTTAGCATTTGAAGTGTAACCAATGCCAAACCTTGCAACCTAGCAGCCAAAAAAACCCGTGGGTCATTATATAACCTTGTACAACGCAACAAACAAGGTAAGCTAGCGACACCACCAAGATTGTATAATAGGACAGAGGTAGTAAAAATATGGCAATGTATAAAGCCCCACTTCGTGACATGCAGTTTGTATTAAACGAAGTTTTTGAAGCAGAAAAAGTTTGGTCATCTATGCCCGCAACTGAAGGAATAGACCTAGACACAGTGAACGCCATTTTAGAAGGCGGTGCAAAAATTGCAGAAAACGAACTTTTCCCTATCAACCTAAGCGGTGATGCGGAAGGCGTTAAGTTTGAAAATGGCAAGGTAACCACGCCTACAGGCTTTAAAGAGGCTTGGAATACACTGGCAGAAGGCGGCTGGTTAGGGCTTGGCGGTAACCCAGAATACGACGGTATGGGTATGCCCAAAATGCTAACCGTGTTATTTGAAGAAATGCTGTATGCTTCTAACGCTGGCTTTACTCTTTACCCTTCACTTAATACTGGTGCAACTATTTTATTAGATGCCCACGCTAGCGACGAAATCAAACAGCAGTTTTTACCCCCTTTGTATGCGGGTCAGTGGATAGGCACCATGTGCTTAACTGAAACCCAAGCCGGTACAGACTTAGGCCTAATTACCACTAAAGCTGAACCTAAAGGCGATGGCACTTACACCATTACTGGTAGCAAGCTTTGGATAACCGGCGGCGACCACGACCTGACTGAAAACATTATTCACCTAGTGCTGGCCAAGCTTCCCGATGCGCCTGCTGGCTCACGCGGTATTTCACTATTTTTAGTACCTAAAGTTAAAGTTAATGCTGACAACAGCCTAGGCGACTTTAATAACGTTAACGTGGGTTCTATCGAACATAAAATGGGCATCAAAGGTTCTGCTACTTGCGTTCTAAACTTTGATGGCTCTGAAGGCATCATGATTGGCGAACCTAACCGTGGCCTAATGGCAATGTTCACCATGATGAACTACGAGCGCCTATCCATTGGAATTCAAGGTTTAGGTTTAGGTGAAGTGGCTTACCAAAGCGCTATGGATTATGCCAAAGAGCGTATCCAATCTCGTGCCCCAGGTGGCGCTAAGAACCCAGAGAAGCTAGCCGATCCTATTCTAGTTCACCCAGACGTTCGCCGTATGGCACTTAACGTGCGTGCCTTTAACGAAGCAAGCCGTGCTTTTGCTTCTTATGTTGGTATGCAGCTAGACCTAAGCAAGTTCCATGAAGATGAAACCCTACGCACCCGTGCTGACCACATGATGG
>CANQLY010000045.1 GCA_947624795.1 uncultured Marinospirillum sp.
CCCTTTGCAATCAGGTGACTGTGCTGGCGCGTGGCGTTGTGATTGCCGAAGGTGATTACGCTACTGTTTCGGCTAACCCTCAAGTAAAAGAAGCCTACATGGGCAGTGAAGCAGATGAAGCGCAGGAGGAGGCAACTACATGAGTAGCGCTTATGAGCAGTTAAAAATTACTGATCTTCATGCCTATTATGGTGAGTCACACATTCTACATGGCTTAGGCATGCACATTAATCGTGGTGAGTTAGTGACGTTGTTGGGTCGTAACGGTTCAGGGCGCAGCACTACTTTAAAATCGATTATGAACATGGTGGGTCGCCGCACGGGTTCAATTGTTATTAATGGCAACGAAACCATTGAAACGCCGCCGCATCATATTGCGCGTTTAGGTGTGGGGTATTGCCCAGAAGATCGGGGTATTTTTTCAAGCCTTAATGTTGAAGAAAACTTGCTATTACCACCCACTGTGCGCAGTGGTGGTATGACATTGGATGAAATTTATGCCATGTTTCCTAACCTTTATGAGCGCCGTAAAAGTGTCGGCACCCGCCTTTCAGGTGGTGAGCAGCAAATGCTGGCTTTAGCACGCATTTTACGCACGGGTGCTAATACCCTGTTACTTGATGAAATTACCGAAGGTTTAGCACCTGTTATTGTGCAAAAACTGGCTGAAGTCTTAGTTCAATTAAAAGAAAAAGGCTTAACCATTTTACTTGTTGAGCAAAGTTTTCGTTTTGCAGCGCCCATTGCAGATCGCCATTACCTAATGGAGCACGGGCAAATTGTAGAAGAAATTAAAAAAGATGAACTAGAAAGTAAAAAAGCATTACTAAACACTTATTTAGGTGTGTAAAAGCCGCTGCAAATGAGTACCCAATTAGAAGTGAGCTACTTAGCATTGCGCTAGTTAGTCGTTAGGTATGATCAATAAAACAACAACAATAGCCATTATGGCAGTGGAGTAGGTAATGAAACTAATAAAAAAAGTATTAACAGCTGCAGTTGCAACAGCAATGAGTGTAGGTGCTGCTCAGGCTGCCATTACTGATAATGAAGTGCGTATTGGTTATTTAGCCGATATGTCGGGCGGCTACCGTGACCTTGCAGGGCCTAATGGTTTGGAAGCTTTGCGTATGGCCGTAGAAGATTTTGGGGGCACAGTTAAAGGCAATAAAATTACTATTGTAAGTGCTGATGATCGTAATAGCCCAGACGTGGCTTCAAGTACGGTGCGCCAGTGGATTGAAAGCGATAAAGTGGACATGGTGGCAGGTTTAGTTGCCTCTTCGGTGGTTATTGCAGCCACTAAAATAATGGCAGGTTCAGATACGTTAGGCTTGGTTAATGGCTCTGCTGCTTCAAGTATTACCAACGAGCATTGTACGCCTAATCATATTCACTGGACTTATGATACTTACCCTTTAGCCAATTCAACGGCAGCGGCGATTGTTGATGGCGGTGGTAAAAACTGGTTTATTGTAACTGCTGACTATGCCTTTGGTCATTCACTTGAAAATGATGTGCGTACTGTTGTTGAGGCTAAGGGTGGTAAAATTGTAGGCACAGTAAGGCACCCACTAGGAACCAATGATTTCTCTTCCTATATTTTACAAGCACAATCTTCAGGTGCTCAGGTGGTTGGCTTTGCCAATGCCGGTGGCGACACGGTCAACTCGGTGATTACTGCAGGTGAATTTGGTTTAGCGCAATCAGGGCAAACGGTAGCAGCTTTGTTATTTTTCCTTACTGATGTTCACGCTTTAGGTGTAAAAACTGCCCAAGGCATTCAGCTAGTCACCGGCTGGTACTGGGATAAAGACAAAGAAGCCCGTGAATGGTCTGATCGTTTCCATCAGCGCACTAAGTCACGTCCAAGCATGGTTCATGCCGGTATTTATTCAAGCACGTTGCATTATTTAAAAGCGGTTGAAACAACAGGAAGCGATAAGGCTTCAGTTGTTCGTGCTGAAATGGCTAAAAACCAAGTTAATGACATGTTCACCAAAGATGGCTACATTCGTGAAGATGGCCGCATGGTGCATGACATGTATTTAGCGCAGGTTAAAACTCCAGCTGAATCTAAAAACGCATGGGATCTTTACAAAATAATTCGCACCATTCCAGCCGATGGCGCTTTCCGTCCATTATCTGAGAGCAAGTGCTCTTTGGTAAAAAAGTAAGCTATTAGTCATAGATTAGCGGGATCTTTATGATTCCGCTTTTAAAATAATAACTTAGTTAAATAAAGGATGGTAAGCAGATGACCATGATATTTGGAGTACCTGCAGCCGCATTTTTCGGTCAGTTGTTGCTTGGGCTGATTAACGGTGCTTTTTATGCACTTTTAAGCCTAGGGTTGGCCATTATTTTTGGCTTACTTAAAATAATTAATTTTGCACACGGTGCTCAGTACATGCTGGGAGCGTTTGCAGCTTACCTATTGTTGCACCTGTTAGGTATTAATTACTGGATGGCTTTGTTTTTAGCACCACTGATTGTTGGAACTTTTGGTGCACTGATTGAACGTTATTTATTGCGCCGTATTACCCACATAGACCACATGTATGGCTTGTTATTAACCTTTGGTTTAGCGCTAATTATTCAAGGGTTGTTTACCAATATCTTTGGTGTCTCTGGTAATCGCTACCCTGTGCCTGATGCCTTAAGTGGGGGTGTTAACCTAGGCTTTATGTTTTTGCCCTATTACCGTGGTTGGATTGTGGCCATTGCTGTGGTTGTTTGTATTGCCGTGTGGTTTTTAATTGAAAAAACAAAACTGGGGGGTTATTTGCGTGCTGGTACTGAAAACCCTGCTTTAATGCAAGCTTTTGGTATTAACGTGCCATTATTGGTAACCCTGACTTATGGTTTTGGTGTTGCTTTAGCAGCCTTTACCGGCGTGCTAGCTGCGCCCATTTACTCTGTTGCTCCGGGCATGGGTGCTAACCTACTAATTGTCGTGTTTGCCGTGGTGGTTATTGGCGGCATGGGCTCTATTATGGGAGCAATCATAACGGGTTTAGCCATGGGAATTGTGGAAGGGTTAACGAAAGTTTATTACCCAGAAGCATCGAATACGGTTATTTTCCTAGTCATGATTTTTGTGCTGCTGCTACGCCCAGCAGGACTGTTTGGTAAGGAGGCATAAACCATGGCAACGACTGAAACCAAAAAAATTAAACTAAGTTCAGCACAAGAATTGCAACAGGCCGTTAAGCGTCGCCGCATTATGATTTACACCGCTTTGCTTGCTGTGGCACTGGTTGCTCCTTTTCTTGCTTACCCTGTTTTTCTAATGAAAATTCTATGTTTTGCACTCTTTGCCTGTGCTTTTAACCTAGTGCTTGGCTATACCGGCCTCTTGTCTTTTGGGCACGCTGCTTTCTTGGCAACCGGTGGCTACTTTACTGGTTACCTACTTAGCCAACATGCGGTAACTCCTGAAGTAGGTATTCTTGTCGGTACTTTAGCCGCCATTATTTTGGGTACTTTCTTTGGCTTGTTATCGATTCGTCGTCAGGGTATTTATTTTGCAATGATTACCCTAGCACTGGCGCAGTTAGTGTTCTTCTTCTACTTACAGGCAGATTTTACTGGTGGTGAAGATGGGATGCAGGGCGTGCCTCGTGGTTACCTGTTTGGCTTTATTGACTTAGAAAACAACTTGTCTATGTACTATTTTGTACTGGCGGTATTTTTACTGGGTTTTATGCTGATTCAGCGCACCATTCATTCGCCTTTTGGTCAGGTGTTAAAAGCCATTCGTGAAAATGAACCCCGTGCCACTTCATTGGGTTACAACGTGGATGCTTACAAGCTAGTGGCTTTTGTAATCTCAGCTGGTTTAGCCGGTTTAGCTGGTTCCACTAAAACTGTTATTTTCCAGTTGGCTTCTTTAAATGATGCACACTGGCACATGTCAGGTGAAGTGATTCTAATGACCTTGGTAGGCGGTGTGGGGACTTTGGTTGGCCCAATTGTCGGTGCTACCTTTGTACTTACGCTTACGCATCAATTAGCACAAAGTGCTTTGGGTGATTGGGTGAACGTCATTCTTGGTGTGGTATTTGTGGCTTGTGTGATGGCTTTTCGTGCCGGTATTGTGGGTGAGATTCAAAAATTTGCTAAAAAGAACTTTAAGTAGGTGTAAAGCTTAAAAGCTTTAGAAGCAAAAAGATTAAATCTTTAACCTTGTTTGACCTGCTAGGTAACTAGCAGGTCTTTTTTTGTTGATCAATAAACCTTTGTAGCAAGCTTAGTGCAAAATTATTTAACAAGTGCTATTGCTCTAAAAAAGCTTTCCCTATATTCTTAAAGGTAATTTAGGGGTGTTTTCTTATATCTTTTTGTTTTGGAATTTGCCATGAAATTACAGCAGTTACGTTATATTTGGGAGGTGGCTCACAATGACTTAAATATTTCAGCCACTGCACAAAACTTATTTACTTCACAGCCCGGCGTTAGTAAACAAATACGCTTATTGGAAGATGAGCTAGGCATAGAGATTTTTGTACGCAGCGGTAAGCACTTAACCCGTATAACCCCAGCAGGCCAAGCAGTGATTGATATGGCTGGGCAGATATTACAAACCGCAGAAAACATTAAAAAAGTCGCCCATGACTTTAGTAATGAACGGCGTGGCAGTTTAGTTTTAGCCACCACTCACACCCAAGCCCGTTATATTTTGCCTGAAGTGATTCAGCAGTTTATGGAAAAATACCCAGACGTTACGCTAAGTTTAAAGCAGGGTACGCCACCACAAATAGCACAAATGGTCGCCGAAGGTGAAGCAGATTTAGCCATAGCCACAGAATCCATTGCTAGTACTAATGATTTAATTACCTTTCCTTGTTATCAGTGGAACCGTTGTATTTTAGTGCCTAAAAAGCACCCTTTAACCAAGCTAAAAAAACTAACCTTAGAAACACTAGCTGACTACCCATTGGTCACTTACATTCATGGCTTTACAGGGCGGGCTAAAGTTGATGAAGCTTTTGTAAATGCTGGCTTAACATCTAAAATTGTTTTTACTGCTGCCGACTCAGACGTGATTAAAACCTATGTACGCCTTGGAGTAGGGGTAGGAATCGTTGCTAATATGGCCACTGATAAACGCGATGATGACTTGGTAGTGATTGATGCTAGTCATTTATTTGAGTCCAGCATTACCCATTTAGGTATACGCCGTGGTACGTTTATGCGGGGTTACTTGTACCACTTTATTGAAAAACTAGCGGCACACCTAGATAGAGACACCCTAGATAAAGGTTTGGCAGCAGCCAATAAGCAAGAAGTTGAACAGCTGTTTGCAAAGCTAGAGCTGCCGACACGTTAATAAACCTTTATAATTAAATTTTTCACCCTGCTACTGTTTAAGGATCATTATGGAATTAGCTTGTTTAGACCTAGAAGGGGTTTTAGTACCCGAAATTTGGATCGCTTTTGCTGAAAAAACTGGCATTGATGAATTAAAAGCGACGACCCGTGACATCCCTGATTACGATGTGTTGATGCGTCAACGCCTGCGTATTTTAGATGAACACGGTTTAAAACTGCCCGATATTCAAGCAGTGATTGCTGAGTTAGAACCTTTGCCGGGTGCGGTTGATTTTATCAACTGGTTAAGAGAACGCTTCCAAGTGATTATTTTGTCGGATACTTTTTATGAGTTTTCCCAGCCGCTAATGCGTCAACTTGGTTTCCCAACCTTGCTTTGCCATAAGCTTGAAGTGGATGAAGAAGGCCGTGTGACTGATTACAAACTACGTCAGCGTGACCCTAAGCGCCAAAGTGTTAGAGCTTTACAGCTATTAAATTACCGTGTGATTGCTGCGGGTGATTCTTATAACGACACCACTATGCTGGCGCAAGCTGAACAGGGTATTCTTTTTCATGCACCACAAAATGTGATTGAAGAATTTCCACAGTTTCCGGCAGTACAAACCTTTGAAGACCTGAAAAAAGCCTTTATTAACGCCAGTGTTCGTGAGTTGGCTTTGTAATGACCAGCCCGTTATTAAACAAAACGTTATTAGGTAAAAAAGCTTGGATTACCGGTGCTAGCTCTGGTATCGGTGAAGCCACAGCACGCCGTTTAGCCGCTGCGGGCATGAACCTAGTTTTGTCTGCCCGCCGTGTTGATCGCTTAGAAGCCTTGGCTACTGAATTAAAAGCCACGGGTGTCGAAGTGGTTTTAGAGCCGGTCGATGTGTCGGATCGTGCGGCGATGGCGGCAGTGGGCGAACGCCTTGCTGCTCAGGGCGGTGTTGATCTACTCGTTAACAATGCTGGCACCATGCCCATTAGCCCAATACTCTCGGGTCGGGTTGATGAGTGGGAGCAGATGATAGACGTGAATATTAAAGGTGTGCTTTATGCGATTCATGCAGTTTATTCTGGCATGGTTGAACGCAAACAAGGGCATATCGTTAATATTAGCTCAGTGGCTGCTCGCATCACCTTTCAAAGCGCTGGTGTTTATGCTGGAACCAAACATGCCGTCAGAGCCATTTCTGATACGCTGCGTAAAGAAGCGCAGCGTTACGGTGTTCGTGTGACCGATATTCAGCCAGGGTCGGTTGCTACTGAGCTACCCGATTCAATCAAACACGATAAAATTCGCAATGCGGTTAAAGCCAATCTTTATACCGACCCTAAGGGTGTATTACAGCCTGAAGATATTGCCGAGGCTATCTACTATGCCGTTTCTCAGCCAGACCATGTGGATGTCAGCGAACTGCTTATTCGTCCGCTGAGTATGGAAGATTAGGTGATTACATAAAAAAATGACTAACAAATGAATAACAAAAAAACTATGTTGCTATTTATTCATGGTTTTGGCTCTAGCGGTCGGGGCGATAAAGCCCGACTGCTAAGAGATTGGTGCCAAACGCAAGGTATTAGCTTTATGGCACCTTCTTTACCCAATATTCCTGAATTAGCCCTAGAAACCCTGCAAGAAATCATTGAAACGCTGCAACAGCATGAATCGGTTGCCCTTGTTGGTTCGTCTTTGGGCGGGTTTTATGCCACTTGGTTGGCTAATCACTACGACTTGCCTTATGTGTTAGTTAACCCTTCGGTCGAGCCTTATATCACCTTGGAGCGAGCAATCGGTCAAGGCATTAATTTTCATGATTCAAGCAGTTATGAATGGAATGCCCAACACACCGCTAGCTTGTTAAGGTTTAAGGTTGCACAACCGCCGACAAAACGCTGCTTGCTGCTGGTGCAAACTGGCGATGAACTGCTAGATTACCGCCAAGCAGTGACTCATTACTCGGCGGCAAAGCAAATGGTTGAAGAAGGTGGTGATCATGGTTTTGCAGGCTTTGATAAGCACTTAAAAACCATTACCGACTTTCTTCAAGCTTAAACCTTAAACCTGCTGCTTAAAATTTAAACTCGCTCCAGACGGGGGCGTGGTCGGACGGTTTTTCCATGCCGCGGATTGCATAATCTATGCCGGTGTTCACGCAAAAAGGCGCTAGACCTTCGCTTGCTAAGAGTAGGTCAATGCGGAGACCACGCTTGGGTTCATCTTCAAAACCTTTGCTGCGGTAATCAAACCAGCTAAAAAACGCATTGCTCTCAGGGTTTTGTTCACGGTAACTGTCGGTAAAGCCCCAAGCCATAAGGCGTTCCATCCATTCACGCTCTTCTGGCTGAAAGCTGGTTTTGCCGGTTTGCAGCCAACGTTTGCGATTTTTATCGCCAATACCTATGTCTAGGTCGGTACTGGAAATATTAACATCGCCAACCACTAACACCCGTTGGTCGGGCGTGTAGTGGGTTTCTAGTAGCTGTTGTAAATCATTATAAAACTTACGTTTAGCTGGAAATTTGGTTTCGTGTTTAATGCTTTCGCCTTGAGGGAAATAGCCATTAATAACAGTGATTGGCTTACCATCGGGGCATTCATGCTCAGTAATAATTAAACGCTTTTGAGAGTTTTCATCATCGGTTGCAAAACCTTTTTGTACTTTTAAAGGTGGTAGCTTAGAAAGGGTTGCCACGCCGTAGTGTCCTTTTTGTCCATGAAATTCGACGTGATAATTAAGCGCCTCAATTATTTCGTGCGGAAAGTCTGGGTCATTGACCTTGGTTTCTTGTAGGGCAATAATTTCTGGCTGATGGGCTTCAACAAGGGCTTCCATTTGGTGAGGGCGAGCACGTAGGCTATTGATATTAAAACTAACCACTTTCATTGTAGGGTGTTTCCTTAAAGAATGAATTTGCGCCTTTATCTAGGCAATTTATCTAGGCAAGCTTGGGCAATTTTAACATTTTTAAATCTGCTAGAATGCTTGAGTTTTGTTGGGACTTTTATTCTGTTAGATTTGAGGGCGTTTTATGAGTATTAAATCGGATCACTGGATTCGCCGTATGGCACAAGAAAAAGCCATGATAGCCCCTTTTGAACCGGGGCAAGTACGCGAAGCCGATGGCCAAAAAATTATTTCTTACGGTACATCAAGCTACGGTTACGATGTGCGCTGTGCCAATGAGTTTAAAATTTTTACCAATATTAATTCGACCATCGTTGATCCTAAAAATTTCGATGAAAAAAACTTTGTCGATTTTAAAGGCGACCGCTGCATTATTCCACCTAACTCGTTCGCCTTAGCTCGCACTGTCGAACGTTTTAGTATTCCACGTGATGTGTTGGTGGTCTGCTTGGGTAAAAGCACCTACGCACGCTGTGGCATTATTGTTAACGTCACGCCACTAGAACCTGAGTGGGAAGGTTACGTCACCTTAGAGTTTTCAAATACCACAACTTTACCAGCGGTGATTTATGCCAATGAAGGCGTGGCACAAATGCTGTTTTTTGGTGGCGATCAGGTGTGTGATGTGTCTTATAAAGACCGTGGTGGTAAATACCAAGGGCAAGAAGGCGTTACCTTGCCTAAGGCATAAAAAAACGCCTCGTTGGGTTAGTTTTAACCAAAGAGGCGTTTTTGTTACTCGCTAGTTTTGCTGGGTTCGCTTTTCACTTAAAGCGGGCTTTTAACTAAAAACTTGCCTAGCTAGTACTTGCATTGCTAGTAGGGTGTTCAGCAATGCACACATCGCTGCCTAGCAATAATACCCGTAGCGTGCGTTCTCTCACTTCTTTTAATAGTGTTGGGTCATCAACCAAAGACTGCTTGTAAGAAGGAATCATGCGCAGCATGCGTTCTTTGCCTTCACCTTCTAAAAGCTCTGGGAAGCTATGCTCAATGACTTCTAGCATGGCTTGTACAGCGGTTGAAGCGCCTGGTGATGCACCCAATAAAGCCGAGAAGCTTTTATCAGCTGAAACGATGACTTCAGTACCAAATTCTAACTTACCCTTGCCTTGGGCATCTTTTTTGATGATTTGAACTCGCTGCCCTGCAACGGAAAGATCCCAATCTTCGTCTTTGGCATCAGGGAAGTATTTGCGTAGTGAATCGACCCTTGAAGAATGCGACTGCCTAGATTCACCAATTAAATAACGGGTTAAATCCATGTTTTTCATACCCACAGTCATTAAAGGTAGTAGGTTATTGGGGCGAATTGAAAAAGGTAGATCAGTGATGCAACCTGTTTTTAAGAACTTGGTTGTAAAGCCAGCATAGGGGCCAAATAACAACGTTTTTTTGCCATCAATAATGCGCGTATCTAGGTGGGGAACCGACATAGGTGGTGCACCTATCGGCGCTTTACCATAAACCTTGGCATAGTGCTGATCAACAATTTCAGGTTTGTTACAAATCAGCCATTGGCCACTGACAGGAAAGCCTGCATAGCCCTTGCCTTCAGTAATACCCGACTTTTGTAATAGGGTTAGTGCAGCACCACCGGCACCCACAAACACAAACCGTGCATTGATTTTATTGATTGTGCTGATTTGACCGACTTTACTTTCTTTTAATTCAACTTGCCAAGTTTTGTCTGGCAACTGGGTTAGGTTTTTAACTTTATTGCGAAGCAGTAACTCAAAACCTTCTTGTTGCTGTAAGTTTTGAACTAAGGAGCGGCTTAGTTTGCCAAAGTTAACATCAGAGCCATAGGCTACACGGGTGGCCGCTATTTTTTCATCTTTTGGTCTGCCCTGCATAATGAGTGGCATCCATTGCTTAATTTGCTCTGGGTCTTCGCTGTATTCCATATCGGCAAATAAATGGTGCGCTTTTAAAGTTTCGTAGCGTTTACGCAAAAATTCAACGTTTTCTTCACCCCAAACAAAGCTTGAGTGCGGCGCTGTATTAATAAAATGGCAAGGGTTAGGTAAAACACCTTCTTCAACCAAGAAAGACCAAAGCTGTAAGCTAAGTTCAAAGGCTGTATTGATAGTGAAGGCTTTACTTGTATCAATTTTGCCATCGGCTTTGAGTGGCGTATAGTTAAGTTCACAGTAGGCCGCATGGCCTGTTCCGGCATTATTAAGCGCATCGGTGCTTTCTTGAGCGACCTCATCAAGACGTTCGACCATAGTTATGGTGAGAGAGGGGTCTAATTGCTTTAAGAGGGTACCAAGGGTTGAGCTCATGGCTCCGGCACCGACTAGCAGCACATCCACTTTTTTAGCTGTCATTTCTACAATTTATCCCCATTAAGTTTATCTGGTTGCGATTATAAGCTTCACCCTGACACAATCAATCCACCTATAGTGGAATGGGCCATGAAAAGGGATTATAACGCAAGATTAAACTAAATGACTGAGTTACAACACAGGGTAGCAACAGACAAAAACAAATTAATTGTGTTTTTTGTGCAACCAACGGCTAGAATCGCTTGTGTTTTTTATGTTCAATTGTAGATTTTGGTACGCCGTTGGGTGCAGTTTTGAGTATAAGCAAGGGTTATGATGTTGCCGTTGTTTTACTCGTTTTATTACTTTTACATACTTTTTAATCTTTTTCTTTAACTTTTATTTAAATAAGGTAGCTAAGTAAGCCATGGAACATACCTATACCCTAACTATTTCTTGCCCAGACAAAGTAGGCATTGTCGCCAAGGTCAGTAACTTTTTAGCCATGTATGGTGGTTGGATCACTGAGGCTAACCACCATTCTGATTTAGACGTTAATCGCTTTTTTATGCGCCATGAAATACGTGCAACGACTTTGCCTTTTAGTTTAGACGAGTTTCGTACTGCTTTTGGGCCAATTGCACGTGAATATGAAATGGATTGGGAAATTAGCGATTCTGATATTAAAAAGCGTGTGGTGCTTATGTGTTCTAAAGATTCGCATTGCATGGTTGATTTACTGCACCGTTGGCAAAGTGGCGAGTTGGCGTGTGATATTCCACTGGTTATTTCTAACCACAATGATTTGCGTGAGCTAGTTGAATGGCACGGCATCCCTTATATTCATGTACCCGTTAATAAAGATAACAAAGTGGAAGCCTATGCTGAAGTTGAACGCTTAATTGATGAAGTAAAAGCCGATTGCGTGGTGCTAGCCCGTTATATGCAAATTATTCCACCGGCTTTATGTAAAAAATACCAACACCGCATCATTAATATTCACCACAGCTTTTTACCTTCTTTTGCTGGCGCTAAGCCTTACCATCAAGCCTATGAGCGGGGCGTAAAGCTGATTGGTGCGACTTGCCATTATGTCACCGAAGAGCTGGATGCCGGCCCGATTATTGACCAAGACACAGTGCGAGTGAATCACCGCCAAACGGCTAAAGACATGGTGCGCTTAGGGCGTGATGTTGAAAAAGGTGTACTGGCACGGGGTTTGGCTTGGCATTTGCAAGATAGGGTATTAGTTTATGGTAATAAAACGGTGGTTTTTAACTAACTTTTTTTAACTGGTTTTTTTAACTGGTTTTTTTAACTGGTTTTTTTAAATTGGGCGTGTGGCATTCACCACCTATAATCTGTGATTTGGGTGGTGATAAATTAATAAAAATAAAATAAAATAAAGGAGCAACTGAAATGCTAGAAGGTTTTGCAATTCTTTTATTGTTTCAGCTTATAGGTGAGCTAATCACGCGTTTGTCTGGCATTCCAGTACCTGGCCCTGTGTTGGGTATGGCACTGTTACTTTTTGCGGTGTTATTACTTAAGAAAGTGCCAAATGGCGTAAGAACAGCATCAGAAGGCTTGTTACGCTACCTGCCATTGTTATTTGTACCGGCTGGGGTGGGGCTTATTAATCATGGTTTGCTGTTAAAGCAAGACATTTGGGTGATTAGCATTACTTTGGTGGTCAGTACTGCTTTAACTTTGGCGGTAACGGTGTTGGTTTTACAGGGCTTAAAAAAACTGTGGGGGATAGAAAATGATGCCTGAAGTAATGTTTGAGCTTTGGGTGTACATGGCGGCTAGCCCCTTGTTGCACCTGTTATTAACTTTGTTAGCTTTTTTTCTAGCCCAATGGATTAACCGCCGTGCGGGTGGCTCGCCTTTATTGCACCCTGTGCTGGTTGCTATTGCATTGCTGGTTGGTTTTTTATTGTTAACTAACACGCCTTATGCTACTTATTTTGAAGGGGCGCAGTTTATTCACTTTTTAATGGGGCCGGCGATTGTTTCTTTGGCTGTGCCTTTGTTTGATCACCGTGAAAGGATTCGCCGTGAATTTTTTCCTTTAATCTTGGCGTGTGTGGCTGGCATTTTTACTGCGGTTATTTCAACTGTGGTGCTGGTTCGGCTGCTAGGTGGGCGTGAAGACACTATGCTGTCGCTGGTGCCAAAATCAGTCACTACACCGATTGCGATGGGGATAGCTGAACAAATTGGAGGTTTTCCGGCTTTGGCTGCAGGCATTGTTTTAATTACCGGTGCCATTGGTTGCGTTTTAGGGCCACCTATTTTTAAGCTATTAAAAATAAAAGACCATGCAGTGCAAGGGTTTGCGATGGGGTTAGCGGCGCATGGTTTTGGAACGGCACAGTGTTTTAGTCTCAGCAACCTAGCAGGTGCTTTTGCTGGTTTGGCTATGGGCGTAACTGGGTTGCTGAGTGCGTTTTTAATACCGCTAGTTATGCGATTTTTTGCCTAATCCAAGCATTCAGCTCGGGCACAGTGTTGGCAATAAAATCTGCGCCCCAGCTGCTAGGCTGTTCATGAATGCCAATGTAGCCAAAGCCGGCTACTAGCGTTTGCATTCCAGCACGGCGGCCAGCTTCAATGTCCCTTACGTGGTCGCCTACATAAAGGCATTGCTTGGGTGGAATTGCCAACTGCCTAGCCGCTAGCAAAAGCGGTGCTGGGTCTGGCTTACTTACACCCAAGTCTTCAGGGCAAACCACCGTTGCAGCATGAATGCGTAATTCACGTAGCAGTAAGTCGGTGTAAATGCGTGGCTTATTAGTGACGATTCCCCAAGGCACGGGCAGGCCATCGAGCTCTTTTAAAAGCACTTCCAACCCTTCAAAAATACGGCTATTTTCGCCTATATTTTCTTGGTAAAGGTCTAATAAGCGCTGGCGCAATTCAGGTTGGTTAGGCTCGCCAAGTTTTACACCAAAACCTAGCTCTACTAGTGCATTACCACCGTTAGACACCTGATCACGAATAACGCCATAAGGCAGTTCGGCTTTGCCTTCTTCAGCTAGTAGGCGGTTTAATGCGGTGGCTAAGTCTGGTGCAGAATCTACTAGGGTGCCATCAAGATCAAAAAGTACCGCCCGCACTGCAGGCGGCTGTTGAGTATCACTGTCCAATCAAATAACCTCGCAATGTTTTACCTTTAGGGCCTTTTAAAATTAAAGCGCCCTGTTCGCTAATATCGAACTGGTTAATTTCATTGAATGTTTCTAAGAATTTTTGTTCTTGGTTCATTAAGGCTTCGGGACAGGCCATTTTAGTGGCTAGGCTGTGCCCAAAGCTTAAACCTTCGCCAGTCAGTTCATAGCTGCTGCCATAGCGGTTACAAGTGGCACTACCATACACTTGACCTTTATCATCAAACGTAATGGTTAGGTGAGAGCTATCAATAATGCCTTCACCGTTAATGTCTTCTATTTGCCATTCGCCCAGCAATAATTCAAGTGGGTCACCGCCACAGCCTTGTAAGGTTTTGCCTTCAACCGTGACTTCCACTTGCCAAGGGTAGAGCATACCGGTCATGGAATCATGGCAAATGCTCGGTGTTAATGCTGCGGTTAATTCTTTTTTCTTGCCTGCAGTTATAACCACCTTGCCAGC
>CANQLY010000046.1 GCA_947624795.1 uncultured Marinospirillum sp.
CACCCACTTTAACCGCTAACTCAACTAGCTTACCCGCAAAAGGGCTGGGCACATCCATCGAGGCTTTATCGGTTTCTAGGGTAATTAGCGCATCTTCAACTTTTAGCTCATCGCCTAGGCTAGCAGCCAGCTCAACAATTTCAACGGCTTCGCTAGTGCCAATATCGGGCACACGAATTTCTTGGCGGCCAACAGTGGCAGGCGCAGCAGGTGCAGCTTCAGCCATAGCAATCACAGGCTCAGGTGCTTTGGCTGCTTCAGGTGCTTCTGGCTTAGCAGTCGGTGCCGTAGCGGCACCCTCCACTTCCATTTCAAAAATTGGCGTGCCTTCAGTGACCTTGTCGCCTTCGCTGATTAATACCGCTTTAATAACGCCTGCCACAGGGCTAGGAATATCCATACTAGCCTTGTCGGACTCAAGCACTATCAGTGTTGTTTCTACTTCAATACGATCACCGGCTTTAACGCTGATTTCAATGACTTCAACCTCGTCACTACTACCTATGTCCGGCACTTTAATAATTTCGTTACTCAAAGTTCATCTCCTCAATTTAGTTGCGGTCGTTGCTTAGCAATACAAAGGATCAGCTTTAGCAGGATCAATGCCATATTTAAGCATGGCTTCACTGACTGTTTTCACAGGAAGCTTGCCACGGTCAGCCAAGGCTTTAAGCGCAGCAACCACAACAAAGTGACGGTCTACTTCAAAGAAATAACGTAGCTTTTCACGTGTATCAGAACGACCAAAACCATCAGTACCTAACACTTTATAATCGGTTGGTACCCAAGCACGTACCTGATCCGCATAAAGTTTCATGTAATCGGTTGCGGCAACAACGGGCCCTTCACGGCCTTCTAGCTGCTGGGTAATAAAGGCTTTTTTCGGCTCAGCTTCAGGGTTTAGGAAGTTAAAACGTTCCACTTCTAGTGCATCACGGCGCAGTTCGTTAAAGCTGGTTGCGCTCCAAATATCGGCTTCAATACCCCAGTCAGCTTTTAGCAGTTCAGCAGCCCTTTCAACTTCACATAAAATAGTACCCGAACCGATTAACTGTACTTTTTGCTTAGCAGCAGCACCTTCTTTTAATAGGTACATACCTTTAATAATTTGCTCGGCAACACCTTCACGATCGGGCATTTCAGGGTGAGCATAGTTTTCATTCATCACAGTAATGTAATAGAAGCGGTTTTCTTTATTTTGGTACATGCGCTTCATACCGTCTTGAATAATAACGGCTAGCTCATAGCTGTAAGTCGGATCATAAGTATGGCAGTTAGGAATGGTGCCCGCCTGTAAGTGGCTATGGCCATCTTGGTGCTGCAAACCTTCACCATTTAGGGTCGTGCGGCCTGCGGTACCACCTATCATAAAGCCACGTGCCTGCAAATCACCGGCCGCCCAAGCTAGGTCACCAATGCGCTGGAAACCAAACATGGAGTAATAAATATAAAAAGGCACTAGTGCATAGTTGTTATTACTGTAACTGGTGGCAGCCGCCATCCACGCCGACATAGCACCCGCTTCAGTAATACCCTCTTCTAGCATCTGTCCTTTTTCATCTTCCTTGTAGTACATAATTTGCCCAGAATCTTCTGGCTTGTACTTTTGGCCTTTTGCCGCATAAATACCTAGCTGGCGGAACATGCCTTCCATACCAAAGGTACGTGCTTCATCGGGCACTATGGGTACTACACGGTGACCAATTTCTTTGTCTTTGGTTAAACCGGTTAAAATTCTGACAAAAGCCATGGTGGAAGAAATTTCACGGCCCTTAGTGCCTTGCAGCATAGCAGCGTAAGCTTTATCGTCTAAGGCTGGCACTTTTAACGCTTCAAAATCAGCTCGGCGTGAAGGCACAAAACCATTCAAGGCTTCACGGGCACGGTGCATGTAGCGCATTTCTGGGCTATCGTCTTCTGGCTTATAAAAAGGCACATCTTCTAGCTGCTTGTCACTTAAAGGAATGCCAAAACGGTCACGGAATTTCTTCAACGTACCCATTTCAAGCGATTTCACCGAGTGAGTATCGTTTCTAGCTTCGGCTTCTGCACCCGTACCATAACCTTTCACCGTGTGCGCTAAAATAACCGTCGGGCGGCCTTTAGCATTATTAACGGCTTCATGGTAGGCGGCATAAACCTTGTAGGGGTCATGACCGCCACGGTTTAGGCCATAAATGTCGTCATCGGATAAATCATCGACTATTTTTTTCAGCTCAGGGTTTTCACCAAAGAAGTGCTCACGGGTATAAGCACCCCCATTGGCCTTGTAGTTTTGAAACTCACCATCGACCACTTCATCCATGCGTTTTTGCATTAAGCCTTTGGTGTCTTTTTCAAAGAGTGGATCCCAATGACGACCCCAAACCACTTTAATCACGTTCCAACCAGCACCACGAAACACCCCTTCCAGCTCTGACATAATGCGGCCATTACCACGCACCGGACCATCTAAACGCTGTAGGTTACAGTTCACCACAAAAATTAGGTTGTCGTAGTTTTCACGGCCAGCCAGTGAAATAGCACCCAAAGATTCAGGCTCATCGCACTCGCCATCGCCCATAAAGCACCAAATCTTGCGGTCTTTAATGGCTTTTTGTTCACGCGAATCTAGGTATTTCATGACCCGAGCTTGGTAAATGGCTTGAATAGGGCCAAGGCCCATAGAAACGGTGGGGAACTGCCAATAATCAGGCATTAACCAAGGGTGTGGGTAAGAAGAAATGCCCTTGCCGTCCACTTCTTGGCGGAAGTTATCTAGCTGCTCTTCTGTTAAACGGCCTTCTAAGAAAGAACGGGCATAAATACCCGGTGCACTGTGGCCTTGAAAGAAGATTAAATCACCTTCAAAGTCATCTTTGGGCGCACGAAAAAAGTAGTTAAAACCCACATCATACAATGTAGCGCTGGACATAAAGCTTGAAATATGGCCACCAATGCCTGAGTTAGCACGGTTAGCACGCATCACCATTGCCATGGCATTCCAGCGAATTAAAGAGCGAATACGGCGCTCCATAAACACATCACCTGGCATACGGGCTTCATGCGAAACAGGAATGGTATTACGGTGCGGTGTAGTAATAGAAAAAGGTAGCTGAGAACCATCACGGCGCATCCGCTCAGATAACTGAGTTAGAAGAAATTTACCACGCTCCTCACCTTCGTTTGTTAACACCGAGTCCAGAGAATCTAACCACTCTTGGGTTTCTACTGGGTCTAGGTCTTTAACCTCCTGATTCATATAACGTCTCCACTTCTATTGTTATCAAAATTAACAGTTTATGTAGCCTGACTACAAAACAAACGCATCAAGCCCTCTAAAAAAGAGAATTATCTAGTCACGCCAAGGGCTAATGACTTAAAAAGTAAAAACAAGCACCCACTTATATTGCACTGCACCATGCAACGGCTTGTTTTATATGGCATTAGCTTACTGCCCAGCGATTCTTTAATTCTTGTAATTTTACTACAAAACTAACCAAAAAAGAACATTCGCTTAAAATATTAAAAATAAGCAGCTAAATCGTGCCTATAAACCTGCCAATCAAATGCTTCACCCGGGTCAGTTTTTCGATCAGGTGCAATGTCACTGTGCCCACAAATACGTGTTTGGCTTAGTAATGGGTAATGCTTTATTAATGCATGCGTAACCCCTGCTAGCTGCTTGTATTGTTGTAAGGTATAGGGCTGATTATCAGAACCTTCTAATTCAATGCCAATAGAAAAATCGTTGCACTGCTTGCGCCCAGCAAAGCTTGATGCCCCAGCATGCCAAGCACGCTTATCAAAAGCCACAAACTGCACCAGCTCACCGGTGCGACGAATCAATAAATGCGCCGACACTTCCAAGCCTTTTAATTGTTCAAAATAAGGGTGGGCATCGGTTGGTAAACAGCCAGTAAATAACTGTTCTATTGCCTTGCCACCATAAATTAAAGGCGGCAAAGCAATGTTATGAATAACCAGCAAACTCACTTCATCCGCTGGGCGCTCATTAAAAAAATGCGAAGGGCACTGCCTTGCGCTGGTTAACCAATGGTTTTCTATTTGCATCTGACCTCTTCACTCCAGAGTTAACACTTCACTTGCTATACCATTATAATGCCTAGTATTGAGCCATTAAGAAATCTGCGGAGCAACCATGCCCTTACCTACATTGCCCTTACCCAAAAACAACCTTACACCGCCATCAACTGATTACATTAGCCTGCAAGTAAAACAAGCCTTAGCAGAAGATGTTGGCAGTGGCGATATAACCGCCCAACTTATTCCTGCCAACCGCATTAGCCAAGCCCGCATTATTACCCGTGAAGATGGCGTATTCAGCGGCGGCCCTTGGGTTAAGGAAGTATTTCGTCAGTTAAATACCCGTGTGCAAGTGTCTTTACTTGTCAAAGAAGGCGAACGCTTAATTGCCGGACAAACCCTATTTAAACTCGAAGGCCCAGCCCGAGCACTGCTTACCGGCGAACGCACGGCACTTAATTTTGTACAAACTTTATCGGCAACCGCCACCCGTTGCCGCGACTATGCCAACCTAGTTGCCCACACCCAAGTGCGCCTTTTAGATACCCGTAAAACCCTACCAGGGTTACGCCTAGCACAAAAATATGCGGTGACTTGTGGCGGCTGCTTTAATCACCGTTTAGGCTTGTATGATGCCTTTTTAATTAAAGAAAACCACATAGCGGCGGCAGGAAGCATTGCCAAAGCCGTTGCTGCGGCACACCAGTTAGCGCCGGGGAAATCAGTAGAAGTGGAAGTAGAAACGTTCAGCGAACTAGACCAAGCACTAGCCGCCGGCGCTGATTGGATCATGCTAGATGAATTTTCAGTTGCAGACACTCGCCAAGCCGTTATTCAAACAGCAGGCAAAGCAAAACTTGAAGCCAGCGGTGGTATTAACCAAACTAACCTAGTGGCTATGGCAGAAACGGGCGTTGATTACATTTCTTTGGGCATTTTAACCAAAGACATTAAAAGCCTTGATTTATCGATGCGGATAACAAACTAAATCAACAAAAAATAAGGGGCTTAAAAACCCCTTATTTTGTAGAAAAACTTATGAATCGTGGCTTAGTTTTGGTAAATAAAATTAGTAAATAACACTTCCACAATTAATGGCTGACCCACTTCAAGCGTCAAAGCTTCATTTAAAGTTTGCAATAATTGCTGGCGAATACGCTCTTGACCATTGGGGGTCACTACATTGTTTTCACTTTGACGGGCTAAATTCATCACAATGGCATTACGCACCAGTGGTAATTGTTGCTGCACCACATTTTGAGAACTGACACCATCCACCATCAGCGTCATGTCTACCCTGACATACTTCAAACGCCCCGGTCCACCATAGTTAGTAACAAACCCAGGCTTTAAAGGCACGTATTGAGTATCAGATAAAGTCACTTCTTCAGCCACCACAACCGAAGGTACTGCCAAAAACATTAGAGCCAAAACAACTAGAACGGCACCAAAACGCATAATTAACTCCCTGAAATACTTCACTAAATAGCCACCACAGCTACCACACGTTATAAATAAAACCCTTACAAGACTAGCTTAAGACTAAAGCAAACACTGTTTAAAAGCTGTAAAGCTATTCATCTAAAAAGCTATTCATCTAGGCTAATGCCTAAATTGCTAAACCCTTGATTACACGCAAGTTCACGCAACTGACGAATTAATACTGGGTGAGGCAAATTAGCTGAAGTTACTTGTGCTAGTAGCTCATCTTGAAAAGCATTCTCATCGTCCATTAAAGGATGCCCTCTTAACCAAGTGCTTTCATGCGCTTCATCAAAGTCTTCTGGCAGCTGTTTTACTAAAAACTGGCGCACGGTTGAGCGCGATAATTTACTGGCTCGAATCGCATTTTCTTCATCGGTTTGCAAAGCTTGCTCTATGGCAAGCTCTATGGCCATCGCAGCATCTAAAGCAGGATAAACACCATAGACTTCATAAGCATCGGGGTCTGGGTGCAGTTCAGGCAACCGTTCTTGTTGTACTGCCCAGTTAATTTTAGCCTCTTTGGTTAACTGGCTTTCCCACAATAAACCTAACAGCTTATTTAATGCACCCGAATCGCCAAAGTTTACCGCCTCACAAAAAAGCTGGTAATTCACGGCACTGCGTTGTGCCAAAGCGGTTATAAAAACCAACTGCTGCCAAGGACTTAATGCCCGTAATTGCTGATTAAAAGATAAAGGTTTAATTGTCGTCATTTAGACTGCCCAGCCTTCAGCTGCGTGCTTGATTTGTAAGTTTACATAGTTCATTGCAGAATAACTAAAGAAACGGCGTTCTTTTTCAGTAATTTCACGCATTTTGCGGGCAGGACTGCCAGCATAAACATAACCACTAAGCAATGTTTTACCCGGCGCAACTAAAGAACCAGCAGCAATAATCACTTCATCTTCAACAATAACGCCGTCCATCACTATAGCGCCCATGCCCACTAAAACACGATTACCTAAAGTGCAGCCATGCAAAATAGCCTTGTGGCCAATGGTCACTTCTTCACCAATAATTAATGGAAAACCTTCAGGATTAAAGTCACTTGCATGGGTAATGTGTAACACAGCGCCGTCTTGTACACTGGTCGATTTCCCAATACGAATGCGGTGCATATCGCCACGCACCACCGCCATCGGCCAAATAGAAACACCATCACCTAGCACCACATCACCTATGACTACAGCGGTTGGATCTACAAAAACATTGTGACCCAACTTAGGCATCATTCCTTGATAACTTCTTATTGTCATTTTAAACCTCCTAATCTTTTTATAAATTATAGCAAATGGCCAAAGCGTGTCAGCATAACGCCAAGCCAAACATTTGTCAGTTGAAACACCCCAGCCTAGCCCTCACCTTAATAACTAGTCTCGTTTAATTTATTGTTTATTTATTAGTGTTTATTTTGTTTTCTACGGAGTTTTTTCTATGCCTGCCAGTAATCCACTACTTAACATTAGCGACTTACCACCCTTTAACAAAATTCAGCCCGACCAAGTTATTCCTGCTTTAGAGCAACTTTTAAAAGACAATCGCACCACCGTAGAAGCCACTTTAAAAGCCGCAAAAAACACCAGCCAACCCACTTGGCAACAATTAATAACACCACTAGAAGCCGCAGCAGACAACCTTGCTAGAAGCTGGTCACCCGTTAGCCACTTAAACAGTGTTAAAAACAGCCCTGAATTACGCACAGCCTACCAAGCCTGCCTGCCTAAACTGTCAGAGTATTCTACTTGGTTTAATCAAAACCCTGAACTGTTTAAAGCCTATCAAGCCCTAGCCACTAACCCAGCGGCTAATTTAAACCCAGCCCAGCAAAAAATGCTTAGCAACACGCTAAGAGACTTTCGCCTAAGCGGTGTAGACCTACCCGAAGCTAAAAAACAACGCTTTGCCCAAATTCAGCAACGCCTAGCAAAACTTAGTAACCAGTTTTCTAACAACGTTTTAGATGCCACCCAAAGCTGGACTAAGCTAGTTACCGATGAAAATCAGTTAATTGGCTTGCCTGAATCGGCCAAAGAATCAGCAGTGGCAGCAGCCCAAGCCAAAGACCTACAAGGCTGGTTATTTACGCTAGATTTCCCAAGCTTTCAGCCTGTTATGACCTATGCCGATAACCGCGAACTGCGCCAAGAGGTTTACACCGCTTTTGTTACCCGTGCTTCTGACCAAGGCCCTTTTAGCAAAAAAGAAAACAGTGCAGGTCAATGGAATAACGCTGCCATTATGGAAGAGATTTTGGCGTTAAAAGAAGAAAAAGCCCAACTGCTAGGTTTTGAATCTTATGCCCACCTTTCTGTAGAAAAGAAAATGGCACGCAACCCAGAAGAAGTGCTGGCATTTTTAAATAACCTAGCCGCCAAAGCCCACCCCCAAGCCTTACAAGAGTTTGCCGAACTTAAAACCTTTGCCGAACAGCAGGGTGTGGATAACTTAGAGGCGTGGGATGTTGGCTATTATTCTGAAAAACTACGCCTAGAACGCTACAACCTTAGCCAAGAAGAATTACGCCCTTGGTTTCCGGCCAATAAGGTTACTCAAGGTTTATTCAAAGTAGTCAAGCAGCTGTTTAATGTTGAATTTAAGCAAGACACCAAAGTATGCACTTGGCACACCGATGCCCATTATTATCAAGTGCTGCGTGACGGCGAACCCATTGCTGGGTTTTATTTAGACCTTTATGCCCGTGAAGGCAAGCGTGGCGGGGCTTGGATGGATGTTTGCCGCGACCGCCGCCGCACTGCAGAAGGCCAAATTCAATTACCCGTTGCCTATTTAACCTGCAACTTTACACCGCCCGTGGGCGAGCAACCGAGTTTATTAACTCACAATGAAGTGACTACCTTGTTCCACGAATTTGGGCATGGTTTACACCACATGCTAACCCAAGTGGAAGTGCCCGAGGTGTCAGGCATTAACGGCGTGGCTTGGGATGCGGTGGAACTGCCGAGCCAGTTTATGGAAAATTTTTGCTGGGAAAGGGAAGGGCTAGACCTTATCACCAGCCACGTAGAAACCGGCGAACCTTTACCCCAAGCCTTGTTTGAAAAAATGTTAGCAGCAAAGAATTTTCAATCGGCCATGCAAATGGTGCGCCAGCTGGAATTTTCTTTGTTTGATTTTCGCCTGCATTTAGAACTTAAACAACCTAACGCCCAAGCCATTCAAGCCTTATTAGATGAAGTGCGCCAAGCCGTCAGCGTTGTACCTACGGCTGAATTTAACCGCTTCCAAAATAGTTTTTCACACATTTTTGCAGGGGGCTATGCGGCAGGTTATTACAGTTACAAATGGGCTGAAGTGCTTTCTGCCGATGCCTTTAGCGCCTTTGAAGAAGAAGGCACTTTTAATGCCGCCACGGGTCTACGTTTCTGTCAAAGTATTTTAGAACAAGGTGGCTCACAAGATGCAATGGCACTGTTTACAGCATTTCGAGGCCGTGAACCTAAGATTGATGCCCTTTTAAGGCACTCAGGTATTCAAACTGCAGCAGTAAGCGTGCAGTAAAAACTAGCAATAAAAATTAGCAAGAAAAATAACAGTCAAGAAAAAACCAACTAACCAAGGAACTTAAACCATGCAATTTACCAACTTTATGGAAAAATACCCCACTCACCACGTTGAGATTTTAAAAAGCCAAACCCAGCTCACAAGCGTTGATGATTTTATTCAATTCTTTAGTGAAAAGATTGAAAACAACCCCATCGCTCAAAAAATTGCTGAATTTGACCACTACGCCCACACCAGCGCCCTACCTGAAGGTGAAATTGCACCCAACATTAAAGCCGCTAAGCACATTATTTTTTGCTTTGGCATTAAGCTGCCTAACCCACTGGCTATGGCACCCCGCCCACGCTCGATTGGTGTGTGTGAATTAGAAGACCGTTTTACCATCGTTTTTATGGAAGCGCCTAACCCTATGATGCATAAAACCATGTTGGACTGGGTGGCAGAACTGCAAAACTAGGCATGAATACCCAGCGAATAAAGGAAAACGGTTTAGGTAAAACCCTTTACCAAATGACTTGGCCAATGCTCTTTGGAGTGTTGGCTTTAATGAGTTATCAGCTAGTAGACGCTGCGTGGATTGCACTTTTAGGGGTCGATCCACTGGCGGCTTTAGGCTTTACCCTGCCTGTGCAACAAATCATTATTGGCCTGCAAATTGGTTTGGGCATAGCCACCACGGCCATTATTTCTCGCACCCTAGGCGCAGGCGACTTGCAGCGTGCCAAACAACAGGGTGGGTTAATTCTGCTGATTGGCACAGGGTTACTAGCCTTACTTAGCCTTATGGTTTGGTTAGCACGGCATATTATTTTAGATTTCCTAGGGGTCGATGCTAGCCTAAAACCGCTAATAGAAAGCTTTTGGCTGCCTTGGTTATTAAGTGCTTGGCTTGGGGCGGTGGTTTATTTGGGCTATAGCCAACACCGTGCCAATGGCGACACACGCTTTACTGGCTTAATGATGGTGCTGGTAAGCAGCCTTAACTTAATTTTTGACCCACTGTTTATTTTTACTTTTGGTTGGGGTTTAAACGGGGCGGCTTGGGCAACTGTGGCGGCTTTTACGGTGGGGGGCGTGTTTACTTTTCCACGCTTATGGAAGCGGCAGCTAATTAGCCTAAACTTTATTAACCTTAATCGCCTGCAAGAAATGCGTGGGTTGTTTGCTATGGCAGGCCCTGCTGCCCTTAGCCAACTTATGCCAGCAATCGCAGCGTTATTAGCCACAGGTTTAGTGGCAAGTTTTGGCATTGCTGCGGTGGCTGCTTGGGGTTTGGGCGCGCGCTTAGAAATGTTTTCTATAGTAATCGTTTTGGCGCTTACTATGTCCCTGCCACCGCTTTTGGGGCGCTTTGCCGGTGCCAAAGACTGGCAAGCCGTGGAAGAGCTAATACGCCTAGCCGTGCGCTTTATTATTATCTGGCAGCTAGCCATTGCCATTATTTGGCTCGTTTTAAGTAAACCACTGACTCAGCTACTAACACAAGACCCTGAAGTCTCAAACCTAGTGCTAGATTACCTACTAAAACTACCCTTCAGCTACACGGGCTTGGGCGTGTGCATTCTGATGGTTTCAGCTAGCAATGCATTAGGCATGCCAGTTAGGGCTTTAATTATTTCAATTCTGCGCCTGTTTGCTTGCTACCTACCCTTTTTATGGGCTGGTGCTTACTTAGGCGGCATTAACAGCTTGTTTACAGGGGCTTTAATAGGCAACTTATTAGCAGGCCTGCTGGCTTGGCAAATGTACCAACAAGGGCTTAAACACTTGTATTTACAAACCCATTTACAAACCAACAAAACAGGCTGATTTTAGCAATTAACCTAGGCCGCTGATGAAGTTTTTAGCTTGCTTTAACGTCATAACTTCAGTGGTCTCGGTTTCTATGTCGTGCAGAATCACTAGCTCGCCTTTACCTAATTGGCTTTTTAATTCACCTGTCCAATCATTAATGCCTTCTTCTGTGGTGGTATCATAACCTTGGCGTGTTACAAACACTTCTAGTAGCGCATCCAGTGTTTGGGCTTCTAACAAAGAAGAAGGAATTTCTACAAAACGTTGATACATGGAAACACCCATATTTTCTCCTAGGGTTAACGATTACAAGCACTGCTACCAACGGCATTACCAACGATAGGCACTAAACGTTTGCACTTCATCTAAACACGTTGCACCCAAAGCCAACATAATTAAACGGTCAAACCCCAAAGCAATGCCGCTACAATCGGGCAAACCTTGTTCTAAGGCCGCAATTAACTGCGTATCGGCAATTACTTCAGGCTTACCTAACGCACGGCGCTGGGCATTACCAGCGGCAAAGCGTTTGGCCTGCTCACTGGCCAAAGTTAACTCTTGGTAAGCATTGGCAAGCTCTAATCCCTTCACATATAACTCAAAACGGCTGGCTACTTGATTACCAGAAGCGTCTTGATGAATTTGTGCTAAAGCCGCTTGGCTGGCTGGAAATTCATACAAGATTACACGCTCTAAGCCTTTTAAAGCAGGTTCTAATTGGTGGCTTAATAGCAAATCTAAACAGCCATCACGGTCAAGCTGATCGGCATCAATGGCTGAACAAGCTTGGCAAGCGTTACGCAAATCAGCCAAAGAAGCAGCAAAAGGATCAAGCCCAACAAAATCAATAAAGGCTTGCTTGTAAGTCATGCGCGCATAAGGCGCTTCACCTAACAGCTCATCCACTAAAGTGCAGCACTCGGCTTCTAGTTGGGCTAAATCCCAATCAGGCCGATACCATTCCAACATTAAAAATTCAGGATTGTGCCGCTGGCTTAGCTCACCATTACGAAAACACGGCCCTAGCTGATAAATAGCGCCGCTGCCTTCAGCCAACAAACGCTTCATATAAAACTCAGGCGAGGTTTGTAAATACAAGGTTTGTGAAGCAACAGACCCACCTTCAAGCTGCGTCGTAAAAGAATCAAGCAAAGGATCGGTTGAACCGGCAGGGGCAAGCACCGGCGTATTCACTTCTAATACCCCACGGCAAGCAAAAAAAAGCCGAGCTGCGGCAAGCAGCTCAGCACGCTTTTTTAGCTTTGCATTAAGCACGGCTAACATATTCACCTGTACGGGTATCAATTTTAAGTAAATCACCCTCGTTTACAAACAAAGGCACACGCACAGAAGCTCCCGTAGGAAGGATTGCAGGCTTTGAACCACCTTGTGCTGTATCGCCTTTTAAACCTGGATCGGTTTCAGCAACAGGTAAAACAATAAAGTTAGGCGCAGTCACAGTAATTGGTGCACCGTTATAGAGCGTAACAAGGTACACTTCTTGCTCTTTTAACCACTTACTGGTTTCACCTAGGGCTTTAGCATCGGCACCTAGCTGCTCAAAAGAACCGTCTGTTTTCATAAAGTGCCAAAATTCACCATCGGTATAAAGAAACTCCATGTCAATGTCCATAACATCAGCAGCTTCAACGTTATCACCCGACTTAAAGGTTTTTTCACCCACACGGCCAGAGTTTAAATTACGGTATTTAACCCGTGTGAATGCCTGACCTTTACCCGGCTTGATATGTTCAATATCAATCATTGAGCAGGGGTCTGAATCCAGCATAAACTTGAGTCCACCCTTAAATTCGTTCGTTGCATAATTCGCCATAAAATTAAATCTCTAGTAATAATTAATATAGAAAAAACACCAAAAGCCGGTTACTTATGATACTCAATACCACAGAAACTCACCACTGGGGCGAACTACTAAAAAACGCTGTTCGTGACCCTTTAGCACTTTGCCACCAGTTAGAAATAAACCCAGCAGACTTACCCGGTGGGCTGGCAGGCTTAAAAGAAGGCCACAAGCTATTCAAAACCCTAGTGCCTCAGCCTTTTATTAACCTGATGGAAAAAGGGAATCCGCACGACCCTTTACTGTTACAAGTGTTGCCACTAGGCCAAGAAAGCTTAACCACCCCAGGCTTTGTAACCGACCCCTTGCAAGAGCAAGCTTACAACCCTTTGCCAGGTTTAATTCATAAATACCAGTCGCGCGTGTTACTTACCACCAGTGGTGCGTGTGCGATTAACTGCCGTTATTGCTTTCGCAGGCATTTTCCTTATGCAGAAAACAGCCTAAGTTCCAGCGGCACACCTGCCATAGTAAACTATTTAAAAAAACACCCCAGTGTAAATGAAATCATTTTTTCAGGGGGTGACCCTTTAGCCACACCCGACAAGCGCTTAGCTGACCTAGTTACGCAGTTAGAAACCTTACCACAACTGAGTCGGCTACGAATCCATACCCGTTTACCGGTTGTTATTCCCTCACGCATTAACCCAGCATTTTTGAGCTGGATAACCAAAACCCGCTTAAAAGTGATTATGGTGTTACACATTAACCACCCACAAGAAATAGGCAAGGAACTTATTCAAGCCTTAGCCTACCTAAAAGAAGCCGGTATATTACTGTATAACCAAAGTGTGCTATTACATAAAATTAACAATCAGGCTAGTATTCTTGCTGAGCTTTCAGAAAAACTGTTTGCTCAAGGCGTACTGCCTTATTACTTGCATGCTTTTGATCCAGTAGCCGGCGCTGCACACTTTGCAGTAGACGACTTGCAAGCAAGGCAAATTTATGCAGAATTACTGGCGTCTTTACCTGGTTTTCTAGTACCCAAATTAGTACGTGAATACCCAGACCAGCCGACCAAAACACCGTTAGGCTGGTAGCCAAGGCTGGCAATAAAACTAAAGAGAATTTAAAACACCATGAGCTTGTTACTTTTTGACCTTCCTGAACTCACCCTTGACCAACTCAACAGTTGTGCACTTAGGCTTGATGCTTTAGAAAGCTGGCTTGGCGAACTGCCTTTTGCCCACCCAGGCATTTGCAGTCAAAAACTAAGTTGCCTGCTAGAAGAATTTAATCAGCTTAATTTTTTACCCTTACGCCGCTTAGAATGGTTAAACCTGCTGCAACCAACGGCCATTAAAGTAATACAAGGGCTCGACAGAGGGCTAGATAAAGGCAACTATTCACAAAAAGAAGGCCACCAAGCCCAAACATTGCAGCAGGAACTAGCCAAAGG
>CANQLY010000047.1 GCA_947624795.1 uncultured Marinospirillum sp.
GTGCCGCAAGCTCTTTTTCATGCTCGATATATCTTCTTGCCTGGTTGATAAAGCCATTCAGCTGCACCCTTTAGTGTGTGCGGCTTATAACGCCGACTTTGACGGTGACCAAATGGCTGTTCACGTGCCGCTAACGCTGGAAGCTCAGCTAGAAGCCCGTGCCTTAATGCTGTCTACTAACAACGTCTTATCACCTTCAAACGGTGAGCCTATCATTGTTCCTTCGCAGGACGTGGTACTTGGCTTGTATTACATGACCCGTGAGAAAATGGGTGCTAAAGGCGAAGGCATGATGTTCAGCAACATTGAAGAAGCTGAACGTGCGCATGCCACCGGCAGCGCTGCATTGCATGCCCGTGTTAAAGTGCGTGTAACTGAAACCGATCAAGAAATTGAAGGCGAAGCTGTTACCCGTACCATTATTGTTGATACAACCATTGGTCGTGCATTGTTATCACGCATTATGCCCATTGGCCTGCCTTATTCTTTGGTTAACCAAGCACTGAATAAGAAAGCCATTTCGCGTTTAATTAACGAAGCTTATCGCCGCGTTGGTTTGAAAGAAACGGTCGTTTTTGCTGACCAGCTAATGTACACAGGTTTCCAGTACGCGACTTGGTCGGGTTGTTCGATTGGTGTGAATGACTTTGTTATTCCTGCTGAAAAAGCCGCTATTATTGCCGATTCTGAAGCTGAAGTTAAACAAATCGAACAGCAGTTTGCTTCAGGTTTAGTAACCCAAGGCGAGAAATACAACAAAGTTATTGATATCTGGTCTAAGGCCAACGATAAAGTTGCCAAGGCCATGATGGTCGGTATTTCTAAAGAAACAGTGATTGATAAAGACGGCAATGAATCGGAGCAAGATTCGTTCAACAGCGTGTTTATCATGGCCGACTCGGGTGCACGTGGTTCTGCTGCCCAGATACGTCAGCTAGCCGGTATGCGTGGCCTAATGGCTAAGCCCGATGGTTCAATTATTGAAACGCCAATTGTTGCAAACTTCCGTGAAGGTCTAAACGTACTTCAGTACTTTATTTCGACGCACGGTGCACGTAAAGGTTTGGCGGATACGGCACTTAAAACAGCTAACTCAGGTTATTTGACGCGCCGTTTAGTCGACGTGGCACAAGACTTAGTGGTTACCCAGCTAGATTGTGGCACCGAAGAAGGCTTGGTTATGCACCCTGTTATCGAGGGTGGTGACATTATTGTTCCACTTTCACAGCGTGTGCTTGGCCGTGTGGTTGCTCGTGATGTATTCAACGCTGGTACAGGCGATGTGGTTATTAACAAAGGCACCTTGCTTGATGAAAAGTGGTGTGATCGCTTAGATTCGTTGGGTGTTGATGAGATTGTGGTGCGCTCTGCCATTACTTGTACAACCCGCTTTGGCGTGTGTGCTATGTGTTATGGTCGTGACCTTGCACGTGGGCATCAGGTCAACGTTGGCGAGGCAGTGGGCGTTATTGCGGCTCAGTCGATTGGTGAGCCTGGTACGCAGCTTACGATGCGTACGTTCCATATCGGTGGTGCGGCATCACGCGCCTCATTAATTGATAACGTGCAAGTTAAGCACGGTGGTAAAGTACGCTTTCATAACGCTAAATTTGTAACCCGTGCCGATGGTAAGCTTATTGCTGTTTCACGTTCGGGCGCTATGGCAATTGCCGACATTAAAGGCCGTGAGCGTGAGTATTATAAGCTTCCTTATGGTGCTGAAGTTAGCGTTGCTAATGGTGAAGACGTTGCCGCAGGCCAAATTGTAGCTAAGTGGGATGCGCATACCCATCCTATCGTTGCTGAAGTAGCGGGTCGTGTGCAGTTTATTGATATGGAAGATGGCATTACTATTAACCGTAATATCGATGAGCTAACCGGTCTGTCTTCAATAGAAATTATTGAAACACAGCATCGTCCTGCGGCTGGTAAAGATAAGCGACCAATGATGTTGCTGCTTGATGCGCAGGGCAAAGAAGTAACGCTACCTGGTAGTCAAACAGCGGTTCAGTACATACTGCCAGGTAAAGCCGTTGTTACTATTGATGACGGTGTAGAGGTAGGTGTGGGTCAGGTAATTGCCCGTATTCCACAAGAAAGCAGTGGTAACCGAGACATTACCGGTGGTCTGCCCCGTGTTGCTGACTTATTTGAAGCGCGTCGCCCTAAAGAGCCATCGATTATGGCTGAAATTAGTGGTACGGTTTCAATGGGTAAAGAAACTAAAGGTAAGCAGCGCATCGTTATCACCCCTAATAATGGTGATGAGCCTTATGAGGCGTTAATTCCTAAGTGGCGTAAAATCAACGTGTTTGAAGGTGAAAACGTTGAGCGTGGTGAAGTTGTTTCTGATGGACCTTCAAGCCCGCACGACATTTTGCGTTTATTGGGTGTCAGTGAATTAGCTAAGTACATCACCACTGAAGTTCAAGACGTTTATCGCTTGCAGGGTGTTGTTATTAACGATAAACACATTGAAGTGATTGTTCGCCAAATGTTGCGTAAAGTTGAAGTGCAAGAAGTGGGTGATTCAAGCTTCTTGTCAGGCGAGCAAGTTGAATACTTTAAAGTATTAGAAGAAAATGAAACGCTAATGAAGGCTAAAAAGTTTCCAGCCAAATTTGAGCGTTTATTGCTAGGTATTACTAAGGCTTCTTTGGCAACTGAATCGTTTATTTCAGCTGCTTCGTTCCAAGAGACAACCCGTGTATTAACTGAAGCAGCTGTAAATGGTAAGCGCGACTATTTACGTGGTTTAAAAGAAAACGTAGTGGTAGGCCGTCTAATACCGGCTGGTACTGGATTAACCTATCATGCGCAACGTAAGCGCCACCGTGAAGATCAGCAAGTTGTTCAAAGCGGCCCAAGCGCGAGTGAAGTGGAAGCAGCCTTGACTAGTGAGCTTTCAGCACTAGAACAAGACGAGGATTAAGCATAAATGCAAGAGGATTAGGACGTAAATTTCCTACTCCTCTTGACCTCTTGTGCTTTATAACCGTAGAATGCGCTTCCTCAAAAGAGGGGATAGGTGCGTCTATCCATTTTGAATTATCAGAAATCTGCCTTGTTGTAGTGCCATTTAGGTGCTAACAACAGACATTGGAGATTGCTTGCATGGCAACAATTAATCAGTTGGTTCGCAAGCCACGCAAACGCAGAGTAGCCAAAAGCGACGTTCCAGCGCTTCAGGCTTGCCCGCAAAGACGTGGCGTATGTACTCGTGTTTACACGACTACCCCTAAAAAACCTAACTCGGCACTGCGTAAAGTATGCCGTGTGCGTCTAACTAATGGTTTTGAAGTTTCTTCATACATTGGTGGTGAAGGTCACAACCTTCAAGAGCACTCGGTGGTACTCATTCGTGGTGGTCGTGTAAAAGACTTACCTGGTGTGCGTTATCACACCGTTCGCGGCGCATTGGATACCTCAGGTGTTCAGGGTCGTAAGCAAGGTCGTTCTAAGTACGGCGCCAAGCGTCCGAAGTAATTTTATTTAATACTGTCTGATAAGAGTAAGGCCAGGCCGTTCGGTATTAGTGCATGTCCTGGGGTTACCTGAAGACCGTTTAGAGGGCTTATCATGCCAAGAAGAAGAGTTGCGGCGAAACGTGAGATTTTGCCAGATCCAAAATACGGAAGTGACCGTTTAGCAAAGTTCATGAACCACGTTATGGAACATGGCAAAAAAGCTACTGCTGAGCGCATCGTTTATGGTGCTCTGAGCAAAGTGGAAGAACGCACCAAAAAAGATGCCCTAGAGCTATTTGAAAAAGCTTTAGAAGGCATTCAGCCTATGGTTGAAGTTAAATCACGTCGTGTTGGTGGTGCTACCTATCAGGTACCCGTTGAAGTTCGCCCCTCACGCCGTACTGCACTTGCTATGCGTTGGTTAGTTGATTTCGCTCGTAAGCGTGGTGAAAAATCTATGGATCTACGTCTAGCTGGCGAGATCATGGATGCTGCCGAAGGTAAAGGCGCCGCAGTCAAAAAGCGTGAAGATGTTCACCGCATGGCTGAAGCAAACAAGGCATTTTCACATTACCGCTTCTAAGGGAGACCTCAAGTGGCACGTATAACCCCATTGAAATACTACCGGAATATTGGTGTATGTGCGCACGTTGATGCTGGTAAAACTACCACCACCGAACGTGTGCTTTACTACACTGGTGTTAACCACAAGTTGGGTGAAACCCACGATGGCGCATCCACAACTGACTGGATGGAGCAAGAGCAAGAGCGTGGTATTACTATCACCTCGGCTGCTGTTACTGCTTTTTGGAGCGGTATGGACAAGCAGTTTGAACAGCACCGTATCAACATTATTGACACCCCAGGACACGTTGACTTCACTATCGAAGTTGAGCGTTCTTTGCGTGTACTTGATGGCGCGATTGTTGTTTTCTGTGGCTCTTCAGGTGTTGAACCTCAGTCAGAAACTGTTTGGCGTCAAGCAAACAAATACGAAGTTCCACGCATTGTATTTGTAAATAAAATGGACCGTTCAGGTGCAGATTTTGAGCGCGTTCTTGGCCAAATCAAAACCCGTTTAGCAGCTAACCCTGTTCCAATTCAGATGCCTATTGGTGCTGAAGAAGATTTTGCAGGTGTTGTTGATTTAATGGATATGAAGGCTATTTATTGGAATGAAGCGGACATGGGTCTAACCCATCGTTACGAAGAAATTCCTGCTGAGCTTGTTGCTAAAGCTGAAAAACTTCGTGAAGAAATGGTTGAAGCTGCGGCTGAAGCTAACGAAGAATTGATGAATAAGTACCTAGAAGAAGGCGAGTTGACGAAAGAAGAAGTAAAATTAGGTCTTCGTCAGCGTGTAATAGCAAATGAAATTGTACTTGCTTTATGCGGTACTGCATTTAAGAACAAAGGTGTACCTGCTGTTCTTGACGCTGTTATTGATTACCTGCCTGCACCTAACGAAGTTCGCCCAATTGAAGGTGAGCTTGAAAATGGTGAAACAGCGGTTCGTCCTGTTGATGACAACGAACCTTTCTCGGCACTTGCATTTAAAATCGCAACCGACCCTTTTGTTGGTACGCTAACTTACATTCGTGTTTATTCGGGTGTACTAGAAAGCGGCTCTGGCGTTTATAACTCAGTTAAAGGTAAGCGTGAGCGCGTTGGCCGTTTAGTGCAAATGCATGCTAACGACCGTGTAGAAATTAAAGAAGTACGTGCCGGTGACATCGCAGCCTGTGTTGGCTTAAAAGATGTGACGACAGGTGATACGCTATGTTCTGATGACCATAGAATTATCCTTGAGCGCATGGAATTCCCAGATCCAGTAATTTCTGTTGCTGTTGAGCCTAAATCTAAGGCTGACCAAGAAAAAATGGGCGTTGCGCTAGGTAAACTAGCCCAAGAAGACCCTTCTTTCCGCGTTAAAACAGACCCGGAAACAGGTCAGACAATTATCTCTGGTATGGGTGAGCTGCACCTAGATATTCTTGTTGACCGTATGCGTCGTGAATTTAAGGTTGAAGCTAACATTGGTAAGCCACAGGTTGCCTACCGCGAAACCATTCGTAAGAGTGTTGAGCAAGAAGGTAAGTTTGTGCGTCAGTCTGGTGGTCGTGGTCAGTATGGTCACGTATGGCTTAAGATTGAACCGCTCACCGACAAAGGTGAAGACGGTGAAAAGACCTATGAATTCGTTAACGAAATCGTTGGTGGTGTTGTGCCGCGCGAATACGTGCCTGCAGTAGACAAAGGTTGCTTTGAGCAGCTGCAGAACGGTGTTCTAGCTGGCTATCCAATGATCGACGTTAAGGTAACCTTGTTTGATGGTTCCTACCATGACGTCGACTCTAACGAGTTAGCCTTTAAAATTGCCGGCTCTATGGCAATTAAAGAAGGTGCAAAAAAAGCAGGTGCTATGCTACTTGAACCGATGATGAAGGTTGAAGTGGTTACACCTGAAGAGTACATGGGCGACGTCATGGGCGACTTGAACCGCCGTCGTGGTCTCGTACAGGGCATGGACGATATACCAGCAGGTAAAATTGTTCGTGCGGAAGTTCCACTGGGTGAGATGTTCGGTTACGCTACAGACTTGCGTTCCGCAACCCAGGGCCGTGCTAGCTACTCTATGGAGTTTGCTAAGTACTCAGAGGCGCCGGCTAGTATTGTTGAAGCCGTCATCAACCAAAAGTAAATTTAAAATCTGCCGTTAACTGAAGAGGTTATCGTTGTGGCTAAAGAAAAATTCGAACGTAGTAAACCCCACGTAAACGTAGGCACCATTGGTCACGTTGACCATGGTAAAACAACCCTAACAGCTGCTCTTACTCGCGTATGTGCAGAAGTTTACGGTGGTGCTGGTGCAACCCGTGGTTATGACCAGATTGACAACGCTCCTGAAGAGCGCGAGCGCGGTATTACTATTTCAACTTCACACGTTGAATATGAGTCACCCGGTCGCCACTACGCACACGTAGACTGCCCAGGTCACGCTGACTATGTTAAAAACATGATCACCGGTGCTGCGCAGATGGACGGTGCTATCCTAGTTTGTTCAGCAGCTGATGGCCCTATGCCTCAGACGCGTGAGCACATTCTACTATCACGTCAAGTTGGTGTTCCTTACATCGTTGTGTTCATGAACAAAGCGGACATGGTTGACGATGAAGAGCTACTTGAGCTAGTAGAAATGGAAATTCGTGATTTGTTATCAACTTACGAATTCCCTGGCGACGATACGCCTATCATCATTGGTTCTGCACTAATGGCGCTAGAAGGTAAAGACGACAACGGTATGGGTACAACGGCTGTAACTAAGCTAGTTGAAGCCCTAGACAGCTACATTCCTGAGCCTGAGCGTGCTATCGATAAGCCATTCCTAATGCCTATCGAAGACGTATTCTCTATCTCTGGTCGTGGTACTGTTGTTACCGGTCGTGTAGAGCGTGGTATCGTACGTACTGGTGAAGAAATTGAAATCGTTGGTATCGTAGACACAGTTAAGACCACTTGTACTGGTGTTGAGATGTTCCGTAAGCTGCTAGACGAAGGTCGCGCAGGTGAGAACATTGGTGCACTACTACGTGGTACTAAGCGTGATGACGTTCAGCGTGGTCAAGTTTTAGCTAAGCCAGGTTCTATTCTTCCACACACCGTTTTTGAAGCAGAAGTTTATGTTCTGTCAAAAGACGAAGGTGGTCGTCACACGCCTTTCTTTAAGGGCTACCGTCCACAGTTCTACTTCCGTACAACTGACGTGACTGGTTCTTGTGAGCTGCCTGAAGGCGTAGAAATGGTTATGCCAGGTGACAACGTTAAACTTGTTGTTACTTTGATTGCACCGATTGCGATGGAAGACGGTCTACGTTTTGCTATTCGTGAAGGTGGTCGTACAGTTGGTGCTGGTGTTGTTGCTAAAATTGTTGCTTAATTTTAGCGCTTCACAAGTCCAATAAAAGAGGGCTTCCTAACGGAAGCCTTCTTTGTTGTTAAACTTTTTTTAATAAAGGTTTGACACGAAAGAAAACAGGGCACTATAATGCTGCTTCTTTTTTAGGTGCAGATTAAAGTGTCTGTACCCATGTAGCCCGTATCGGAGCATTGGATAATGCAAGACCAGAAAATCCGTATTCGGTTGAAGTCGTTTGATCATCGCCTTATTGATCAGTCCGCGCTTGAAATTGTTGAGACAGCAAAGCGTACTGGTGCACAGGTGAAAGGTCCGATTCCCTTACCGACACGTAACGAGAAATTTACAGTGCTAGTATCACCGCACGTAAACAAGGATGCTCGTGACCAATATGAAGTTCGTACTCACAAGCGTGTGCTCGACATAGTTGAGCCAACTGAAAAAACAGTTGATGCGCTAATGAAGCTTGAATTGGCCGCAGGTGTTGATGTACAAATTAGCTTAGGTTAATTTGTCCTAGTAGTAAAAAAAGTGGTTAGCGTCGCGAGACGCAGTACAATTTAGATAGTGGAATGCCCTGGAAAAGGCAGCCATAGCGGGTGATAGCCCCGTACACTGATAGGAGACATACAATGGCTCTTGCTTTAATCGGTAAGAAAAGCGGCATGACCCGCATTTTCACCGAAGACGGTGCATCAATTCCAGTCACCGTTATTGAAGTCACTCCTAACCGCGTTACACAGGTACGTTCACCCGAGGTGGATGGCTACTCTGCTGTACAGGTTACTGCTGGTTCGCGTAAAGCGAAGCACCTTACCAAAGCGCAAGCTGGGCATTTTGCCAAAGCAGGCGTTGAGGCTGGCCGCATCGTTCGTGAATATCGTCTAGCTGATGGTGAAGAAGCTCCTAGCGTAGGATCTGATTTAACCGTTAGTCTCTTTGAGGCTGGTCAATTAATTGACGTGATCGGCACATCTAAGGGTAAAGGCTTCCAAGGCGCAATTAAGCGTTGGAACTTTGCAGCCCAAGATGCAACTCATGGTAACTCTCTCTCTCACCGTGCACCTGGCTCTATAGGCCAAAACCAAACTCCTGGCCGCGTATTTAAAGGCAAGAAGATGGCAGGTCACATGGGTGCAGAGCGTGTAACTGTGCAATCCCTAGAAATCGTTCGTGTCGATCTAGACCGTAACCTGCTATTAGTTAAAGGCGCTGTGCCTGGAGCTACTGGTGGTGACGTTCTTGTTCGCCAAGCGGTCAAGGCTCGCAGCTAAGAGGATATAGACACATGAACCTGAATCTAGCCGGAGCTCAGGGTACTGTTGAAGTATCCGATGCGACCTTTGGTAAAGAATTTAACGAAGCCCTTGTTCACCAAGTTGTAGTTGCCTACATGTCTGGTGCACGTCAAGGTACTCGTGCTCAAAAAACACGTGCAGAAGTTGCTGGTGGCGGTAAAAAGCCATGGCGTCAGAAGGGCACTGGTCGTGCTCGTGCTGGTACTGCAACTTCTCCGATCTGGCGTAAAGGTGGTGTAACCTTTGCTGCCCGTCCTCAAGATCATTCTCAGAAAGTTAACAAGAAAATGTACCGCTCTGCGATGCGTTCTATTCTTTCTGAGTTGGCACGTCAAGACCGCCTAATCGCTGTAGAAGAATTTACAGTGGATGCGCCTAAGACAAAGCTACTTGCTGCCAAGCTTGAAGAAATGAAGCTGAGTAAAGTGCTGATTATTACTTCTGAACTTAACACCAACTTGTACTTGGCTGCTCGCAACCTGCCACACGTTGAAGTTATTGAAGCTAATGCAGCCGACCCTGTTAGCCTGATCGCCTACGAAAACGTGCTGGTTACTGTATCAGCCCTGCGTCAATTCGAGGAGAAATTAGGATGAACCAGGAGCGCATTTTTAAAGTGCTACTCGGTCCACACATGACCGAAAAAGCTACGCTACTTGCTGATAAACATAATCAGTATGTATTTAAAGTAGCTTCAGACGCGACTAAGCTTGAAGTTAAAAAAGCTGTCGAGCAACTGTTTGATGTTAAGGTAAATGCAGTTAGTGTTATTAACGCTAAAAGCAAAACCCGACGCACTCTTCACGGTCTCGGTCGTCGCAAAGGTTTCCGCAAGGCTATGGTTAGCCTAGTGGAAGGACAAGCGATCGATTTCGCTGACGCGGAATAGGCAAGGGGTTAATCATGGCAGTCATTAAAGCTAAACCAACTTCCCCCGGTCGCCGCCACCTAGTTAAGGTGGTGAATAAAGACCTGCATAAAGGTGCGCCCTATGCACCTCTGCTAGAATCTCAAAGCAGATCGGGTGGACGTAATAATAACGGTCGTATCACTACACGTCACATTGGTGGTGGTCATCGTCAGCATTACAGAATTATAGATTTTAAGCGAAATAAAGACGGTGTAGTAGGTATTGTTGAACGTTTAGAGTATGATCCAAACCGTTCTGCAAACATCGCTTTGATTAAGTACATGGACGGTGAGCGTCGCTACATTATTGCCCCTAAAGGCGTAGCAGCTGGCGACCGCGTTCAGTCAGGTGTTGATGCACCAATCAAAGCAGGTAATACCTTGCCGCTACGTAATATGCCGCTGGGTTCTACTTTACACTGTATCGAACTAAAGCCAGGCAAAGGTGCACAAGTTGCGCGTTCTGCTGGTGCTTCTGTACAGCTTGTTGCTCGTGAAGGTTCTTACGCCACACTAAGACTACGTTCTGGTGAGACTCGTAAAGTGCTAGTTGATTGCCGCGCCACCTTAGGTGAAGTGGGCAACAGCGAACACAGCTTGCGTGTTCTAGGTAAGGCCGGTGCTAATCGCTGGCGTGGTGTTCGCCCAGGTGTTCGTGGTATGGCGATGAACCCCGTTGACCACCCTCACGGTGGTGGTGAAGGCCGCAACAAAGGTAAGAATCCGACTACGCCTTGGGGTGTTCCAACCAAGGGTTACAAAACTCGCAAAAACAAGCGTACAGACAATTTAATTGTTCGTCGTCGTAAAGCGAAATAACGTTTAAGGGGATCCGCTGTGCCTCGTTCACTGAAGAAAGGTCCATTTATTGACCTTCATCTGTTGAAAAAAGTGGAAGTTGCGGTCGAAGGCAAAGACAAGAAGCCAATTAAGACTTGGTCTCGTCGTTCTATGATCATTCCAGATATGATCGGCCTAACAATCGCTGTCCACAATGGACGCCAGCATGTACCGGTATTCATCACTGAAGAGATGGTCGGTCACAAGCTGGGTGAATTTGCTGCAACCCGTACTTATCGCGGTCATGTAGCTGACAAGAAAGCCAAGCGCTAATCAGGAGGTTATGATGGAAGTCGCCGCTAAAATGCGTGGTGCACGTCTGTCCGCACAGAAAGCCCGCTTGGTTGCTGATCAGGTACGTGGCAAGAAAGTTGCTGATGCACTTAATCTACTAACCTTCAGCCCCAAAAAGGGTGCAGTATTAGTTAAGAAGGTTCTAGAGTCTGCAATTGCAAACGCTGAGCATAACGAAGGTGCTGATATAGACGAACTGCGTATTTCCACTATTATGGTGGATGAAGGTACAACCATGAAGCGTATTAAACCACGCGCTAAAGGTCGTGCTGATCGCATTCTCAAGCGCACTTGCCATATCACTGTCAAGGTTGCAGACCGGTAAGGAGATAACCCTATGGGTCAGAAAGTAAATCCAACCGGCATACGCTTGGGAATCGTCAAAGAGCATACATCTACTTGGTATGCTGAAGGTTCCGCTTATGCCGACAAGCTGAATAATGACTTAAAAGTACGTAGCTTTTTAGAAGAACGTCTAAAGCAAGCTGCTGTAAGTCGTATTCAAATTGAGCGTCCAGCTAACAACGCCCGTGTTACTATTCATACTGCCCGTCCAGGCATTGTGATTGGTAAAAAGGGTGAAGATGTTGAGCGCTTACGCAAAGACGTTTCCGACATGATGGGTGTGCCTGTGCACATCAATATCGAAGAAGTCCGTAAGCCAGAGCTAGATGCTGCACTTGTTGCTCAAAGTGTTGCTGGTCAGCTAGAACGCCGTGTTATGTTCCGTCGTGCGATGAAGCGCTCGGTACAAAACGCGATGCGTCTTGGTGGTAAAGGCATCAAGATTCAGGTCGGTGGCCGTCTAGGTGGTGCAGAAATTGCCCGCTCTGAATGGTATCGCGAAGGTCGTGTACCACTGCACACATTACGTGCTGATATCGACTACGCCACTGCTGAAGCTCACACTACCTATGGTATCATTGGTGTTAAAGTGTGGATCTTCAAAGGTGAGATCCTGGGCGGGATCGAAGAGGTGCGTGCTAATGCTGCTAAACAAGCTCAGCAGCCACAGCAGTCACCCAAGAAAAAAGGTTCCAAGTAAGGGGATAGTCGATGTTACAGCCTAAGCGTACAAAATTCCGCAAGATGCATAAGGGTCGTAACCGCGGCCTGGCTCTACGCGGAAACAAGGTCAGCTTTGGTGAATTCGGTCTTAAAGCTACAGATCGCGGCCGTTTAACAGCCCGTCAAATTGAAGCGGCGCGTCGTACTATGACACGTCACATCAAGCGTGGTGGTAAGATTTGGATCCGAGTTTTTCCAGACAAGCCGATCACTGGTAAGCCGTTGGAAGTTCGTATGGGTAAAGGTAAGGGTAACGTAGAGTACTGGGTAGCCCTTATTCAACCTGGCAAGGTTCTATATGAAGTTGAAGGTGTTAGCGAAGAGTTAGCACGTCAAGCCTTTGCACTTGCAGCAGCTAAACTTCCTATCCCGACAACTTTTGTTAAACGGACGGTGATGTAATGAATGCTCAAGAACTACGCGGCAAGACAGCTGAAGAGCTAAACGAACAACTACATACGTTGTTACGTGAGCAATTCCAGCTACGCATGCGCAAAGTGACCGGCCAACTTGGCCAATCGCATTTGCTCAAGCAATTGCGCCGTGATATTGCACGTGTTAAAACCGTGCTGAACGATAAGGCGGGTAACTAACAATGGCCGAAGTCGAAAAGAAAGCTAAAATTGTCACCGGTAAGGTGGTTAGCGACAAAATGGAAAAATCCATTATCGTCATGATTGAGCGCAGTGTTGCTCACCCATTGCTCGGTAAGTACATCCGTCGCTCTACTAAGCTACATGCACATGACGAGACTAACAGCGCTCGCATGGGTGACACCGTAACCATTCAGGAAACACGTCCGATTTCTAAGACAAAATCCTGGAAACTGGTTGAGATTGTTGAACAGGCTAAAGGTATCTGAGGCGACTCAGATACTCTAAAACTGTTCAAGTTTGGAGATAGATTATGATTCAGACACAATCAATGCTGGATGTTGCCGATAATAGTGGTGCTAAACGTGTAATGTGCATCAAGGTGCTAGGCGGTTCACACCGTCGTTATGCACGTATTGGTGACATCATCAAGGTCACCGTTAAAGATGCCATCCCGCGTGGTAAGGTGAAAAAGGGCCAAGTCCTTAAAGCCGTTGTAGTTCGTACTCGGGCTGCAGTTCGTCGTCCCGACGGATCAGCTATTCGTTTTGATGGCAACGCTGCCGTTATTCTGGATGGTAAGGATGCCCCTATGGGTACCCGTATTTTTGGTCCGGTAACACGTGAGCTGCGCGGTGATAAGTTCATGAAGATCATTTCCTTAGCACCTGAAGTGCTGTAAGGAGCGAGGCCGGTTATGCGCAAGATTAAACGTGACGATGAAGTAATCGTCATTGCAGGCAAAGACAAGGGTAAGAAAGGTACGATTAAGCGCGTCCTAAACGACGATCGTTTGGTGGTGTCTGGTGTGAATATTATCAAGCGTCACACCCGCCCAAACCCCTATGCTAATCAGCCTGGTGGCATTATTGAGCGCGAAGCGCCCATTCATGCTTCCAACGTTGCTATTTTCAATAAAGAAACTGGCAAAGCTGATAGAGTAGGGTTCAAGGTCCTGGACGATGGTTCCAAGGTACGTATTTTCAAGTCGACTCAAACAGAGATCGGCGCCTAATCAAGTCAGGTATCAGTATGGCTAGATTGAAAGAGCTTTACAAAAATGATGTAGCGGCCAAACTGAAAGAAGAGCTTGGCTTAAAGAATGTAATGGAAGTACCACGCATTACCAAAATCACCCTAAACATGGGTGTTGGTGAAGCGCTTAGCGATAAAAAGCTAATGGATAACGCCGTTGCAGACTTAGAAAAATTAAGTGGGCAAAAAGTTGTTATAACCAAGGCGCGTAAGTCTATTGCTGGATTTAAAGTCCGCGAAGATTGGCCAATTGGTTGTAAAGTTACACTGCGTCAAGAACGTATGTGGGACTTCCTAGACCGTCTAGTTGATGTTGCGATTCCTCGTATTCGTGACTTCCGTGGCCTAAACCCCAAGTCTTTTGACGGTCGTGGTAATTACAGCATGGGTGTGCGTGAGCAGATTATTTTCCCTGAAATCAACTACGATAAAGTTGACAAAGTGAGAGGTCTTGATATCACTATCACCACTACCGCCCGTAACAATGACGAAGGCCGTGCGCTGTTAACAGCACTTGGCTTTCCGTTCAAGAAGTAAGGGGATTTAGATGGCGAAGGTTTCCATGATTCAGCGTGAGCTGAAGCGCGCCAAACTGGTAGAAAAGTACGCTGCAAAGCGTGCTGAGCTGAAAGCAA
>CANQLY010000048.1 GCA_947624795.1 uncultured Marinospirillum sp.
GGTGCGCTCTTACCGCACCTTTTCACCCTTACCTGTGAAGCCTTAAAAAAAGCAACCATCGGCGGTCTATTCTCTGCGGCACTTTCCGTAGGCTTGCGCCTCCCAGGCATTACCTGGCACCTTGCCCTGTGGAGCCCGGACTTTCCTCCCCCACCCTAAAAACAGTGGCGGCGACTGTCCAGCCGACTTTCGCAGCCAAAGCATATAGGCAAACGGCTTTGTACTCAAGCCTTGCTAACAAATCCTTAATTATTGGGCGTATTATCTAACATCCATTGGTATAAATCTTTCTTTTTTACGCCCATCATGCGTGCCACAAGTGCCGTCGCTTTTGAAGGCGGCATAGCATCTTTTAATTCGTCTAGCCAGCGACACGCCTCACGCCAAGCCACCTCTGGCGTTTGACCAGAAAAACCTTCAACTAACAGTACAAACTCACCTTTTTGTTGATTAGGGTCAGCCATTACTTGCGCTAATAACTCCGTCAAACTGGCAGTTAAATAGGTTTCAAAATGCTTAGTTATTTCCCTAGCAACGCAGGCTTGTCGATTACCACCTAGCACTTTAATCATGCTTTCTAAGCTAGCTAATAAACGGTGGGGCGATTCATAAAAAATTAACGTGCCCTGCTGTTGAATTAAATTTTCTAATGCTTGCGTGCGGGCTTGTTCTTTAGCCGGTAAAAAACCTGCAAAAAAGAAACGGTCCGTTGGTAAAGCCGCTACACTTAATGCAGCAATTAAAGCACTAACACCTGGCACGGGTAAAACGGCAAAACCTGCCTGACGCACGCTAGCAACTAAGGCATAACCTGGGTCGGAAATTAGCGGTGTTCCTGCATCAGAAATTAATGCCACCGACTTACCTTTAGCTAACAAGCCTATAATTTGTTCAGCCCGTGAATTTTCATTGTGGTCATGCAAAGAAATTAGGCGGTTTTTAATTTGATAATGATCTAACAAACGGCCGCTGTGGCGTGTATCTTCCGCTGCAATTAAATCTACCTGCTGTAGAATAAGCAGCGCCCTTGCAGTTATATCGTCAAGATTGCCAATGGGCGTTGCAACAACATACAAAGTGGCATTTTTTTTGCTATGCTCTGCTGCATTAATGGGTAAAGAATCGGTCAGTTCTGCAGCTGGCTCAATTACTGGGGTTTTACGAGTCATGAAAGGATCAACCAGAGTGACATTAAAATTATCAGCCTATAAAAAGGCACAGGGTGGTCAACTAGACTTCTATAAACTAGGTGGCATGTGTTTACTTGTGTTAATGCTGGCAGGTTGCTCAGGCCAAGCCAAAGAATTGCCACCTAGACAAATAACCGTCAATGAACGCCTCACTCACCCAAATGCTGAATTTGAAGCCCAGCTACTAAAACTTGATGCAGCCGCTATGTTAACACAGCAGCAAAGGCACCAAGAAAGCTTAGATTTACTGCAAACCTTGCAGTTGTCTTTTTTACCTGTCCAAGAACACTGGCGAGCACTGCAAATTGCAGCAATTAGTAGCCTTGCACTTGATAATGGCAGGCAAGCGTTACGGCTTATCGACCACTTTGGCCAACAGCTTACTTATTTAAATCAGCAACAACAATACCAACTGTTTGGTTACCGTGCCGATGCTTTTCTACTCACAGGCTTCTACACCAATGCATTACAGCAACGCCATAACCAAGCACAAGCCACTAATAATAAAACAGAACAAAAAGCTAACTACCAAGCCTTGTGGGATAATTTACTTAAAATTAATGGCGAAACACTCAACGCACTGCACGAAGAAGAAAAGCACCCTTTACTGCAAGGCTGGCTTGAATTAGCCTTAGTTAGACAATCCATTACTGAACACCCTGAATTATTTATCAGCAACTTAGAAGCATGGCACACCGCTTGGCCGCACCACCCAGCACAAAATTTTATGCCAGAAGAAATCCACCTACTAACTAAACTTAGCCAACACCAAGTACAGCATTTGGGGGTTTTTCTTCCAGAAACAGGCATTATGGCAGACTCTGCCAATGCCCTACGCAATGCTTTAATTGCCAAGCAGCTGGATACAATAAATAAAGGCTATATCGCCCCTAAAATCACTTTTTATAACTCTGAAGGCGCATCGCTTGATGCCCTTTACAAGCAAGCCATAAGTGATGGCGTGGAAACTGTTATTGGCCCACTTGCCAAGGCCCAGGTTGATCTTTTAGAACGCCGCTCAAGCCTACCCTTGCCTACCCTTGCCCTGAACTATGGTAACGATGAAGCGTTTCGCAATAAAAACCTTTACCAGTTTGGCTTATCAGCTGAAAACGAAGCCGAACAGGTCGCACTTAAAGCGTGGCAAAATGGGTTTCGACGGGCGCTAGTTTTAACGCCTGAAAGCGATTGGGGCACACGCATCAAAGATAGTTTTGTGAACGCTTGGCAAGCACTGGGCGGTGAAATAACCCATTCACGCCAATATGGCAAAAACTTAACCCTAGATAAATCGCTAAGAGAATTGCTTGAAGTGCAGCTAAGTGAGCAAAGGCACAGGCGCTTAATTACCTTATTAGGCCAACGCCCTCACTTTACACCTCGCCCTAGAGAAGACAGTGACTTCTTATTTATTCATGCCACCGCCGCCGATGCTAGGCAAATTAAACCCGCATTAAGCTTTTTAAGGGCGTCCAATCTACCTGTGCTTGCCACTTCATCTGTTTATACAGGTACAAGCGACACTTACCGTGACAAAGACATGGACGGTATCATTTTTTGTGATATTCCTTGGTATTTAGAAGAGGAAGGCAACGCACTTGAACAAGCCATTAGGCAAACTTGGCCTGACAAGATGGTGAACTATGGCCGCCTGTATGCCATGGGTGCCGATGCTTACCTGCTAGTACAACGCCTACCGCTATTTAACGCCTTGCCAGAGCTGCATTTAGATGGTGCAACGGGGCGTTTAAGTCAATCTAACCGACGCATTAAGCGTGAGCTACAATGGGCGCAGTTTAACAAAGGGCAGGTAGAACCTTTAACAACCGATACGTTTGAAAAACAACCCTTAGTTGACCAACTGACTTTAGAAGAATAAGTGTGACGACCCAACCTTTACCAACGGCGACCAAAAAGCCAACCCTTAAACAGCAGGTAGGGCAAGCAGCCGAAGGTGCTGCCGCTTTAATCTTACAGGCGCAAGGTTTGCAGTTAATTGAACGTAACTTTAATTGTAAACAAGGCGAGATCGATCTAATTTTACAAGACAAAGAACAGCTTGTTTTTGTTGAGGTACGCTTTAGAAAAAACCAGCTATTTGGTGGTGGTGCCGCCAGTGTTACTCAGGCAAAGCAGCAAAAGCTACAAAGGGCAGCCTATTTTTACCTTAGCCGCTGGCAACAGCCACCTAGCTGTCGCTTTGATGTGATGGCGATGACTTTTGATAGTAGCCAACAAATTATCTGTGAAAACTGGATTAAAAATGCCTTCTAATTCCCATTTGGAATTAAACTAACCAAAATGAATACTAGGAAACCCTTGGAGTAAACATGAGTTTCAACGATAGAATCTTGCAACACTTTCATGCCAGTATTGATACTAAAGTGCAAGCAAGTCAGGTATTACCTGAATTTATTGAACATGCCAGCCGTATGATGGTTGAATCCATTCTAAATGAAGGCAAGGTGCTTAGCTGTGGTAATGGTGGGTCGGCAGGCGATGCCCAGCACTTTTCTTCAGAAATGTTAAACCGCTTTGAACGTGAAAGACCTAGTTTACCAGCCATGGCTTTAAGCACCGACACATCAACCATTACATCCATTGCTAATGACTACAGCTATAATGAAATTTTTTCTAAGCAGATTAGGGCATTGGGTCAGCCTGGCGATATTTTATTAGCCATATCAACTAGCGGCAACTCAGCCAACGTAGTACAAGCCATTCAGGCAGCACATGAACGCGACATGCGTGTGGTTGCTTTAACGGGGCAGGATGGCGGAAAAATAGCGCCACTATTAGGCTCTGAAGACTGTGAAATACGGGTGCCTTCAACAGTGACAGCGCGCATCCAAGAGGTTCATCTACTAGTCATTCACTGTTTGTGTGATTTAATTGATGAACTGCTCTTTGGCGGCCACGATTAGGTGATAACGACTTACTTACTACTTGTTGATAGCTACTTGTTGATAGTCAGCTACTTAACCACTGTCAAGTGAGAAACTTTATTACCCGACTGTTTACTGGGCGTTTTAGTGTCTAAAGCAGGCTTGCTTTTAGTTTTAGGCACTTCAACTAAAGGCGTTTCAACAAGTGGATTACTTTCAACAACGTCCATTATGCTTGCATCCAATGCAAGTTTAGGCTCACTACCAAACACCATGCCTAAACTATTTTCACGCGCATAAATTGCTAATAAAGCATCGATTGGAAGTCGAATTTGCCTAGAAGCGCCATTAAAACGTGCGCTAAAAGTAACCTCTTCATTACCCATCAATAAATGACGGCAAGCATTAGGCGATACATTCAACACTAGCTGCCCCTCATCAATATGAGACGAAGGCACTTCAACACCCGGCACATTTGTATCAATAACAAGGTGGGGGGTTAAGCTATTATCTAATAGCCATTCATAAATGGCTCTCAACAAATAAGGACGGCTAGAGGTGGACATAAGAACTCCGTATTAACGCATTTCGCGTTCGACTTCAGACAGGCTGTCTATAAACCCATCACGACTAAAGCAACGCTCCATGTAATCAAGCAGTGGTTTAACCTGTTTTTCTGGTAGTTCAATACCTAAAAACTTTAAACGCCATAAAATAGGTAACACACAACAATCCACTAGACTGAACTCATCGCTCATAAAGAAAGGGCGATCAGTAAAAATGGGTGCTACACCAATAATACTTTCACGCAATTCTTTACGTGCTTTATCGGCTTTTTTACCCGTAGGCTCATTGGTTAATTGTTCAACCAAAGGACTCCACTCTTTTTCAATACGGTAAACCCAAAGACGGCTTTGTGCACGTGCAACAGGGTAAACAGGCAAGAGAGGCGGATGAGGAAAACGCTCATCCAAATATTCCATCATTACTTTAGATTCGTAAAGTACTAAATCACGATCAAGTAAAGTAGGAAGGCTATTGTAGGGATTAAGGTCCGCTAATTCTTCTGGCTTATTATTAGGATCTATCTCTAACAAATCGACAGTAACGCCTTTTTCAGCTAGAACGATACGTACACGATGGCTGTAGTGATCTTCACTATTAGAGAAAAAGGTCATGGAAGAACGCTTGGTAGCAACGCTCATTAATAAATCCTCATTATGCATTCAGCCAACTACTATAACGCTTATAGGCCTAAAATAGCAAAAGGCGCACGGGTAACCGCACGCCTTTTGCCTGCTTTTACATCACTTTACATTCATTAATCACTTTAAAATGATTAATTTTTAATGTCACGCCAGTACTCTTTCTTCAACAAATAAGCGAAGAATAAGAAGATAACAATGAAGATCAATACTTTAGGAGCCATGCTATTTGCCTGATACTTACTTGGCTCAGCAACATAGACCATAAAGTTAGTTAGATCATAAACAGCCTTATCAAACTCGGCAGGTGAAAGGCTTCCCGTGGTGACTTCTGTAAAGCAATCACGTGGATTAGCCACTCGACCTTTTAAGGGGTCCACTGTTGCACTGTTCACAGCGCTGGGATCGCAAGCTAGGTTGTAAGTACCTTGCAAGTCAGCTAATACGTGTGGCATACCCACATCTGGGAAGGCAAGGTTATTTACACCCCAAGGCTTCTCACTGTCTAAGTAAAAACCACGTAAAAAGCTGTAGATGTATTCAGGGCTCTTTAAACGTGCCATTAGACTTAGATCAGGTGGTGGTGTACCAAACCAAACAGTTGAGTCAGCTTTGGTCATAGAGATGCGCATTTGGTCGTTATAAGCTGTCTGCGAGTTAAGAATTAGGTTTTGCTCAATCACATCTTGAGAAATGCCTAAATCTTCAGCAGTACGCGCAAAACGCTGGTGCTCAGCTGAGTGGCAACCCATACAATAGTTCACAAACAAACGTGCACCGTTGTGTAGGGATTCAAAGTTATACAAATCTGGACTCATAGCATCCAGTTTAGTTGCAGAGCCTGCAGCCATTGAAAGGGCAGGCACCAGCGCAAATAAAACTGCTAGTAATTGCTTTTTCATTAGCCTGTTATCCTTTCTGGAACTGGTTTGCATTTTTCAATTCTGGTGTAAAAAGGCATCAGAAGAAAAACCAAGAAGTAAATTGCAGTACATAACTGAGCAAGTGAAGTGCGGCCAGGCGTTGAAGGTAGAACACCTAAAATACCCAAGACTACAAAACTAACACAGAACAGTACTAATGCTGTTTTACTCATCCAGCCTTTATAACGAATCGAACGAACAGGACTACGGTCTAACCAAGGCAATACAAATAAGATTGCAATGGCTGCACCCATGAAAATAACACCCAAGAACTTCGCTTCTAAGCCAAATACCGAGAAGGTAATCGCACGCAAAATGGCATAGAAAGGTGTGAAATACCAAACAGGTGCAATGTGGTCTGGTGTTTTCAGCGGGTTAGCGGGTTCAAAGTTAGGTGCTTCAATAAAGTAGCCGCCCATTTCTGGGAAGTAGAACACGATTAAAGCAAATACAAAGAGAAATACTGCAACGCCTACTATGTCTTTTACTGTGTAGTAGGGATGGAAAGGAATACCATCTAAAGGCACACCATTTTCATCTAAGTCTTTCTTGATTTCTACACCGTCAGGGTTGTTAGAACCCACTTCGTGCAGTGCAAGAATGTGCAATACAACCAGCGCAATAATTACGATAGGTAAGGCAGCAACGTGCAGTGCAAAGAAACGGTTTAGAGTAATACCAGAGATCAGGTAGTCACCACGTATCCACTGCGCTAAATCACCACCAATAACGGGGATAGCACCAAATAGAGAAATGATAACCTGAGCACCCCAGTAAGACATTTGCCCCCAAGGTAGCAGGTAACCCATAAAGGCTTCAGCCATAAGCGCAAGGTAGATAGCCATACCAAAGATCCAAATTAATTCACGTGGTTTTTGGTAAGAGCCATACATCATGCCGCGCAGCATATGCAGGTAAACAACAACGAAAAAGGCAGAAGCCCCCGTTGAGTGCATGTAGCGTATTAACCAACCCATTTCTACATCACGCATGATGTATTCCATGGAAGCAAAAGCACCATCAGCAGAAGGGTTATAACTCATGGTTAACCAAATACCGGTTAGAATCTGGTTAACTAGCACTAATAAGGCTAATGAACCAAAAAAGTACCAAAAGTTAAAGTTTTTAGGCGCATAGTATTTACTTAGGTGATCTTCCCACATAGCAGTTGCTGGGAAGCGGTCATCAATCCAACCCATTAGGCCTGGATTACCCTTGTTACGGTTACCAGCCATTATGCGTTCTCCTCATCGACACCAATTATTATTGAGTAGTCATCAATGTAACTATGGGGTGGCACTTCAAGGTTAGTGGGTGCTGGTTGGCTCCGGTGTACACGACCTGACAGGTCAAAGCGTGAACCGTGACAAGGGCAGAAGAAGCCACCTAGCCAATCGGCACCTAAATCTGCTGCAGCCACTTCAGGGCGATAGGTTGGTGAACAACCTAAGTGTGTACAAATACCAATAACTATAGCAAATTCAGGTTTAATTGAACGCTCGCGATTTTTTGCATAACTTGGCTGCTGACTTACAACATCCGAATTAGGATCCGCTAAGCGACTCTCAATTGTTTCTAGACTTTCTAACATTTCTGGTGTGCGGCGAATAATCCATACTGGTTTACCACGCCATTCTACCGTCATCTGTTGCCCAGGCTCTAGTTTGGAAATATCAGCCCTAGCCGGTGCACCTGCTGCACGCGCCTTAGCACTGGGATTCCAGGAGGCAACGAAAGGTGTTGCAACCCCGACTGCGCCCACCGCCCCGACGACGGATGTCGCACCAACGAGGAAGCGTCGCCGCCCCTTGTTTACGCCATCATTACTCATTGAAGGTTCTCCCCATCGACAAAACTTTATTCGAATTCTAACAGCAATCCGAACCATTTTTTTAAATATGGTTAATCTTAGAAAAAAGCGCTCACTAATACAAGAAAGTAAACCTTATAAAGCCTAGTGATTTAGTGGTAGAGCTTTTTTATAAAACCAGATTATTGTTGCAAAAAAAAACGCCCGACCTAAAGCGGCCAGGCGTTTCTTTAGTTGGCCGTAGCCAATACTCCAAAAATTAACGCTTAGAGTATTGCGGACGCTTACGTGCTTTACGTAAACCAACTTTCTTACGTTCAACCATACGCGCATCACGGGTTACATAACCAGCCGTGCGTAATTCAGCACGTAGTGATTCATCATAATCCATAAGTGCACGGGTAATGCCGTGACGAATTGCCCCAGCCTGACCACTTGCGCCACCACCAGAAACAGTGATGAACAAGTCAAACTTGGTGACATTGTCCGTAAGTTGCAGTGGCTGCATTACAACCATTTGGGCGGTTTCACGACCAAAGTATTCTTGTAGACTAGCACCATTAATAGAAATATTACCACTACCTGGCTTTAAAAACACACGAGCAGTAGAGGTTTTGCGACGGCCGGTGCCGTAGTTTTGGTTAGCAGACATGACGACCTTCCGTTAAATATTCAGGGCTTGCGGTTGCTGGGCAGCGTGCGGGTGATCCGCGCCGGCGTAAACTTTTAGCTTAGCAAACATTGCACGACCTAAAGGACCTTTAGGAAGCATACCTTTTACAGCACCTTGAATAACACGCTCAGGCGCATGATCAATTAGCTTTTCAAAAGACATTGATTTAATGCCACCAACATAACCTGTATGACGGTAGTAAATTTTATCTTTAGCTTTATTACCTGTTACACGTACTTTTTCAGCGTTAATGATAACTAGGTAGTCACCTGTATCAACGTGAGGTGTGTATTCAGGCTTGTGCTTACCACGTAGGCGACGTGCTAGCTCTGTTGCTAGGCGACCTAGGGTTTTATCTGTGGCGTCTACCACGTACCAGTCGCGTTTAACGCTTTCTGGCTTTGCAGAAACAGTAGTCTTCATTTAACTCTCTACCTTAAGTAGCTACCTTAGTAGGACCTTCACGACTTGAGGTGTCCTTAACACTTCAGATCGCACTGATCTTTACCTATTTTTATTGGTTACTAATCTAATTGCGCTAGTAACGAGTTGCCTTAGATTAAATGCTTTTCTAAGGAGCGCAAATTTTATACTAGTTTCTTCACTGCGTCTAGGCTTATGATTTCATACCCCCACCCACAAGGAATGGGGATTAGCAGTGATTTTGCTAAGCAGCTAATTGACTACGGCTTATGCTCTCTTGCCAAGTACTCATGGGATTGCATTTCAAGCAAACGGCTTTTTGTGCGGTCAATTTCAAATGCTAAATTACCACCAGTGTATAAATCATCAATTGCTTTTTCAGCAGAAATAATCACTTTTACGTTGCGATCATAAAACTCATCAATTAAATTGATGAAGCGACGCGTTTGGTCATCCTTATCTACACCCAACTGGGGCACATCCGACAATAATACCGTATGAAACACTTTAGACAGTTCTATATAGTCGTATTGGCTGCGCGGGCCGTCACACAATTCATCAAAATCAAACCAAGCAACGCCATCGTGTAAGCGCCGTGCAACAATTTGCCGATTATTAATATCAACCGGCGCATCACGCAGACCTTCCACCATCACCATCGATTCAAAGCTACGATTTAAACTAGCATCTGCTTCATTGTCTAGTGGAAAATGGTAAATCTCTGCTTGGGTTAAAGTACGCAAGCGATAATCAACACCACTATCCACGTTAACAACTTCAGTGCATTGCTTAAGTAAATCAATGGCTGGTAAAAAGCGCGAGCGCTGTAAACCATTCAAATACAAGTCATCTGGCACAATGTTAGACGTCGTCACTAACACTACGCCCTCATCAAACAAGGCTTCCATTAAATTACCTAAAATCATGGCGTCGGTAATGTCTTTAACAAAAAACTCATCCAAACAAAGTACCCGAATCTCTGTTGCTAACTGCTTAGCTACTAGTTTTAATGGATTAGCTTGACCATCATACTTTCTTAAATCAGCATGAACACGCTGCATAAACCGGTGAAAGTGATTACGCATCTTTTGTTCAAAAGGTAGGCAATCAAAAAAAGTATCCACTAAATAAGTTTTACCCCGACCCACACCACCCCAAAAATAAATGCCTTTAATGGGCTGATTTGCCTTCTTTTTAACTAGGCGAGATAAAAAACCATTGCTCGTTGCTTGCTCAGGATTAACTAAATCATCATGCAACCTTTGCAGGTGCTCCACCGCCAATTTTTGAGCAGGATCCGATTTAAAATCATCTCGCTTTAGGTCTTGCAGGTAACGCTCCATAGGAGTCATGAACTTTTATCCTTATCATTTTAGTCGCGCAGTTAATCAGAAAATTTTTCTATTATACGCTAGCAATCAACCCTATCCCAAGCTTGTGCGACTAATTAACGTTAGAAGCTAGCCAGCAGGGCTTGACCTCTAATCAGGCTTGATCAAATAATGTTAAAGTTAAAACGCTAGGGCTATACTGATTAGCCACCCATTTAAGGAGCTGCACATGAGTTTTGCTGATATCCAATGGTTTTATATTTTCACATCTTTTGTTATTGGCGGGGTTATTGGTGCTTGGCTTTATAAGGCGTTGCATACTAATACTGTGCCTAGCACCCAAATGCACCCTGCATTAACCGGCAACGAATTAGAACTTAACCAAGTGCGCGGTAATTTAAATAGCCATTTTTCACGCACAGCAAGTAACCTTGCCTCACTGTCTCAACAATTAAAAAATTTAGAAGAACAAATTGCCTCAGATGCCAACTTACTTTGTAGCGATGAAAGCATTATTCAATGCTTAACCAACCAGCATTCAGATCAGGCCATGCTAAGCAATCAAAATCCACCCAAGGATTATGCCTCGAATAAAAATGGTGGCACGCTAACAAGCAAAGAATACCAACAGCCTAAGTTTGACCCGCCTAGGGATTATGTTTCAGGCAAGGCAGGCGGTACTTTAGCAGAAGACTTTGGCCTAAAACCTGAAGCTTTTGCGCCCATCAGTAAAAAGCAATAAAAAACTAACCACCCATAACAACCCACTCAAGGTTTGTTATAGGCTTAGTTTTTTAAACAGGGTTATGTAGATCAATAAACTGGCATTCTACCGCCCATTGATTAGCGATCCACTCGCCCAAAGCCTTCACACCGTAACGCTCGGTGGCATGGTGCCCTGCTGCAAAATAATCTATGCCTAGTTCCTGTGCAGCATGAAGGGTTTGCTCGCTTACTTCACCACTAATGTAAGCATCCACACCCAGCTCTGCGGCACGGTAAATACCACCTTCAGCTGAACCAGTACACCAAGCCAAGGTTTTAATGGGTCGCTGATGGCCTACCAAATGCAAAGGCTGCTGCCCTAACTTCACCTTTAAGTCTTTGGCTAATTCTGCTGCTAACAAAGGCTTAGCTAACTTGCCCACCAAACCTAAAGGCCAGCTAGGTGAATCCATCGCACCCGTAACTTGCCAGCCCATAACCTCTGCTAATTGCTGGTTATTACCTAACTCAGGGTGAGCATCTAACGGTAGGTGATAAGCAATTAAACTGACATTATTACGCATTAAAGCGGCAATCCTGCGCCCTTTCATGCCCGTTAACGGCTGGGCTTCACCCTTCCAAAAATACCCGTGGTGTACTAACAAAGCATCGGCATTAGCAGCAATCGCAGCATCAACTAAAGCTTGGGAAGCCGTAACACCGGTCACTATTTTTTTAATGGTTTGGCTGGCTTCCACTTGCAAGCCATTGGGGCAATAATCTTTAAAGTCGCCTACTTGTAAATGGCTGTCTAAGGCTGCCACTAGCGATAACAATTCAACTGACATTTTGACTCCTAACTTATTCAACAAATACTTAAACTCTCATGTAAAATTGCTTGTGTAAAATTACTGCAAGCTAAGCATTACCGGAGCTAATTTAAGCAATGAAATTTTTAAAACCACAACTGGTCTGGCCTTTAATCAGCGGCTTACTTTTTGCCGCCCTGCTATTGCAAACCTTCCCAAGCCTCACCGGCCAAGCCACAAGCAAGCAAGCAAGCACTAACCAAGCATTAGCTGAAATTCATGCAGGCGAGCCACTGCTAGTTGCTCGCCAAGAAGGACCAGTTTCTTATGCATCAGCAGTACGCATGGCAGCACCTGCCGTGGTTAATATTTATACAACCAAACGGGTCACACAACCCAGCAACCCTTTTATGAATGACCCTTTCTTTCGGCATTTTTTTAGCCAAGAAAGCCAGCCAGATCAAAAACGTATGCAGTCTAGCCTAGGTTCTGGTGTACTGGTCAACAGTGAAGGTTATATTTTAACCAATCACCACGTTGTTGATGGAGCCGATGAAATCAGGGTTGCCCTGCGTGATGGCAGAGAAACCTTTGCTCGCATCATTGGCAGTGATTCAGAATCAGACCTAGCCGTGCTTAAAATTGAACTTGATAACCTACCCATGATTTCCCTCGCCTCTTCCGACACCCTTGAAGTGGGCGATGTGGTTTTAGCCATAGGTAACCCGTTTGGCGTGGGGCAAACCGTTACCCAAGGCATTGTTAGTGCTTTGGGGCGCAATAGTTTAGGCATTAATACCTACGAAGACTTTATTCAAACCGATGCAGCCATTAACCCGGGCAATTCAGGCGGTGCATTGGTGAACCCTTATGGTCAATTACTTGGCATCAACACCGCCATTTTTACCCGCTCAGGTGGCTCGCAAGGCATAGGCTTTGCCATTCCTTCTAATCTTGCCAAACAAATTATGCTGGATCTAATTAATGAAGGTTACGTGGTGCGAGGTTGGATGGGCATTGAATTGCAAGAAATAACCCCTGTGGTGGCGCAATCACTGCAACTTGATACCACCCAAGGCATTCTAATCGCAGGGTTATTACGTAACGGTCCAGCCAATAAAGCCGGTTTACGCCCGGGCGATGTCATCACACAAATAGACCAATATAAACTAGAAGGGGCACGCGCCACCATTAACTACATTGCTAGCTTAAAACCTAGCACACAGGTTGAATTTAGTATTATTCGTGACGGAAAAAACAAAGCGGTAACAGCAACCATAGGCCAGCGTCCTGCCAGCCCACAAGGTTAAAATATTCAAAGGTTAAATAAATCAGTCTTTAATGCGGTAACGTGCTGAACGGGCATGGGCAGTGAGTGATTCACCATCGGCAAGCTCGCCCGCTATGTGGCCTAAAGTGCTTGCGCCTTCAGGTGAACAATAAATTAGTGATGAGCGTTTTTGGAAATCATACACACCCAAGGGTGATGAAAAACGGGCAGTGCCAGACGTTGGTAAAACGTGATTAGGGCCAGCACAATAATCACCCACGGCTTCGGCTGTGTAACGCCCCATAAAAATAGCGCCAGCATGACGAACCTTAGGCAACCAAGCGTCAGGGTCTTCTACCGAAATCTCTAAATGCTCGGGGGCTATGCGGTTAATCAGCTCAATGGCTTGGGCTTCATTTTCAACCAGAATTAAAGCACCACGGGCTTCTAACGATGCTTGAATAATTTCTTTACGTTCCATAGTCGGTAATAACTTGTGAATGCTTTGCTCAACTTCATCTAACCAAGCGGCATCCCAACTAATTAAAATGGATTGTGCATCTTCATCGTGCTCAGCTTGGGAAAACAAATCCATCGCTATCCAGTCAGGGGCAGTTTTTCCATCACACACCACTAAAATTTCAGATGGGCCGGCAATCATGTCAATGCCCACCTTGCCAAATACGGCACGCTTAGCGGTGGCTACATAAATATTGCCCGGCCCTACAATTTTATCAACAGGCGGCACCGTTTCAGTACCATAAGCCAAGGCAGCCACGGCCTGTGCACCACCTAAAGCAAACACACGGGTTGCGCCTGCCAAATAAG
>CANQLY010000049.1 GCA_947624795.1 uncultured Marinospirillum sp.
AGTTTTGCGCCGGTAAGAAAGCAATTAGAATTAGAAGAAGAACGGCTAGAAAAAAACTAATCCGCTGGGTATTAACGCAGCTTAATAAAAACAAACAACTGAAAAAAACGCTCTAAACTATTTAATCTTTTAGCTAAACACATAATAACCAACGAAGAAAAAGCGCCCACCAAAGCCCCCCCAACAATATCAAAGGGGTAATGAACACCCACAAACACCCTTGCCAAACCTGCCAATGCACTGAATAAACACGCCCAAACGCCTAAAGTTTGGGTCGATTTATTAAACAAATACATGCTTGAAATAGCAAAAATAAAAATGGTGTGATCAGAAGGAAAGGATGCATCGGGCGCATGTTCAACCAATTGTGTGCCTAAATTAGCAACAAAGGGGCGCTGATGAAAATACACCAAGCCAATTAAATAACTAAGCGATAAAGCCAGTAAAACTGCATAACCTGCAAAAAAGCTTAGACGTTTTTTTTCAAGGTTGCCAAAAAACCATAAAATCAGCATCAGTGCAATTAACAAAAAAGGCATGGCTTCAGCCATAACAATAGCAAGGCCGTCTAAAACAGTGCTTTTTCCAGCAAACTGATTAATGGCTAAGAAAAAAGCACTGTTTAAGTTATCCATTTGACTCTTTATGGTTTTATTTATTTTAAAGTTTACAATTTTTAAACAACTATTCACTGCGCCAGTAATTATTAGCAGCAGCAACGGTTTGGTAGTTAATAGCGATTACCTGTGAAGCAGCCGTTAAAGAATCGGCAGATTCAGCGTAATCAGGACGTAATTTTTTCAGCATTTCAGGGTCTGGCTGGGTATATTTCACACCACGACGGCTTAGTGTAATGGCCAGTTCAAAACCTTCTTGGGGCGTTGCAGTAATTAGCGAGGTTAACCAAATATCAGTCATTTTTTATACCCTTTTTATTGTTGATCATCTTTTTTAGAATAGCAGAACTAACTTAAATTACTTAGTTTTTTTAGCATGAACTAAAATATAACGCCCCATGCGCCACCAAGGTTCTTGTTGGCAATAACGCCGTTCAAGCGCCACCAAACGGGCAGGCGTTGCTTCAGGCGGCAACTTTAAGCGCAGGTAATCATTAAACACCCTAACCCCTGTGGTCGCCGTTATTTCATAACCTGCCTCTTGTAACCATCCCAACACTTCTGTTGGCTGCAGGGGTGAAATGGGCGTTAAACGCTTACCCTTCCCTTTACCTTGCAGCTCTTTTTCTAATACTCGCTGCCAGTTACCCCTTAAAATATTGGTTAAAAGCAAAGCATCGGCATTAAAAAACATTAAAGAGACCTGACCACCCGGTTTTAAATGCTGTAACAGTTGCAACAGGGTTTCTTTTGGCTGGTGCAACCATTCAACGACTGCATGGCAAACAATCAAATCAAACGCTTGTTGGTCAGCAGGCAGCCGTTCAGCCAAGTCCTGAATGGGCGCATTTAAGGTTGCCACACCATAGCGCGCTAAGCGTTTAGCTGAATACTCAAGCATTTCTATGGCCGGTTCAGCAAGCAGCACCTGATGCCCTTGACGCGCTAACCAACAAGAAATTTGCCCTAGCCCACCACCGGCATCCAATATTTTCAAACCGGCTTGGTCTAAGGGCAATTCAGCCAGCATTCTTTCACGCAAAATTTTCAGGCGTAAACGGCCCTTGGCAGTACCATAAATATTACGGGCAAATTTTTCAGCCATGCCACCGCTAAAATGGCGGTCTTGCTGAACGGCAGGTGCAATGGTAGTAGGTGCAATGGTAGTAGATGAATTGGCAGCGGGTACATTAGAGACAGGCATAAAGTTTAGCCACTTGAGTAACAAAAAAGACTGGATAGCAAAACGCAGCTTCCACCCATTAAACCAGCCCTAAAAACAAGCCATTCTAACAAGGTAAAAACTGCGCTCAGTGAGCCGGTTTAAAGCTATAAGCCATATAAACTATAAGCTATAACTTAACCTGCAAAGGGATGACGCAATACAATGGTTTCTACGCGGTCTGGGCCCGTTGAAATAATATCAATTGGCACACCCAATTTTTCTTCTAAAAACTTAATGTAATGACGTGCATTGGCAGGTAATTCTTCCAATGTTTGTGCGCCAACGGTGGATTCACTCCAACCGGGCAATTCTTCATAAATGGGCGTTACAGCCGCAAAACCTTCAGCATCAATTGGGCATTCAATGCGATTGCCTGCTTGGTCTTGATAAGCCACGCACACTTGCAAGGTTTCTAGGCCATCTAAAACGTCTAGCTTGGTTAAGCAAATGCCCGTTACCGAGTTCACTTGCACAGCATAGTTAACAGCAACCGCATCAAACCAGCCACAACGGCGCGCACGGCCTGTTGTTGTACCAAATTCATGGCCTTTACTAGCGAGGTGTTCACCCACTGAATCAAACAGTTCAGTCGGCATAGGGCCTGAACCCACACGGGTGGTGTAAGCCTTGGTAATGCCTAAAATATAAAAAAAATAACGGGGGCCAAAACCTGAACCCGTTGCCACACCACCGGCTGTAGTGTTTGAACTAGTAACAAAAGGGTAGGTGCCGTGGTCTATGTCTAATAAAGAGCCTTGGGCGCCTTCAAACATGATCTTTTCACCCTGCTTACGCAAATCATGCAGGTAGGTAATGGTGTCGCTTACCATAGGACGCAGCTGCTCGGCATAGACCATGCACTCATCTAAGAGTGTTTGGTAATCAACCGGCGCTTCTTTAAAAAAGTGCTCTAATACAAAGTTGTGGTAAACCAAAACTTCTTTAAGCTTTTCAGCAAAGCGTTCAGGGCACATTAAATCACCTAAACGTAAACCACGGCGGGCAACCTTGTCTTCATAAGCAGGGCCAATGCCACGGCCAGTGGTGCCAATTTTGTCTTCACCGCGAGCCTGTTCACGTGCAACGTCTAAGCGAACGTGGTAATCAAGAATTAGTGGGCAAGCAGCTGAAAGCTTTAGACGGCTGCGTACTTCTACGCCACGGTCTTCCAGCATTTTAATTTCTCTAAGCAAAGCATCAGGTGCAACCACCACACCATTGCCAATTACGCAGGTAACATTTTCACGTAGGATGCCAGAAGGAACCAAGTGGAGTGCGGTTTTTTGACCATTTACAACCAGGGTATGGCCTGCGTTATGCCCACCTTGAAAACGCACCACTGCTTTCGCATTTTCTGTTAGCAGGTCAACCACCTTACCCTTACCTTCATCACCCCATTGGGTACCTAAAATGACAACGTTATTGCCCATTTTTTGATCTCTGTAGCTTAAATGAATTTAAAAAGCCAAACTTTCTAAGACTAACAAGCCTGCAAGACTTGTCAAACACTTAGTTGGTCTGTGATCACCCACTGATCCGCTTTACGAATAATTTGCTGCGTACAAGTTGCTGGCAAACAAGCACCTGCTGCTTGCAAAATAACCCTTTCACCCTTAGAGCGTAAATCTTTTAACACAGCTCTGCCTGCTTTATCTCTTAACATAGCAGAAGGCGCTGCTATAAGGGCTTTAACTAGGCTTGCCTCTTGCAAACCTACCAACATTTTTAAGTCGGTTGAAAAACCCGTGGCAGGGCGCGCTCGACCAAATACCTTGCCTATTTCATCGTAACGGCCACCCTTGGCTAGGGCTTGCCCTAAACTTGGCACATAAGCCGCAAACACTAGGCCTGTATGGTAATGAAAGCCCCGTAATTCTGATAAATCCAGATAAATATTTAAACTAGGGTACTGTTCAGCCAAAGCACTGACTAGCTGTTTTAACTCAGCTAAAGCAGTATGCACAGCAGCCGGTGCGCCCACTAAAACTTGCTCTGCAACATCAAGCACTTCAGAGCCACCATTTAAGGTAGATAAAGCTTTAATGAGCTTAACCGCCGCTTGGTCTTGCCAAGGCGCTAAAAAATCGTCCAACTCATCAAGGCGTTTTTGCTGCAAAATGCTAAACAACTTTCGCTCAGCGTCTTCAGGCAAATCACTGGCCGTTAATAATGCCCGATAAATGCTGACATGGCCTAGATCTAAGCACAGGTTTTGTGCACCGGCTAACAACAGGCTGTCTAACATTAAGCATAAAATTTCTAAATCGCTATCCACACCATTTTGGCCAAATAATTCAGCACCAATTTGAATGGGTGAGCGTGAACCTAGCAGGTTATCTAGTTGAGTACGAACAATTTCTGTTGAATAACAAAAACGGGCGGTGCCTTCAGAACGCATTGAGTGAGCGTCCATTCTTGCTACTTGTGGCGTAACATCGGCGCTAACACCCATCATACGGCCACTAAGTTGGTCGGTTACTTTAAAGGTTTGCAAACCTAGGTCATGGCCTGCACCCACTAAGAGTGATTCTAAAAACTCAACTTTGGGTGGTAAAACTAGCTCATAGCCCCAGCCATGAAAAAGGTCTAACAGTTTACGACGCAAGTTTTCAATTTGACGAGCCTGAGGTGGTAATACCTCATCCATCCCGTCAGGTAGCAGCCAGCGGTCTGCACTACTCATAAACTTCTCCAACCTTATTACGTTTATGCTTTACATAAAAAACCGGGAGGTGTTGCTCCCGGCGAACCCAGTTTTTTTAATTCAGCGCCTTTTAAAAAGCTACTGACTGCCTTTAGAGTTATCTAAATAACGGAAAAAGTCGCTCTTCGGGCTAACCACTAAAATGTCTTGCTTGTTATTAAAACTAGAACGGTAAGCTTCCATGCTGCGTAAGAAGCTGTAAAGCTCTCGGTCTTGGTTGTAAGCTTGGGCATAAATAGCCGTTGCTTCAGCATCGCCTTCACCACGCAATATATTGGCATCACGATCAGCAGTTGCCAGAATAACTTCACGGCCACGATCCACAGCGGCACGAATGCGTTCAGACTGCTCTTGACCTTGGGCACGGTATTCTCTTGCTTCACGCTGACGTTCAGTACGCATCCGCTCATAAACTGAGTTAGATACCTCTGAAGGTAAGTCGATTTGCTTCACACGAATATCAAGAATAGCGATACCCATTGAATCACGCAGTGCACGGTTTAGCTCTTCGATGGGGCGACTCATTAATTCATCGCGCTGTTCACTAACAATTTCAACTAGCGTGCGGCGACCAAATTCGTTACGCAGGCTTTCATCTACGCGAGGTGCAATTAAGCGCATTGAAACCTGCTCATCACCCGCTGTTGCTTCATAGTAGCGAGTCACGTTAACAATTTTCCACTGCACAAACGAATCAACAATAACGCCTTTACGGTCACCAGTTAGGTAACGCGATGGGGTGCCATCAAGGGTTTGTAGGCGTGTATCAAACAAGCGCACGGTGTTATAAACCGGAATTTTAATGTGCAAACCCGGCTTAATGTCAGTTTCAACCACTTCACCAAACTTTAAGCGAATGGCACGTTGCGTTTCATTCACTAGGTAAAGGCTGCTGCTAGCTAACATAGCCAAAAGTGCCAAAATAGCCAGTGCAACAATAGAGCGAGCGTTCATTAGCGACCCTCCCGACGGATGCTGGTAGTGGAGTTTTGGCGTTCACGAATCTGTTCAATCACTCGATCAGTTAACTGATCTAAATCGTAATCAGCATTAGGATTAGTGGCGGCGGCATTGTTGCTAGTCGTTGTTGCTTGGCGTGAACCCGTGGCATTGGGCGTGGGTGCACCTAAGCGGTCTAACGGCAAGTACATCATGTTGTTACTGCCTTCTTGGGTATCAACCAACACCTTGCTGGTATTCGACAAGACTTCTTGCATGGCAGTAATGTATAAGCGCTCACGGGTTACTTCAGGTGCTTGGCGGTATTCTTTTAAAAGTGCTAAGAAGCGATTAGCCTCACCTTCAGCACGTGCCTTAACCGATTCACGGTAAGCCTGTGCTTCTTCACGAATACGGGCTGCACGGCCTTCGGCATCGGGTAGTACCGAGTTTTCATAAGTACGTGCTTGGTTAATGCTGCGCTCGCGGTCTTCACGGGCACGAATAACATCATCAAATGCAGACTGCACTTCATCAGGTGCCGAGGTGCTTTCAATGTTGATGGTTTCTAAGGTTAAGCCTACACCGTAATAATCCATAAACGCTTGCAAACGCTTATTAACACCCTGCGCTAAAATTTCACGGCCTTCGGTTAATATCTGAATTAAATCAGTGGTACCCACTTCATGACGCAAAGAAGAATCAAGTGCATATTCAAGCGTACGCTCAGGACTACGTACATTTAACAAATAATCTTTAGGATTATTAACAACGTACTGCACCGAAATACTGACCTGCACAATGTTTTCATCGCGCGTTAGCATGGTGGCACGCTGGTTAAATGAACGAATACGCGTCACGTTAACCTTGGTAACGGAATCAATCACCGGCGGATTCCAATGCAAACCTGGCGTTACTGTTTCATGGTATTTACCCAAGCGCAACACCACACCCCGCTCGGCTTGGTCGACCAAATAAAACCCACCTGCAACCCAAATGGCAACCACTAACACTGCCACTAAACCGGGTAGGCCATAACTAGCAAGTTTACCGGGTGGCTTAGAGCCACCTGAACCACCGCCTTTATTGCCACCAAAAATATTGGTTACTTTATCTTGCAGTTTTTTTAAGGCTTCGTCTAAATCAGGCGGCCCTTGGTTTGGTCGCGGGCCATCACCTTTACCTGAGTTACGGTCAGGCTTACGTCCGCCGCTGCCCCAAGGGTCGTGCTGATTGCCGTTGCCACCTGGCTCATTCCACGCCATAGAGTACTCTCCACTAAAATTATCTAGTCTTTGATTGATTTTATACGCAAAAAATATTGTGCAATGCTACCTTAATTTATACTTAAGGTCATGGTTTTGTAATCCAAAGTAACGACTCCTCAACCACAGCTAACTGTGAAAGCAGCTGTCTAAAATCTTTTTGCGGCAGGCGCAACTGTAACTGGCACTGGCCTTCTTCACTGTAATTTTCAGCAATAACGGCATTTAAATTAAATAACCCCGCACGTAAACGGGCTTGGTCAGGCTCTAGCTGCAAAACGCCTTGCACAAGTTTAATAGCAAGGCGCTCATTAATGGCTTGCAAAAGTAAATCACAACCCTCGCCAGTAACCGCTGACAGCCAAACCCTTTCTGGCAAGCCATCGGCATTGCGGTCAATTCTTGGCTTTTGCTCTAATAAGTCGATCTTGTTGAAAACCATCAAGGTGGGTACATCCAGCGCCCCAATGCTTTCTAGCACCGTTTCAACCTGAGCAATGTTGTCATCCCGCTCATGACTAGCAGCATCAACTAGGTGTAAAAGTAAGGTCGCTTCAGCGGCCTCTTGCAAGGTGGCTTGAAAAGCTTCAACTAACTTGTGGGGTAAATGGCGAATAAAGCCTACGGTATCCACAAGCACCGTGGTGCCAACGTCTTCTAATTCAATGCGGCGCAGCGTTGGATCAAGCGTTGCAAACAACAAATCTGCAGCATACACATCAGCATGGGTTATACGGTTAAACAAAGTCGACTTACCGGCGTTAGTGTAACCCACCAAAGAGACCGCTGGTATTTCTGTTTGCACCCTTGAACGGCGACTATTTTCACGTTGTAAACGCACTTTTTTTAAGCGGCGCTGAATGGCCACAATGCGTGCTCGAATTAAACGGCGGTCAGTTTCTAGCTGAGTTTCACCTGGCCCACGTAAGCCAATGCCACCTTTTTGGCTTTGTAAATAAGACCTGCCATGCACTAGGCGTGTGGTTAAAAACTCTAATTGCGCCAGCTCAACTTGCAGCTTACCTTCATAGGTTCGCGCTCGCTGAGCAAAAATATCGAGAATTAAACCCGTTCTGTCTAGTATTCGACAACCTAGCTCTTTTTCTAGGTTACGTTCTTGGGAGGGTTTTAAGCTGTGATTGAACAACACCAAATCGGCTTGGTGTTCTTCTATGGCGGCGCGAATTTCTTCAAGCTTACCTTCGCCTACAAAAAAACGAGGGTAGGGTGAGCTACGGCTACCACGAATTAAAGCTAGTGGCTCTGCACCGGCAGAACGTACTAGCTCAAGGAATTCATCTGAATCTTCTCGTTTAGATTCATCAGGGAAATCTATATGCACAAGGACGGCTGAGTTGCCGCCCTCTTCGCGTTCAAAAAACAATCAGTAACTCCTAACGCAAGCTTTAGGATTCATCTTCATCCGAACTAGGCAAGCGTACATTGCGTGAAGGTACAACCGTTGAAATGGCATGTTTATAAACCATTTGGCTAACCGTATTACGCAGCAAAATAACAAACTGATCAAAGGATTCAATTTGGCCTTGTAGCTTAATACCATTCACTAAGAAAATAGACACAGGAACCCGCTCTTTACGCAGCAAGTTTAGGTAGGGGTCTTGTAAAGTTTGCCCTTTTGACATGGTGGTATCTCCCTTGAACATTTGATTTTTGTATGAAATTTTTATAAAGCTTTTAAAAAAAGCTTTGCTTATTATGAATTTGCAATGTTTAAGCCAAAAAACTGGCAAGCTCAATAGAACACATTACTCTAAAGCAATTATAACCATGCCACTTAACTTTTGTCCGGCATTTCTGCTGCACCTGCAAAACAAACTTATAGCAAAGTGGGATTTAATGCTAATAATCTGCCTTCAAAAGCTTCGCCTGCCATAAAAGCCGCCGCCGCTTCCAGTGTCCAAGGTAAAAGCTTTGGGTGATCGCTAAGCAACCAGTGCAGGTTCTGCCACGAACGCATCCAAGTCAATTGTCGCTTAGCTAACTGGCGTGTTGCTGCGATGCCACGGGCTTTTAACTCGGTTAAATCAAAATCGCCGTCTAAATACTGCCACACTTGGCGATAACCCACGGCACGCATAGAAGCCAAACCTAAGTGTAAGTCATTTCGCTTACGCAAAGCTTCGACCTCTTCAATTAAGCCTTGTTCCAGCATTAATAAAAATCTTTGTTCTATGCGCTCATGCAAGGTGCTGCGCTGCGCTGGGGTTAAGCCTAGCTGCAATAAACGCCAAGCAAAGGGCGTTTGCTGCGCTGCTTGCTTTTGTTCTTGCCATAATTCGGTGCGGGTTTTACCGGTTTGTTGAAATAACTCTAAAGCCCTTAAAGTGCGCTGTGGGTCTGTGGGGGCTATTTTTTCTGCCGATTCAGGATCAATCGCTGCTAGCCGTTTATGCAAAGCAGGGCAGCCTAACGCAAGTAACTCGGCTTCTAGCTGTTGACGAATCATTGGGTTTGCCGGTGGTAAATTACTAGCGCCAGCTAATAGGCTTTGGTAGTAAAGCGAGGTTCCACCCACCAATAAAGGCGTTTTACCAGCAGCGGTTATTTCTTGCATGGCCTCTAGCGCATCACGGCGAAAGTCACCAGCAGAATAACTTTGGGCTGGGTCTCGCACATTAATTAAACGGTGCGGCGCACGGGCTAAGGTGGCAGCATCAGGCTTGGCAGAACCGATATCCATGCCTTGATAAACTTGGGCTGAATCAACACTAATAATTTCACAATTTAGCTGTTCAACTAAAGCAATGGCTAGGTCGGTTTTTCCTGCTGCGGTGGGGCCTAATAAAAAAATAGCCGGTGGGCGCAGGTCTTGCACTTTAACTAACATCAACGTCCCCTTAAAAATAGCGCATCCAACTCTTGCATACTAAGCTGAAACCAAGTGGGTCGACCATGATTGCACTGGTCGCTGCGTTGGGTTATTTCCATGTCACGTAATAAAGCATTCATTTCCAAAATAGCCAGCTTGCGACCCGCCCGAACAGACGCATGACAGGCAATGCTGGCCAAGACGGCATGAATGGAATTTTCTAAGCTTGTTGCTGTGCCATAGCGTTTTAGCTCATCTAACAAGGTAAATACCAGCGCCGCAGCATTGGCCCCTTGCAAAAGCACCGGCATAGAACGAACAACCAGTTCTTGTGGGCCTAACACATCCAGCTGCACCCCTAAATCATTCAATAATTCACTGTGCTGGCTCGCTAATTCAGTGGCTTCTTCATCAACATTCACCGCTTCTGGCACCAGTAAAGGCTGTGCGGCTAAGGGGCGTTGTAGCCAATCTTTCTTTAAACGCTCGTAAGTAATGCGCTCATGGGCGGCGTGCATATCCACCACTACCAACCCCTTTGCATTTTGCGCCAAAATATAAATGCCCTGCATTTGTGCTAATGCATAACCCAAAGGCGGCACTGTGGATGCAGGCGTTGATGAAGCAGCTTGGCTAGAAGCAGGGTCGGTATCTTTGGCTAATTGGCGGTAAAATTCTAGCGTAGCGCCCACCGCAGGCAAGGCAGCTTGGGTGTTTTTGGTGGTTTTGGTGGTTTTGGCAAAAGAGCCAGAAGAGCCAGAAGAGCCATTGGCAGAAACAGTCGATGAATAACCCGCTGGCTGCTCTGTTGCTGGCTGCCAGTTTAAAGCCGTTTGTTCTCTTAACTGCCCCACCGGCTGATTAGTTTGGGGGGCAGATCGGTCTAAGGGCAGGTAATTGTTTTGCGCTGCCACGGCTTTAGGTTCTGAATGCTTTTCAGCGCCAATTAAAGCGCCGGATAAACGCCGATGTAGGCTACTAAAAATAAAATCATGCACCCAGCGGCCATCACGAAAGCGCACTTCATGCTTGGTGGGGTGAACGTTTACATCCACCACTTTAGGGTCAACGTCCAAATAAAGCACAAAAACGGGGTGACGACCGCCATAAAGCACGTCTTGGTAAGCTTGGCGTATGGCGTGGGCGACTAATTTATCACGCACCACACGGCCATTTACAAAAAAATATTGGCGGTCTGCTTGGGCACGGGCATACACCGGCAAACCCACCCAGCCCATCAGCTGAATACCCGTTGCAACGGCTTCAATTGTTAAGGCTTGCGCGACTAGCTCTTTGCCTAATAATTGTGCAATTCGCCGTTGTTGCAAGCGCTCATCATCGGTATCAAAAGGAATCGCCGACAGCTGATGAATTAACTTGCCTTGGTGTTTAAGCGTAAAGCCAACGTCTAGGCGTGACAGCGCCAGCCGCCGAAACACTTCTTCTAAATGGTTATATTCTGTGCGTTCAGTGCGTAAAAACTTACGCCTTGCTGGGGTATTAAAAAACAAATCACGCACAATTAAACTGGTGCCACGCGGGTGGGGTGCAGGCGTTACTTGCGATTGCATCTCCCGCCCTTCAGCCACCACACGCCAGCCTTTGCCTGAATCATCGGTGCTAGTGATTAGCTCTAAGCGTGCCACCGAACTAATAGAAGCCAAGGCTTCGCCCCGAAAACCTAGGCTTGCAACGCCTTCCAAATCATCCAAAGTCACAATTTTACTGGTGGCATGGCGTGCCAGCGCCAGCGGTAAGTTTTCAAGCCCTATGCCACTGCCGTTATCACGAATTTTCAATAACTTAACACCAGCATCTTCTAGTTCAATGTCTATTTGGCTAGCACCAGCATCTAGGCAGTTTTCAACCAGTTCTTTTAAAACCGAAGCGGGCCGTTCAACCACTTCACCGGCAGCAATTTGGTTTGCTAAACGGGGACTTAGCAGTTGAATAGGCTTTACTTCTAGGCTTTTAACGGTGTTTAAAATCATGTCGATGGAATCCTTAAGCTTTGCCCTACTTGAATAATATCATTGCTTAAGCTATTAATTTTACGCAGCTCACTAATATCAACCCCTTTACGACGGGCGATGTCTGACAAGGTATCGCCACGGCGAATAATGTAGCTTGAAGAGCCAGCCGTTTGCTCCTTAGACAAAAGCGTGTTGGGGGGTGGGTTTTCTAAAAAATAATCTTTAATTGCATTAGCTATTTGTTGGGCTAGCTTGCGCTGATAGGCTAAATCCTTCAGGCGCTTTTCTTCTTGCGGATTAGAAATAAAACCGGCTTCGATTAACATGGAAGGCATATCAGGCGATTTCAGCACTAAAAAACCGGCCTCTTCAACCTTGTTCTTATGCAAACGATTCACCTGCCCTAAGTTTTTTAGCACCTTAGAACCCACTTTAAGGCTGTCAGAAAGCGTAGCAATCATGGATAAATCGACCAGCACACCCACAAGGGTTTCATCTTTATCACCTAACGTTAAAAAACCTTCAACGCCACCAATTAAATCGGCACGGTTTTCGCTATCAGCCAGCCAACGGGCTGATTCAGAACTAGCGCCTCGATCTGAAAGCACATAAACCGATGAGCCCTGTGGCTGAGGCAAGCGATAAGCATCGGCATGAATAGAAACAAACAAATCTGCCCGTGCCTTGCGTGCCACATTCACCCGCTGCCGTAAACCAACGTAATAATCGCCGGTGCGCGTTAACACCGTTTTAAACGCAGGGTCTAATTCTATTATACGTGCCAACTCTTTAGAGATGCCCCACACCACATGCTTTTCACGTGTACCCATTGGACCAATGGCACCGGGGTCTTCACCACCATGACCTGGATCAATGGCAATCACAATTTGTCGCTGCGCTCTTGGGGCTTGTACCACTGTTTTTTTAACGGGCACACTTTTAGCTACGGGCTGATTAACCCTGGGCTGCTGCTCTGCAAGCACTAGGTCTACCACCAAACGGTGGCCATATTGCTGATTAGGCTTTAATAAAAAGCTGCGTGGATTAATTTCTTGTGCTAAATCTAACACCACCCTTAAACCCGTTTTATCACGCTTGGCAGAACGTAAACGGCTGATTGGTGTCGAGGTTAAATTAGCATCTTCTAGCAGGGTGTTTAAGCGCACATTGCTGATATCAATGACCAGACGCTTAGGGTTTTCTAAACTAAACACACGGTGTTCAACCGGCCCTGTCAAATCAAACACTAGCCTTGTGTGATCGGGTGCTGGCCAAATACGTAAATTATTAATACTTGAACTTGCCTGCACTTGCAGCGAAAGTGCAGTAAGAATAATCAACAGTAAAAAATGCCGTATGGCGTTTAAATTCATCATTATCAATAGGGTACTCAGCTGTTGGTTAGCTGTTGCAAAGCGCCTTTGGCAGCCGGTGTAAAAGCCTCTATGGCAAGCTTTCTGCCTAAGCTTTGGTGAGTAAATGCAAGGTGTAAATCTGCTTTAGGCAAAAAACCTAACCCCCGTTGCGGCCATTCAATTAAACACAGGGTATTTTTGTCAAAATAGTCTCTAACACCAATGTATTCAAGCTCTTCTGGGTCTGCTAGGCGATAAAGATCGAAATGATAAATGGGGCGGTCTTTTAATAAATAGGGTTCAACCAGCGTATAAGTAGGGCTTTTTACTGCGCCTTGATGCCCCTGCCCTTGAATCCAACCACGAGAAAACGTGGTTTTACCGCAACCCAAATCACCTTCAAGGTAAACAACGCCTTCAATGAACAACTGGCCTAGCTGTGCACCTAATGCTGCCTGAGCCACCTCATCAGCTAAATAAAACTCTGCTTTCATCTTACTACCTTTTGCCTATTCGCTTGCCATTGTTGATAAACCATTATAAGCAAAAAAAGTGCCGACTTACTTAAAATTAGTGTTTACAATAAGGCCATGCCTACTCACCTAACATTGCACAAGCCAACCTTGAAAAACCTAGCCCAACACATTAAACACCTAGCTCGTGAGCTGGGTTTTTCTGCCTGCGGCATTAGTGGCATTGATTTAGGTGAACACCCTGCTTATTTAGAAAAATGGTTAGCGGCAGGCTTGCATGGCGATATGCAATGGATGGAAAACAACCTAGACAAACGCCGTGACCCCCGCTTGTTAGAAGCAGGCACGCAAGCCATTATTAGTGTGCGTTTAGATTATTTACCGCCTGAAACCCAAGCCATTAAAATACTGGGTTCTGCT
>CANQLY010000050.1 GCA_947624795.1 uncultured Marinospirillum sp.
TGGGCAATGGGGCTGGCATGGCTGGCACCCAAAACTTCAACCTTGGCGTAGGGATTTAAACTTTTTATAGCGGTGGCTGCCTGATAAGGAACCAGCGTATCGGCCTTGGCTAATAAGTGCAGCTGCGGGCCTTTAAAGTTTGTTATTGCTAAGCGGTTATCAAGGTGTTGAAGCAAATTTAAACCTGCAAGGCGAGTGGCGGTGTTATGGGTTAAAGCTTGGCTGTGCAAGTGTTTGGCTAACAGGCGAGGCTCTTTTGCACCTTGGCTGCATAAAAGACTGAAGCGTTTTAAACCTACTGCTAAATCGTGTTGGCATAGCTGATAAAAATCATTGAAAGTGTTGGCAGGCATGGCTTGTGGCCAGTGTTCGTTTGCCACAAAACAGGCATTGCTGGCATAAGTGATGACACCTGCACAAGCGGTTTGCCTTTTTTCTGCAAGGGCGGTTGCTAACATGCCACCCAAAGACCAACCGGCTAACCAGCAATTTTTAGGCAATTGTCTATCAAGGGTTTCAAGTGTAAGACTTGCCGTTGCGCCGGGTTGAGGTAGCGCTTCAAGCTGCACCGTAAAATGGGGCAGGGCTACTGTTAGTGCTTCAACGAAGGGGGCAAGGGCTTGGCTGTTTATTCCCCAGCCTGCTAAAAAAACCAGATGATTAGTCATTTTATGGCTCTAATGGGCAAGTGGCTAGACTAGAAGCAGCCAAGGCATCCAATAATTGCTCTACCTCTTCACTGGTGTGGGCAGCGGTTAAGGTAATGCGTAATCGGGCGGCACCTTTGGGCACTGTGGGTGGACGAATAGCGCTGACTAAAATGCCTTGTTCACGCAGTGCTTTGGTAAGTTTTAAGGCATCTTCAGAAGTGCCGACTATTAGTGGCTGAATGGGTGTGCTGCTAGGCAGTAAATTTAATCCCAAGCTTTGTGCGCCAGCCACAAATTGTTGAATACGTTGCTGTAAGTGGGTTCTGCGCCAGCTTTCTTCTTGCAGTAGTTTTAAGCTGGTTAAAGTGGCGTGGGCAATGGCTGGAGGTGAACTGGTGGTATAAATGTAGGGGCGCGCAAATTGAATCAGCGTTTCGATGATTTCTTCACTGGCTGCCACAAAAGCCCCTGCTGTTCCCAAGGCTTTGCCTAAGGTGCCAACCAATATTTGTACGTCATCAACTCCCAAACCTTCTTGTTCAACCAGCCCGCCACCCGTAGCGCCTAACACGCCTATCCCGTGGGCATCATCAACCATTAACCAAGCCTTATGCGCTTTTGCCACCGCTGCTAATTCAGTTAAAGGGGCTAAATCGCCGTCCATGCTGAATACACCGTCAGTGACTATTAATGGATTGCCCATAGCAGAGGTTAAGCGCTGGGTTAGGTTTATTAAGTCTTTATGCAAATAACGGCTAAAGCGTGCACCTGAAAGCAAACCGGCATCCAGTAAGGAGGCATGGTTTAAACGGTCATGGAAAATGCTGTCACCTTTGCCCACCAAAGTAGTAATCACGGCTAAATTAGCCATGTAGCCGCTGCTCATTAGTAGCACTCTTTCTCTGCCGGTTAGCTCAGCCAACGCCAGTTCTAGTTGGTGATGCGGGTTGCTGTGGCCCAAGACTAGGTGTGAAGCACCGCCCCCCACACCCCACAAATTGGCACCTTCTTTAAAAGCCGCCACAACTTGGGGGTGATTCGCTAAACCTAGGTAATCATTGGAAGAAAAAGCCAAGTAGTCTTTCCCTGCCACTTTTACTTGGGGTTGTTGTGGGCTTTGCAGCAATAACCTTTGGCGATAAAGGTTTTCTGAACGTTGTTTTGCCAGTCGCTCAGTTAAATTGAAAGGGGTGGTTAAAGGGTTATTCATTCGATTTGCTCAAACAATTGCTTAGCGTGTAAACTATATTTAATTTAAAGGTTAACAGCATGCCAAAAAAGAGTCGATACTTTTTTTGTAGGCGTATTTTTTAGGAGCACTAGTTTTGAGTTTGAATAAGCCTTTTAACTTAACGAACAACATCAACTTAACAAACAACGATTGGATGGAACGGGATTTAAAAGTGCTGTGGCACCCTTGCACCCAAATGAAAGACCATGAAAAGCAGCCTTTAGTGCCCATTCGCCGCGCAAAAGGCATTTGGCTTGAAGACTTTGATGGCAAACACTACTTAGATGCGGTCAGCTCTTGGTGGACCAATATTTTTGGGCACTGCAATCCACGGATAAATGAGCGCATTAAACAGCAGTTAGATGAGTTAGAGCATGTGATGCTCGGTGGCTTTAGTCATGCGCCGGTTATCGAGCTTTCTGAACAATTGGTCGCTTTAACGCCTCAGGGGTTAGACAAGGTGTTTTATGCCGACAACGGCTCTTCTGGTATAGAAGTCGCGCTGAAAATGAGCCACCATTTTTGGTTAAATACTGGCAAACCTCAGAAAAAACGCTTTGCTACCATCAGCAATGGTTATCACGGTGAAACCCTAGCCACGTTAGCGGTGGGTGATGTGGCGCTTTATACCCAAACTTATAAAGCGTTACTGATGGATTGCATTAAAGTGCCCAGCCCCGATTGTTACCATCGCCCAGAAGGGGTGAGTTGGGAGGCGCATTCCCGCTTAATGTTTGAGCTAATGCAGCAAACCCTAGAAGACCACCACCAAGAATTAGCCGCCGTAATTTTAGAGCCTTTGCTTCAAGGTGCTGGGGGAATGCGTATGTATCACCCCATTTATTTAACCTTACTGCGTGAAGCCTGTGACTATTATGGTGTGCATTTAATTGTTGATGAAATAGCCACCGGCTTTGGTCGCACCGGCACTCTGTTTGCTTGCGAGCAGGCAGGTATAACACCCGATTTTATGATTCTTTCTAAAGCGTTAACCGGTGGTTATTTACCCATGGCAGCCATTTTAACAACCAACAATGTTTACCAAGCTTTTTATGATGAATACACCAATATGCGAGCCTTTTTACATTCGCATACTTACACGGGCAACCCTTTGGCTTGTGCTGCGGCTTTAGCCACGTTAGCTATTTTTTCTGAAGACAAGGTAATAGAAAAAAACCAGCGGTTAGCCATTAAAATGGGGGAGGCGACAGAGCACCTAAAAGAGCACCCTTATGTGGGAGAAGTAAGGCAAACAGGGATGGTATTGGCCATTGAACTAGTTAAAGACAAGGCCACTAAAGAACCTTTTGCTTGGCAAGAAAGACGTGGGTTAAAAGTCTTTGAACATGCGATGCAAAAGGGAGCTTTATTAAGGCCTTTAGGCAATGTGGTTTACTTTTTGCCACCTTACATTATTACACCAGAACAAATAGATTGGCTAGCTGAAGTGGCAACCCAAGGCATTGATTTAGCTACAAAGTAGCCATTTTCAAGAGGGGATTTCATTGGCTGCACTTAAATTAGTATAGTTATCTTTACCAACATAAAGCGTAATGCGATTACGACCAGTGCGTTTAGCGCTATACATCGCCTCATCGGCGGCTTGAACTAAATCATCAGCACTATCAAAGCATTGGTTTTTGTTGCCTGAATCTTGCTGGAAACCCTGCCCAAAGTGCATGGCAAGCCCCATAGAAGCAGAAATATAAATGTCTTCTTTATGGTGGCTAAGCAGTGGGGTTGCAGCAAGGTGTTCTTGTAAGCGTTTAGCAAAACCAAGCGCATCGTCTTGGCTATGGTCTGGCATTAAAACGACAAACTCTTCACCACCATAACGTCCCGCAGTGCAATCGGCGCTTAGTTCTTGCTCAAGCGTTGTAGCAAATGCTTTTAAAGCAGAATCACCTAAAGCATGCCCGTATTGGTCATTAAGGTTTTTAAAGAAATCTAAATCAATAAAGACAACCGCTATGCGGTTACCAATACTTTCCATAGAAGCAAAGTATTTTTTAAGCTGTTGCTCAGTGAATTGACGGTTATAAATGCCAGTTAAAGGGTCTTTCTTTAACTGTTCTTGCAGTTTTTCTGAGTTTTTACGTAAAGCATCAATTTCTTTTTGCTGCAACATTAGCTTTTGCATCATGCGTAAATTACGTTCAACTAACAGCTGCTTGGCTTCTTGTAATAAATTAAAAGTATCAATTTGAGCAGGAGCAGAGAGTTCAAATAACTTGATGACTTCAGGCAGTTTTTCTTGAATGTGCAAAAGCAGGTGACTAAATTGCTGCTCATTCATGCTCAAATATTCTTGGCTTGCCTGATAAGCAACGGTCATGGCCATTTCTTGATTAGCAGAAACCCAAGGGTCGGCAAGCAAGCCAGATAAAGCCAATACTCTTTGGCTAATATTCTCTTCTTGAACTTCTTTGGCCTTAATCTCTTTGGGTAAAATATGGCTATTGAGTATAAGGTGAGTGTATTTTTCAGGTAATCCCCAATGATTCCCTAGCCAATAACCTACTTCAATGTGGCAAGTGCCAAATTCCCTTTCTTCAAAAGAAGCCAGTTGGCGATGCGAGCGTGCACTATGAAAAATTACACCGTAAATATTAGGGTCAATTTCATTCAGTGCAAGCATGCCTATGTCTTGCAACACCGCAGCTAAAAAAGTAGTCTCTACATCAAACTTAAGGTTAAGTAACTTATGCAGTTCACGTACAGCCATGCCGCTAATCAGTGAGCGCTTCCAAAAAGTATCAAGGCACATGCCATTATCTTTTTGTTTTGAATTGCGTGTTAGCCCAAAACTGAGTGATAAAGATAAAGCCGCATCCATACCAATTCGGTTAATTGCCTGCTGCAAACTATTGTAACTTCCACCACCATAAAAAGCTGAATTAGGAGCGGCAAGAATTTTTGCACTAAGTGAAGGATCACTGGCAATCAAGGCTGCTAAATCACCCGTACCTGCGCTAGGTGAACGTGCTAGTTCTATAATCTTAAGGGCAATCACTGGTAAAGAAGGTAGGCTTTTACAGCCTTTAAGCTTTACTAATAAAGGTGCCGGTATAACGGGCGTAATATATTCTGGCATTCATCATGTCCTGAACAGCTAAAAACCTTAAAGAAGATCACTATACATGACCTAGCTTGCCTTGCAAAAATTAGTAGGTTAAGAAATGTATTATAACCCTTGTAAGGCTTCAATGTGCCGATGTGAAGAGCGTGCCAAAGCACTTAAATCATAGCCCCCTTCAAGAACTGAGACTAATCGACCATCACAATGGCTTTTAGCTTGATCCATTAATAAACGTGTTACCCAGTGAAAGTCATCATCTTCAAGGTTTAATTCACCCATAGGGTCTTCACGGTGGGCATCAAAGCCTGCTGAAACCAGAATAAGCTGAGGTTTAAATTTTTGTAATGCAGGCAGCCAGTCGGCTTCAATCGTACGACGAAACGCCAAGCTACCTGAATGGGCATCTAGGGGCGTATTAATAATATTTTCCCATTTTGAACTGGCATAGCGCCAAGGGTAGAAGGGGTGTTGAAAGCTTGAACAAACCATAACCCGTGGATCGTTTTGAAAAATATCAACAGTGCCATTGCCGTGATGAACATCAAAATCAACAATAGCAACACGGTCTAGCTTGTACACTTCTAAAGCATGCAATGCACCAACAGCTACGTTGTTATAAAAGCAAAACCCCATGCTTTCAACACGCTCGGCATGGTGGCCTGGCGGTCGCACCGCACAAAAAGCATTGTTGGCTTGATTTTTGAAAACTTGGTCGATGCCCTGCACTACAGCGCCGGCTGCATAAGCCGCGGCTTCTAACGACCTTGGCCCAAGCAAGGTTTCTTCTTCAAGTGTAGTAAAACCTTGCTCTGGTAAGCTAAGCTGTAAAGCATGAATATGCGCCTTAGGGTGTGCACGGTATAATTGCTCATCCGTGACAGGGCAAGCTTTATACTGTGTTAGCTGATTCATCAAGCCGCTCATTTCTAGCTGATCAATAATAGCCTTAAGGCGCATGGGGTTTTCAGGGTGCCAAGGCCCCATATCATGCAGAGCACAGTCTTCATGGCTAATAAATGATGTAATCATGTTAAGGTCCGTTTATTTTTATCTATCGCTATAGAATGTATAAATAGTGAGCAAAGATTGCAAGATTTGCAATAGCATTAAAAATAAAACTAAATTCAGGCAAGGAGATAAAGGTGAGCACACGTTTTTTAAAGCATTTTTTTGAACCTAAAAGCCTAGTAGTCATTGGAGCATCAGAGAAAAACTTCAGCTTAGGTGGGCAAGTCATCGCTAATATGCTGGATGCCAAATTCCCAGGCGATGTCTATGCCGTTAACCCTAAGCCCTATGAAACGGTGCATGGTTGCCTTTGTTTTCGGGCGGTGAGTGATTTACCAAAAACACCCGATTTAGCGGTGGTTTGCTCACCTGCTGCAACCGTACCTGCCGTTGTTAGCGAGCTAGGGCGCTATGGGGTTAAGGCAGCTTTAATTCTGACCTCTGGGCAAGGTTATCGAAAAGCAAACTATAAACAACACTTACTAGAGGCAGCGCAAGCTTCGGGTATTCGCCTGATGGGGCCTGAGTGCATGGGTATTTTAGTGCCTTCACGCAACTTAAATGCAAGCTATGCACCCCAAAACATTAAAGCAGGTAAAGTGGCCTATATTGGTCAATCAGGCATGTTGGGTAATGCCATTATTGATTGGGCTAATGGCCGTGGCATCGGTTTTTCACACCTTATTACCTTGGGTGATAGTGTGGATGTGCGGCTTGCAGACGTGATTGATTACGTTAACCGTTTTTCAGGTGCCCAAGCTATTTTACTGCATTTAGAAGACGTACCCGATTCACGTCACTTTATGACGGCGGTGCGTGAAGCATCACGCAACAAGCTGGTGCTAGTTATTAAGTCGGGTCGCACTAGGGAAGCGCAAGGTAACCCTGACATTTTCACACCTGGCCTTTCTAACCGTGACCCTATTTATGATGCCGCTTTTTCCCGTGCAGGCATGGTGCGTGTTGATAACAGCGAAGAACTCTTTGATGCACTAGAAACACTGACCCGTATGCGCCCCGTGCGAGGTGGGCGCTTAGCCATTGTTAGTAATGGATTAGGCCCTAGCATGTTGGCAGTTGACCGACTCATTCACCAAGGGGGTGAGCTGGCGCTATTAAGTGATGCAACACGGGCTCAGTTAAAAGACTGGCTACCCAATGAAGCAAGTCGAATAAACCCCTTAGACATTGGTGGTGGTGCAACGCCGCAAATGTTTGTTGATGCCGTACAAAAAGTATCTGAAGACCCCAATGTTGATGCCGTACTCGTTGTGCATGCACCCACCCGTTTAGCACCCAGTAAAAGCACAGCTTTAGCATTAATTGCTAATAAAAAGCTGTTTAAGCGTAACCTATTAACCAGTTGGATGGGGTTAGAGCACGCCTTTCCAGCACGCCATGAATTTCATTTGGCCGGCATTCCAACTTACCTGTCACCTGAAAAAGCCGTGCAAGCTTTTATGCACTTGGTTAATTACCAACGTAACCAGCAATTACTGCAAGAAACACCACCTAGCCTACCTTTTGAAACCACGCAAGATTTAAGAAAAGAAGCGCATGAAATGCTAGGTGCGGTGGTTGCTAGTGGCCGTAATCACTTAAATCATGAAGAAACACATCGGCTTTTAAGTGCTTATGGCATTGAAGTTGCGCCTGTGCTTTACCCTAAAACCGCCCTAGAAGCTGCACAAATGTCAGCACAGTTTTCAGGTGCTAAAGCATTAAAAATCAACCACAGCAGTAACTCTTTGCCGTTTGTTTATCATAAGCACCCCCATGGTTTTTCTACCACTTTATTGCAAGATTTAGAAACAGAAGAAGCCGTACAAAAGGGTGCAGAGCAGCTGTTTAAAACAGCCCAAGAGCGCTTTCCTAATAACAGTTTTCACTCTTATGTTCTGCAACCCATGCAGCGTGGCAAGCATTCCATGCAGCTAAACGTGGGCATTACCCGTGATCCTTTATTTGGCCCCATCATTTTATTTGGAATCGGGGGCTATAAGGTGAATATTTTGCTTGATCGCCAAGTGGCGCTGCCGCCTTTGAACATGAGCTTAGCACACGGTTTAATTATGCAAAGCCAAGCCGGTCAGCTAATAAAAGAACACAGCAATAACCCAGAAGCTGATTTAGAACGTGTGGGTGTGCTTTTGGTTAAATTGTCACAGCTTTGCTCTGATATGCCGCTAATTAAAGGCTTAGAAATTAATCCCCTGCTGCTAAACAGCCAAGAAATGTTTGCAATTGATGTGCAATGCGACTTAGGCGAGCCTGCTTACCATGCCATTATGCCCTACCCAGAAGACCTGCGAAAACTGGTGCAATTAAAAGATGGCCGAACCGTGGAAGTCAGGCCAATTCGTGGCGAAGATGCAGTGGCTTTATTGCGTTTTCATAACCGTTTATCAGAAGAAAGTATTCGTTTTCGCTATTTTCATAACAAAGCCGATTTAACCAAACGTGACTTAGCCTTGTTAACACAAATTAATTACGACCGACAAATGGCTTTTATTGCTGAAGAGCTTTTAGAAGACGGTGGCCGAGAAATTCTTGGTGTATCGCGTGTTTGGACAGACCCTGACAACATTCGTACTGAATTTTCAGTGATTATTCGCGATGATTTACAAGGGCTAGGTTTAGGCTCTTTACTTATGGGCGCCATTATTGACTATTCACGCAGCGTAGGGACGCTAGAAATGATTGGTAAAATTATGGTCGAAAATCATCCCATGCGTGGGCTAATGAAGTATTTAGGCTTTAAAGCTGCCTACAATATGGAAGAACAAGTCATTGATGCTGTGCTACCACTCAATGAACCAACCACTGAATGGCAGCAACACCGCTTAAATAATGCCAGTGATTAATTTAAAAACAACAACACTATAAAGCCCACACAATGCAACCCAATAGTTAAATGGTTAGGGGGCAAGGCGCTCCCTAACCCACTGATTTCCCTGATTTTCTTTACTATTTAATGTGAAACGCAGGCGGTCATGTAAACGACTTGGCTGCCCTTGCCAAAACTCAATGCTAGTGGGCACCACCTGATAACCACCCCAATGCGGTGGGCGAGGTAAAGCCTCAAGCCCAGCATACTGTTTGGCGACGCTTGCTTCACGTTCATTTAAAACGTTACGGCTGGCAATGACTTGGCTTTGTTCAGAAACCCAAGCCCCTAGCTGGCTTTCACGGGGGCGACTGGTGTAATACTGATCAGATTCAGCCTCACTTAATTTTTGTACATAACCTTCAACCCTTACTTGGCGCTCTAAAAGCTCCCACCAAAAAAGCAATGAACAGCGGGCATTGTTAGCAAGTTCTTGACCCTTATCGCTGTTATAATTGGTATAAAACACACAACCTAACGTTTTTGAGAAGCCTTTTAACAACACGGTGCGGGCTTTAGGCTGGCCAGTGGCATCCACCGTTGCTAATGTCATTGCATTAGGGTCAAGTGTTTCAGTCTGTGCGGCTTCTGCCATCCAGCGCTCAAACAAAGCAAAGGGGCAATTCCCAGCGTTGGCTTCTGCTAAGTCATTGGCAGCATACACCCGCCGCATATTGGCTAAATCACGATTCATCAAACTATCCTCTTACGGTAAACTTAAAGTTGTTAAACTAATTAATACTAATTTAGGAGATTTCTATTAATGAAACAAGCTAACTCAGCCCAGAATATCAAAGTCTGGGATTGGTCTATACGTGTATTTCACTGGTCGTTACCTTTATTAATATTTTTACTTTGGTTTTCACAAGATCAAGGTGAGATGGATCGGCATTTTTTATTTGGGCAACTTTTGTTAGGCATGCTGGTTTATCGAATAATATGGGGCTTTATAGGTACACCCTATGCACGTTTCAAGCATTTTCTTTATGGGCCTAAAGCGTTTATAGCCTATGCTAAAGGCTTTTTTTCAAGTGATAAACCCCGTTATTTAAGCCATAACCCCATGGGTGGTTTTATGGCTTTAGTTTTAATGGCAGCGGTGGTTTTTCAGTTAATAACTGGGTTGTTTACTACGGATGACATTTTCTTTGAAGGTCCGTTATACAGAACGGTCAGTAGCGCCGTGTCGTCTTGGATGACTAGCTGGCACTATCACTTTTTTGACTGGCTTCTTGTATTAATTGGCTTGCATTTAGGTGCTATTCTTTTGTATAAGCTAAAGGGCGAAGGCTTGGTTAAAGCGATGTTTACAGGCGAAAAAGAAAGCACTGAGCAAGATAAAGACCGCTTAGAAGCCTTGGCAACAACAGGCTTCCCTTGGCTACGTTTTATTATTGCAGTGGCTTTAGCTGCCACGGTTGTTTTAGTGATTTTTAATGGCTTTTAGGTCATTATTTTAGGCATAAGTGGGTAACCACTTAAAATTAAATAATAAAAAACCACCAGTAAATGGTGGTTTTTTATTATTTGCTTTGCTTAGTCGCTGTAGCTAAGAACTAAAAACGTCAGTAGCTAAAAACTATTTGGCACGGTAGTCATCATGGCAACCTTTACAACCCTGTAAAAGAGCACCAATCGCAGGGCGTGCTTTTTTAAGATCAAAATCAGGTTCAGCAGATGCAGCAATCAGTTCACCCAAAGCTTTACCAAAAACTTCACCTTTAGCTTGCATACCTTCCATATTGCTCCACGCCGCAGGCTTTAACTTAGTGCCTTTCACATCACGGGTAGCAGGAAAGTAGGTTTCACCTAGCATAGGGGCAACTGTACCAATGTTCATGGCACGCTTGTTGATTTCAGCTGCATCAAAAGGAATATCGCCTTTTGACATGCCACCCATAACACCTGTTTGCGCTGCAAAAATCTGATAAATTGCTTGACGGTACTTAACGGCATCGTCAGGTTTGAATAAGTCAGCCGATTGTACAGCTGTGCTGCCCAAAAGTGTTAGGGTAGCAATTGCAATAGCTTTTTTGATCATCGCGAGAACTCCATTTGCTTTATGTATTTAAATAAGGGGTTGCTTAAGTAACCAATGATTTTACAATAATTTTCAGTTTTGAGCAAAATTACTAGTAAAATAAGTTAGGCTGTAGGGATTACCGCTTAATAGGTGTATTTAAAGCATATTTAGTTTAAGAAAAATAAAGGCGTTTCTAGGCAAAGTATTACACTTATAGTACTAAAAGCCTGATTTCTAAGGCTGTTCAAATGGGCTAAGGCTGCTATTCACGATTCATCAAACTATCCTCTTACGGTAAACTTAAAGTTGTTAAACTAATTAATACTAATTTAGGAGATTTCTATTAATGAAACAAGCTAACTCAGCCCAGAATATCAAAGTCTGGGATTGGTCTATACGTGTATTTCACTGGTCGTTACCTTTATTAATATTTTTACTTTGGTTTTCACAAGATCAAGGTGAGATGGATCGGCATTTTTTATTTGGGCAACTTTTGTTAGGCATGCTGGTTTATCGAATAATATGGGGCTTTATAGGTACACCCTATGCACGTTTCAAGCATTTTCTTTATGGGCCTAAAGCGTTTATAGCCTATGCTAAAGGCTTTTTTTCAAGTGATAAACCCCGTTATTTAAGCCATAACCCCATGGGTGGTTTTATGGCTTTAGTTTTAATGGCAGCGGTGGTTTTTCAGTTAATAACTGGGTTGTTTACTACGGATGACATTTTCTTTGAAGGTCCGTTATACAGAACGGTCAGTAGCGCCGTGTCGTCTTGGATGACTAGCTGGCACTATCACTTTTTTGACTGGCTTCTTGTATTAATTGGCTTGCATTTAGGTGCTATTCTTTTGTATAAGCTAAAGGGCGAAGGCTTGGTTAAAGCGATGTTTACAGGCGAAAAAGAAAGCACTGAGCAAGATAAAGACCGCTTAGAAGCCTTGGCAACAACAGGCTTCCCTTGGCTACGTTTTATTATTGCAGTGGCTTTAGCTGCCACGGTTGTTTTAGTGATTTTTAATGGCTTTTAGGTCATTATTTTAGGCATAAGTGGGTAACCACTTAAAATTAAATAATAAAAAACCACCAGTAAATGGTGGTTTTTTATTATTTGCTTTGCTTAGTCGCTGTAGCTAAGAACTAAAAACGTCAGTAGCTAAAAACTATTTGGCACGGTAGTCATCATGGCAACCTTTACAACCCTGTAAAAGAGCACCAATCGCAGGGCGTGCTTTTTTAAGATCAAAATCAGGTTCAGCAGATGCAGCAATCAGTTCACCCAAAGCTTTACCAAAAACTTCACCTTTAGCTTGCATACCTTCCATATTGCTCCACGCCGCAGGCTTTAACTTAGTGCCTTTCACATCACGGGTAGCAGGAAAGTAGGTTTCACCTAGCATAGGGGCAACTGTACCAATGTTCATGGCACGCTTGTTGATTTCAGCTGCATCAAAAGGAATATCGCCTTTTGACATGCCACCCATAACACCTGTTTGCGCTGCAAAAATCTGATAAATTGCTTGACGGTACTTAACGGCATCGTCAGGTTTGAATAAGTCAGCCGATTGTACAGCTGTGCTGCCCAAAAGTGTTAGGGTAGCAATTACAATAGCTTTTTTGATCATCGCGAGAACTCCATTTGCTTTATGTATTTAAATAAGGGGTTGCTTAAGTAACTAATGATTTTACAATAATTTTCAGTTTTGAGCAAAATTACTAGTAAAATAAGTTAGGCTGTAGGGGTAGGGATTACCGCTTAATAGGTGTATTTAAAGCATATTTAGTTTAAGAAAAATAAAGGCGTTTCTAGGCAAGATATTACACTTATAGTACTAAAAGCCTGATTTCTAAGGCTGTTCAAATGGGCTAAGGCTGCTATTATAGCGCTACGTGCACCTGAAAAGTCGTATTGGGATTAAACAAAATAACCAACGTAACTAACACTTAAGGATCGCAATATGGATCTTGCTACAATTCTTGGCTTAGTATTGGGCTTTACGCTCATCATTTTAGCTATTATTACCAGTTCTGAACTAAGCACTTTTGTTGATTTTGCTAGTGTCTTGATTGTTATTGGTGGAACTTTTGCAACAGCGTTAATAAAATTTAGTATTCAAGGTTATTTAACCGGCATAAAAGAAGGAATAGCCACTGCCTTTTTTGATCGTAGCGATAACCCACGTGAAATCATTGCTTTGGCTAATCGCCTGTCTCGTATTGCTCGCCGTAATGGCTTGTTAGGTCTTGAAGATGAACCTATTGACAACCCTTTCTTTCAAAAAGGGGTGCAGATGTGTGTAGACGGTAGCGCACCAGAATTTATTCAAGAAGTGCTACAAAAAGAAATGTTAATGACGCTTGATCGTAAATCCATTGCTGAAAAGGTGTTTCGTGCTTTTGGTGACCTAGCGCCAGCCTTTGGTATGATTGGTACACTGATTGGCTTGATTGCTATGCTAAGTAACCTAGATGACCCCAGCGCACTAGGCCCAGGTATGGCACTT
>CANQLY010000051.1 GCA_947624795.1 uncultured Marinospirillum sp.
CACCGGCATCTTTAGCTGCCAAAGCAAGCAACGGTTACCTGATTTAGAAATTAATGAACCATCACGCAAGACTGTATCAGCACCAATCACCACCTTGTCTGCCTGCACTACAAAACTTGCCATTTGTGCTTCTGTTATAAATTGACACGGAATGCCTAATTTATTTAAGTAGCGTGCTAATTTACGCCCTTCCATACCCGGGCGTGATTCAGTAATAATGGCATTAACTTTTAAGTCGGCTAAGTGGCAAGCACGAAATAAAGCCATAACATTGGAGCTGCTACTGTGCGTCATCAGCGTCATGCCCGGTTTAATTTCTTCTAAACACTTAGCCACCACTTGATTCTGCGCTTTTTTAAGCAGATCAATCACTTCCTCAGCATGGGCACCAGCTCGGCCACGAGCACGCTTTAATGCCTCGGGCAACTCGGGTAAACTATTTAGCCAGTAGCGCAATAAATTACCTACCACTAAACGGCTGGGCCGCGCTGCAATTAACTGTTCAGCTAAATCTTTTAATTCAACCGTTAATCCAGCAGAATCCTCGACTTGGCAACTATCAGCATAATCAATGATATCTTCTAAGGCTTTACGAGCTAAAACGGCTGCACTGCTGTTTAAGTCATCTTTAACAGCCCTTAAGCGCCGCGCTTTAGATTCACTATTCTCTTTAGCGTAAATCAACGACCATCCCCTTGCTGTAAAGTCTGCTGGCGTAAAGCCTTGGCAGTTTCTAAAGAAGTTTTGGCTAAATGTTGAATGGTTAGCCAATCTTGCTGCTGGATTAAATCATCAGGCAACATCCAACTACCACCCACGGCAGTAATTTGTGGTAAAGCAAACCAATCAGCCATATTTTCTTGGCTTACGCCCCCCGTTGCTACAAATGCTAATTCTGGCAAGGGGGCAGCAATGGCCTGCAAATAAGCAGGGCCACCCAAAGCTTTAGCTGGAAAAAGTTTAACCTGCTGAAACCCCATTCGACTGGCCTGCATGGCTTCACCTGGTGTACTAATGCCAGGCAGCAAACCGATTCCCGACTTTTTAGCGGCTTCAGCCAAAACAGGGCACCAACCCGGCGAAACAGCCCAACGCAAACCCAAAGTTTGCAAGCGTGCTAATTGTTCGGGGTGGCGCACACTGCCAGCAACCAGTGTTAAACCCGATGCTTTCAAGCACTCTAAAACATCCCAGCTTTGCTCTTGCCTAAGCGTTACCTCTAAGACTTTGTAACCTGCTTCCAGTAAAGTTAAGGCAAGTTGCGGGGCTGCTGCCACATCAACGTTAGCCCATACGGGCAATAAAGGCTGCTTAGCTAACAGCGAAGGCCAGTCAAAGGGTAAGATTTGTGACACAAGGCTCTCCTTAAAATCAGCGACTAAGCTTTAATAAAATCACTGACAGCGGCTGTAAAAGCATCCACTTGTTCTGCATGCAACCAATGACCACCCTCTAAATCAACCAGCTGCAGGGCTGAAAAAACTTGCTTAAAGGCAGGTAAAGCAGCGTCAGGCACATAATCAGAATGAATACCACGAATGGCTAAAGTTGGACCTGCAAACGTTTTACCCGCCACAACCGATTCAGGTGCCGCCAATATTGAAGTGTAATCTTCTTCAATTGCCTCAATACCCACCCGCAAACGTAAGCCATCGGCAGTGCGCCGCAAATTCGTTAATAAGAACAAACGTGTTTGAATGGCTTCTTCACCTAAAAACTCAGTCAGTAATTGATCTGCTTGGCGGCGATCTTTCCACGGCTCTTTCGCTTTTAAAGCAACTAAACTGGCTATAATTTCATGGTGACTTGCATCGTATTGCATTGGCGCTATATCAACCACAATAAGCTTTTCAACACGGCTAGGGTAGCGAAGTGCAAATTCCATCACCACTTTTCCACCCATGGAATGCCCTAACAAACACACTTTATCTAGGTTTTGGCTATCTAACCAATTCAACAAATCATTTGCTTGCTGAGCATAACTCATGCCTTGGCGATGAAAACTGTTGCCATGATTGCGTAAATCGACACTCCAAACAGAACAGCTTTCTTCTAACGTTAAAGCCACATTACGCCAGTTACTTGCACTGCCAAATAAACCATGCACAACCACTAACGGGCGACCTTCACCATTACGCTGATGCGCTAAAAAACTCATCATAAGCTCCTTGCTTAAAAAAATAGGTTAGATTATGCCAAAACCCACTCAGCAATTACCAATGAAACTTCAGCTAAGAAGCTTCAGCTAACCTGCTCTGAACCAGTTTTTGCACTCAATAAATAGCGCTGAAGCCAAACTAACACTAAGCCATAGGCAGGCAAAAAGAATAAAAAACTAAGGGTTAGTTTAAAAACATAGTCTATAAAAGCAATTTCTGGCCAGTGAGCAGCCATGTACGCATCATTACTGGCATAAAAAGCAATCATAAAAAACACCAATGTATCTAACGCATTGCCTAGCAAGGTAGAAGCAGCAGGCGCTACCCACCAAGCCTTTGCCTTACGCAAACGGTCAAACACCTTGATATCTAACAACTGGCCTAACGAATAGGCCATAAAGCTAGCCAAAGCAATGCGTGCAACAAAAATGTTCAGTTCAAACAAACCGGCAAGGCCTGCAAATTGCCCATTAGCAAAAACAACAGACACCAGATAAGAAACAATTAGGGCAGGAAACATCACTAAAAAAATGATGCGCCGTGCCAAATATTGACCAAAAACCCTTACTGTTAAATCCGTTGCTAAAAAAATAAAAGGAAACGTAAAAGCACCCCAAGTATTATGTATACCCCACACTTGGAAGGGAAACTGCACTAGGTAATTACTTGCAATAATAATAACAAGGTGGGCTAAAACAAGCCAAAACAAAGCATGGCGAAGCTGCACAGCAGAAAGCGATAACATAAGACTACCTTTTTTTAACAGGGGGCGAGGGAACCCTGAATGAATTAAAAACACCCATTATTGATACAAACCAACCATTGTTAAAATCCATTGTTAAAATCAATAATTCACTGTAACTTTAACAGGTTTTAGGTGAAGCACACACACAAACTGCCAGGCTGGCAGCGTTAGTCACTTAAGAGAATGTTAGCCATTGACCACTAAAATGGCCCGTGCTCTTCTCGATGAATTGACAATCAATTGATAATCCACGCCCTTAAGTGCACAAAGCAATCAATTAGTGTCAACAAACTGACATAAAGAAGGTAACATAAAGCGATACAAATTAACTTAAGCGAAACTTGAGTAAAAAACCATGGCTAATGCATTAATTCAAGAAATACCCCAAAACGATTTTATAGAAGACCTACGCAGCAATGCTAAACAGGCAACTAACCTATTAAAAGCACTGGCTAATGAAAACCGCCTATTAATTCTCTGCTACCTAGATAACCAAGAACTATCTGTTAGTGAATTAAATGCGTGTTTAGACCTTAGCCAGTCAGCACTATCACAGCACTTAGCTGTCTTGCGTCGAGACCAATTAGTTAAGACACGCCGTGAATCACAAACCATTTATTATTCACTTAATGGCGAAGAAGCCAAGCAAATCATTCGTACATTGCACAGCATGTATTGTAAAATTTAACTTGCTTGGCTTTGACTGAGAAAAACGTACCAAACTTTAGCGGTGAAAAAAGTGGGCTTGCAGCTTGGGTAGCCAGCTTAACAAACGCCCCTCTAAAACACTGGCAGTTTGCCCCGCAATTTTCTCAGTCAAGTTCAGTGTTTTTTTCAAACGCACTTTAAATACACGCGCCGTTTCTTGCCGCTCTAATAAATAAGCCTCACTGGTTTGCAAAGCATCCACTAACTGCAAACCTAATGCCTGTTCGCCATACCACACTTCACCTTTAGCAACTTTTTCTATATCTAACTGCGGGCGACAGCGCTTTACATACGACTTAAACATTTGATGGGTTTGCTCTAAATCATCAATAAACTTCTGCTTTCCTTCGGGTGTGTTTTCACCAAACACCGTTAAAGTACGCTTATAATCACCCGCCGTTAATACCTCATAATCCACCTCATGCTTTTTTAACAACCGATGCACATTTGGCACTTCAGCCACCACACCAATTGAACCTAAAATAGCAAAAGGGGCTACTAACAATTTAGCAGCAGTGCAAGCCATCATGTAACCACCTGAAGCAGCCACTCTGTCTACACAAATGGTTAAATCAACGCCTTTATCCCTTAAACGCTGCAACTGGGCTGTAGCATGGCCATAACTATGCACATAGCCGCCGGCACTTTCTAAACGCACCACCACCTCATCTTCTGGGCGCAGCACACTTAGCAGCAAACTAATCTCTCGACCAAGGACTGGCGCTTGGCTTGCGTCTAAATCACCCTTAAAATCAAGCACAAACACCCTTGGTTTAGATGAAAGCGTAGCAGCATCCGCTTTAGCTTTTTTATTCCTTTCTTTGTGCAACTGCTTTTTATTTTTTTCTTCAAGCCATTCTTCTTGTAACGTCTCTTTTAAATCTTGCTGACGCTCATTCAGCTCTTGCACCTGCAACTGCTCATCCTCACTTTTGCTACGCTTAATGGCAGCCACTATAATAATAAAAACAACAACGGCCACTAATAAAGTGGCTATTTTCAATAAGAAAAACACATAGTCAGCAAATAATTCCCACACTTAAATTTTCTCCATAAAAAAACTTGAATTAAACATACGTTTGAAATAAGCTGTGATACTAACCAGCTTACCTAGAGGACAAAGCCATGGCTAATATTAACGCAATTATTGAAGGGTTGAAGAATAAATTTAATACTGAAGCCGCTGCCGGTATGGACGATGTATTTCAATTTAATGTTGAAGATGGCAATAACTACTACGTTGTTATCAAAAATAATCAGTGTGAAATTGCTGCAGGCGATCACGATGACCCTTCTGTTACCCTTATTATGAATAAAGCAACTTTAAAAGATGTACTCACAGGCGAAGAAGACGGTATGCAAGCTTTTATGGCGGGTAAATTACGCGCTGAAGGCGACATGATGCTTGCCACCAAGCTGAGCACACTTTTTCCAGTTTAGCAGCCAAATTTAAACTTTTAGCTTTTAGCTTTTAGCTTTTAAGTCATTGAAAAACAACTCTATTTTAGGTCAAGTTTAAAACCCACCTAAAATAGAGCGGTATACTGTTGGACAACAAGGCGCAGGCGAAGGATAATAACTAACATTTACGTCTATTAGTTTACTAAACCGGAGCTGCCTGTTTGATTAAATTTTTTTTGCAAAAGGTTCGTACTCTGCGTTGGTTCATTTTTTTAGCTATTTTTTTTAGCGCATCCATCGTTTTTATTGGCGTAACAGGCATCTCTTCAGCACTGTATGAGAGCCTATTAGCCGAACAAGCGAGCAACATTAATCAGCAATTAATGGCTTTGCCTACTGAAAACCGTCCTAATATTGAACTGCCAACCATTACTGCAAAAGTTCGCCTCACTTACATCAGCACATTCTTTATCTACTCGCTAATATTATTAGTTGTTGCTTTTATATTTTCACATTTTGCAATTCGACGCATTAATCAATCAATTGAAGAATTTAGCCAACAGATTAATCAAATTAAAACAGGGCAAGATTTACAAAACTTTAACCCCAGTAATTTAAACTTTATTTTTAACGAGCTTAATCAAGCATTTAATAATATAAGCGAACTAGCTCGCCAGTTAGGTCGAGTACTTAATGATAAAACTTTGCTTGAAGTAAAAGCCAGCTTACTCAGTAAATTAGTGATTAGAAATACTCGGCTTGATAACTGGGACCAATACACTCATGGTGTTTTTGAAGACATTTATAAAACACTACCATTTGATTTTATATGCGTACAACTCACCAAAGACGGTGAACAAAACTTAAATATTTATTGGCATGGAAAAACTAACGCCGAAACTAAGTTAAAAGTAGAGCAGCTATTAACCAAACAAATAGTAGATGCTATCAATGCAGCCAATATCAATGCAGCCAATAACAATACCTTAATAAAAATCACCCATTACTATTTAAATGAACAAGCAATGGATGATTTCAAGCCTCAGTCTCAACTGTTAATAAGTCACCTTGAAAAACAACCACAAATTGGCTGCGTGCAAGGTGTATTTATTCATTCCACTGCAATGCAAGACATGGCTCTTCGCCTAAGAATAAACAGCATTCTTAACGTATTACTTAACCTACTAGGGTCATCTAGGGCCATTAGTGGCTATACACAGCAATTAGAAACAGCCATTCACCTTTCTGAACAAGAAAACGCCATGGCTGCCGATGTGCTTTATGGGCACCTACTGATTAAAAATACCGACACACTGGCGGGTATTCATTATAAAATTTGCTCATCTAGCCGATTTAGCGGTGACATTATTCAAGTTAAACGCTCGCCCTCTGGTAGCACTTTTGTTCTTGTGGCAGATGCTACAGGCCACGGGTTAAGCGCAACCATCACCATCATGCCTATTATCTCTGTCTTTAATGCAATGGTGCAAAAAGGGTATCAGCTACCTTTTATTTTGAATGAAATGAATAAACACTTGTTAAAAGACTTACCAGACGACCGTTTTGTGGCAGCCATTCTTATTGAGATAGACCCAAACCACAATGAAATAAGTGTATGGAATGGTGCTATGCCACCTGTTTTACAGTTAAACCAGCAGGGTGAATTAATAAAATCTTTCAACTCTAAAAATATGGCTTTGGGTATTTTAGATGAAACAATGTTTAACAGTACGCCCGATCATTTAAGTCTACCTTTGGATGGCCACCTTATTATTTATAGTGATGGCTTAATTGAACAAGAAAACAAAAAACAACACGCTTTTGGTACTCAAAAATTAATTGAGCAACTAGAAAAAAAGATTAATAATGATCCCATTAACAGCATAATTAATGAAGTACTTGACTATGCTGAAATAAAGCAACCTGATGATGACATATCACTTTGCCAAATAGACTTAGCTAATATTGATAGTGAGAAAAAATTAACCAGAAAAACGCCACTTTGCCATGATTTAGAAACGCCTTTTGAATGGCAAATTAAAATCTATGGGCAACAGATAGCACAACAATCTTTACCTGCACTTTGTAATGAATTTATGCAAGTACAAGGCTTATCAATGCAAGTAAAGCGCTGGGCTTTTAGCATTGTGCATCAGCTAGTCCAAACCGTTATTGATACTAACTTTTTAAAGTTAAGTTCAGATAAAATCAAGGTACTTAACCTTGATATAGAAGAAAAAAATAACTGGGATTACAATCAGAAAAAACACTTTGCATTATACAATTTAAGTAACCATTACTATTTACAATTAAAATTTCAAGGCAACACTCAAGATACCTGCAATCAAGCAAAGAACCCTTGTTTTATTATTGAAATAAGCGACAACCTAGAAAACCCAAGCAGCTTAATGGAAGAAAATAGCCTTGCCAATATTCGTGCACTTGCCGATGAAGTTATTGTTTCTAAGCAAGGGCACCATATCCAAGTAAGCATTAGCTCAAGCCAATAACCCTTGCCACTATTAAATAAAACACTTAAATAAAAAAGAGTGACTATTTTGGTCACTCTTTTAGTTACTTTTTAAGCCGATATTTTAAGTTAATATTTTTTAAAAAAATCAAAAAAGATCAATAGGCCCTGCAATGGGCTTACGCTCAACATCACGTAAATAACCTTTTTCAAGTTCAATCAGGTTATTATTATTATGCAAACTATTAATTTTCTTCAACATAACTCGCCCAGAATGCGGAAAAAAATGCACTTTACGGGGATAAATATCCAGCAAATCACGCGCAACAATAGGGATGCCTTCTTGTTTTAAATGCTCTAATACAAAACTAACATTGCGCTCACCTACATTGGCAAAGGTAAAATCTTTAATGACCTTTCCACCACCAAACACCTTAGCCTCTAACCTGTGGCGCATAGCACCTAGTTTAAGCAAATGGTTCACTAATAATTCCATAGCATAAACCCCATAACGGGCTGACTCTGTTAAAGGAGTATCACGATTAGAATGGTCGTGCGGTAATAAAAAATGATTTAAACCACCAATGCCAGAATAACTATCACGCAGGCAAACAGACACACAAGAGCCTAAGATGGTTACGATCATTTCTTCACCATCCGTCGCATAATATTCACCTGGTAAAACCTTAACAGCATCTGTTTTAAATTTAGGGTCATAGTAAGACGACATTGAGAAATTTGCATTTACTTCAAACTGATTCATCAATTTACTCAAGGGTTACTTGCACTAAACGCCCATAATCACTAAACGTTAGATCAGAGACCAAACGCTTAACCAGCAGCAAGCCTCTGCCTGATAACTCTTCAGGTGAACTATCCAACACTTTATTAGCATCAAATCCAACACCTGTTTGCTGAATTTCAATTAACAAACTAGGCTTAACTTCAAGCGGTCGCCAATCTAAAGTAATACGTAATACATCCTCAACCGATAAATTTAAAACCAACTTATCTCGCTGAGTATAATAAGCAGCAAAACCATCTTCATACGTTTTAAGATTAGAAGACAAGCCTAAAATACCATGATCCACTGCATTAGTGCTTAATTCGCTAATCACTGTAAACGCCCTTTGGCACAAAGGTTGTGACATGCCCATCTGCTGCAATAAATTACTGCATTGATTCGCCACTTCCTGTTCTGCTATTTGACGCCCTTTTAAAATCAACTCCCAGCGAAACGGATCAATGTCTTGTAAGCTACGCACTGATTTAGCTGATAACTGTTGCTGATCTAAAAAGAAAATTAATTCTTTAAAGTGCAAGAAATACATAGAAACATCATCATCAAAACTAGGCAAGCCAGCAAAACTTTTTAAAGACGCAGCAATATGACTTGTCATAAAATGCTGCGAACCAACGCTAAGTTCTGCTAATAAACGGTGATTGCCGTAATGTTCACCTTGTAAATTAACCTGTTCTATTAAACCATCGCTACAAGCAAAAATACCACCCTCATTAGGCAACTCAAAGCGTTCAACACCAGTATCAAAGCTCTTATCTTCTAAAATACCTAAAGCCATGTGACTAGAGTTAAAAGTTTTAACGAGCTTACCTTTAGCATCCAACACGTAAATAGGTGGCATGCCACCATTCCATACACCAATTTGCTCATGCAACAAGTCAACTTCAACTAATGAAGCCGCTACAAACCGGTCGGCAGGTAATTTATAATTCAACTTGCGATTCATTTCCCGCACAATCATTGGCAAGGCATAACCTTTATCAACCATGCCATGAAATACATCAACAACAGGCAATAAAGTTACAGTAGCCGATAAACCACGCCCCATAGCATCAACATGCAATACAAAAATACTGCCTGAGGGTGAATAACGGGCCAGTGTTAAATCGCCACAAAAATCTGATTTAGATAAAAGATAACGGTCAAAGCCACGTAAATCTTCAGAAGATTCATCTAATAAATTATTATAGAAAATATGCGAAGCCATTTCAGCTTCAGCACGATTAGCATGCAAATACGCTTGTAAGGCGGCATTGCTTTTTTGTAACTGCTTTTTTAGAAGGCTACGCTTTAATAATGTTTTAACTTTTAAATATAATGAAAAAAAATTGATTGGCTTAACAATATAAGCATCGATGTCTATTTCAAACAACTGTTGTTGTTGCTCAACCGACATTTCACTGCCTAATAAAATAACAGGTGACGGCCAAGTTAAAAAACTAGTATCAGGAATTAAATCCAAGTCTACAATAATTAAATCATAAACAGGGTATTTCACTAATTCAGTATTCGCTTCTTTAAAGGTCAAGGCTAAAGTAATGTCTAATTTTCCACAGCCAAGCGTATTAGGCCAAGGAATAACGTTAGGGTCATCTGTAATTAACAGAATCCTAAACAGCTTATCAAAGCTATCCCAGCTAGTCATTTTACTTCAATCAGCTTATTTATATTAGCAACAGTCAATATTTCTGATGCAATTCCACTAGCATTGACTATATTAACTTTTTTCCCTGCAGAAACAGCTTTTTTATGCAAATAAACAATCATACCCAAAGCCGCACTGTCTAAATAACTGACCCTTGAAAAATCTAAACTGACTAAGCTTACTTTACTGTTTTTTAAGGCAGTGTCTGTATTTTCTGTAAATTTTTTATGGTGGGAAAAATCAAAACGTTCTGGAATATTAACAATAGAACTATCAAACATAAATAAACTCCTTAAAGCACAATCAATAGCGCTTGATTAAAAAAGATCAATGTCGCCACTGACCATTGAACTACTTGAAACAGGGTTAGATTTACGTTGCAAACGAGCAGATCGAAATTCTTCCATGCGCTCATGTAACGCTTTATGAAATTCCCGTGGATCATCAGCACCCGTCTTTAACGCCTCAACTAATAAGAGCAAATAATTTTGCTCTGCCTTAGTATGCTGAATAGTCTGGCTACTCATATCATCAAACTGCATGGCACGCATCGCATCATTTAAAGCCGCACCTAAATCAACTGATAACACTTCTAACTGCTGGGTTACTAGCTGATCATTATTAGACTTAGCTATTAGTAAATCAATTGCAATTTCAACTTCTTTTTTTGCTGTTAAAATAAAGCTTACATCTTGTGAGGCAACTTTACTTACATCAAGCACTAACTTCTCAATGCGCTTATTCATCGAGTTTAAGCTAATTTGAATGGCGTTACTAAACTCAGATGAGCGTGCAGATAAAGCCCTAACCTCATCTGCAACTACTGCAAACCCACGACCATACTCACCTGCTCGTGCCGCTTCTATGGCAGCGTTGAGTGCTAATAAGTTTGTTTGATCCGCAATACTATCAATATCACCTAGCACCTTCATTAATTCAGGCATGCCTTCAGAAAGCTCAGAAACCCTCTCTAACATTTCCATTAAATCAGCACTGGTTTGTACTGATGAGCTAACAAAGCTATTTAAAGTTTTTAACATATCTTCAGCAAAACCACTAATGCCTTTATGCGATTCAGATGCCGCTTTTTTTTGATCGCCATATAAAAGCATTTCTACTAAACCTTGCTGCTCATCTAAAGAAAACTTAAACCGTGAAAAGGCTTCACCTAACGTAATTAATGCATCACTTTGCATGCTGCTAAGCGAACCTAAATCATCCATTGATTCACTGACAACTTCTGCAATTGTTTCACCTACTTGGCGGTAATCCCGTTGTAAATTAGTCAGTGAAATACCTTCACCACAAATACCAGAAGGTAAATCAATGGATTCTGGTACATTTTTTTTGTTCACTGAAACAGCCATCAAGCCTACTGAATAGCCAGCTAAACCTGCCAATAAGCTTGCTAACCAAGCTGGAACAAAATAACTTATAGCAACACCTGCTAGCAAAACAAGTAGTAGTGCAATCCATACAAAATAGCGTTTCATTAACTTTAGATATCCTTACACACGGTTTGTTCTTTGCCCTAAACACTCAATAACCCGAGCGGGTAACTGCATCAAAGGTAAAATTTCATTTACACCCCCTTGAGCAATGGCCTCTTTAGGCATCCCAAAAATAACACAGCTGGCTTCATTTTGTGCAAAAGTATAAGCACCTGCACGCTGCATTTCTAACATACCTAAAGCACCATCTTTACCCATGCCTGTTAAAATAACCCCCACAGCATTATTGCCCACTAATTGAGCAGCTGAGTTAAATAACACATCAACAGAGGGTCGATGCCGATTAACAGGTGGTCCTGAATGCAGGCGCGTCATGTAATTAGCACCGCTACGCTTAACTTCTAAATGCTGGCTACCCGGTGCAATGTAAACATAGCCAGGCAATACCCGTTCATTATCCACGGCTTCTTTTACATGCAAAGCACACAGTTTATTTAATCGTTCTGCAAAAGTGCGTGTAAAATTTTCAGGCATGTGCTGAGTAATCATAATGGCAGGCATATCAGCAGGCAAATCAATTAAAAAATCTTTGATTGCCTCGGTTCCACCTGTTGAAGCGCCCACAAAAACAATTTTTTCAGTGGAACTGTAGCCCACCCTTTTTCGGGTTGCAGCAACAGATTTTGCACGCAAACCTGCCGCGCTAACGTCCTGCGCTCGCCCCCTAGAATGCACCCTTGCTTGTGCACAGGCACGAATTTTTTCAGCAATTAATTCTGAATAGCCCTGCAAACCACTGGCAATATTCACTTTAGGCTTAGCAATGTAATCAACAGCACCTAGCTCAAGTGCACGCAAAGTCACTTCAGAGCCGCGCTCAGTCAGCGATGAAACCATTAATACAGGCATAGGCCTTAACCGCATTAAACGCTCTAAAAAATCCAAGCCATCCATGCGTGGCATTTCCACATCAAGCGTTAACACATCGGGGTTGTGCTGTTTAATTAGCTCTCTTGCAACAAGAGGGTCAGGTGCCACAGCCACCACTTGCATATCACCTTGACTATTAATAATTTCAGTTAGCAACTTACGAATAAGTGCCGAATCATCAACCACCAATACTGAAATTTTTTTAATCATAAATTAACCAAATAACTCTATATTACCAGCAACTTGAATGTTCAAAAGCCTTTGAAAATAAAGGGCTTCACGGTCAAATATGGTCGTATTATTCAGCCTTTTAAGTTTTTTTACTAGCACCCGACCAGAAGAAGGAAAAAAATACACTTTTTGTGGATAAATACCTAATAAACTTTGACTTGCAACAGTAATTTTTTCAGCTTCAAGGTAACTTAATAAAAACTCAGCATTGCGCTCACCTATCACACAACTGCCCTCAGCAGCTAAAACGTTTCCACCGCCAAACACTTTAGCTTCTAAGTTTTCACGGCTAGCACCCTGCTTAAGCAGCTCATTAATCAACACTTCTAAAGCATGGCTACCATAACGAATGGAACTATCAATCAATGCTTGGTCATTGGGCTCAAAAGGTAGCATAAAATGGCTTATCCCACCCAAACCCAATGATTTATCACGAATACAAGCAGCTACACAACTCCCCAAAACAGTCACTAGTAATAAATTTTGTTGGGTAACATAAAACTCACCCGGTAAAATTTTTACTGCATCTATTTCAAAGTAAGGGTCATAATACATGTTAGAAAGCTGTTGTTTGCTGTCCACAAATCAAACCTTATCCATGTTCTTTGTAATAACGGGGTTAAATACCGTTTGACCCCTTAAGCGAAACAAGTCTGCCGCATGCTGAAAACTTTCTGAATGCCCGGCATACAATAAGCCTTCATCTAACAGCATAGGATGAAAACGCGACAACACCTTATATTGTGTTGGTTTATCAAAGTAAATCATAACATTACGACAAAAAATAGCATCAAAAGGGCCTTTTACAGGCCAGTTAGGCGCTAATAG
>CANQLY010000052.1 GCA_947624795.1 uncultured Marinospirillum sp.
CGCGACTCCACCAGTGTTGAACAGCCCGTACCTGATTACCTAAGCCAGCTGGGTGCTTCAATAAAAGGCATGACCTTAGGCCTTCCCAAAGAATATTTTGGTGATGACTTAAACCCACAAACTGCCGAACGCATTCAAGCTGCCATTAAAGCGCTTGAAAAGCTAGGTGCTAGCGTTAAAGAAATTAGCCTGCCACTAACACGCATGGCCATTCCTGCTTATTACGTTATTAGCCCAGCCGAAGCCAGCGCCAACCTGTCACGCTTTGATGGCGTGCGTTACGGCTACCGCTGTGAAAACCCTGTTGACCTAGAAGACCTTTATAAGCGTTCACGCTCAGAAGCTTTTGGTGAAGAAGTAAAACGCCGCATTCTAATTGGTACTTATGCGCTATCTGAAGGCTTTTACGATGCCTATTACAACAAAGCCCAGCAAATTCGCCGTTTAATTGCCGAAGACTTCCAAACAGCTTTTCAGTCAGTCGATTTAATTATTGCACCCACCACGCCTAATCCAGCCTTTGATTTAGGCAGCAACAGTGTTGACCCAGTACAAATGTATTTAGGTGATATTTACACCCTAGGCGTTAACCTTGCAGGCTTACCGGCTATTTCAGTGCCTGTAGGACAAATCAATCAACGCCCTGTAGGTATGCAATTAATTGGTAATCACTTTAGCGAAGCCAAGCTATTAAACGCAGCACACCAGTTTCAGCAGGCAACCGATCACCATTTACAAAAGCCGCAACTTACTTAGTGAACAATGAAGGCAGCAAAGCCGATTCACTGAAAACAGACAAGCTAGAGTTAAACAATTCATTTTAAAAAGGTTTGCACTATGCAATGGGAAGCCGTTATTGGGCTTGAGATACACACTCAGCTCGCCACCAAAACTAAAATATTTTCGGGTAGCAGCACAACTTTTGGTGCAGAACCCAACAGCCAAGCCAGCATTATTGACCTAGCCATGCCGGGCACTTTGCCGGTGCTGAATAAACAAGCGCTTGAAATGGCGATACAATTTGGCCTTGCTGTGCACAGCGAAATTCCAGCCATCACCACCTTTGACCGTAAAAACTACTTTTACCCAGACTTGCCCAAAGGCTACCAAACCACCCAAATGGACGCGCCCATTGTAGGCCGTGGTTATCTAGATATCGCCTTAGAAAACGGTGGTACTAAGCGCATAGCCATTCACCATGCCCACTTAGAAGAAGATGCCGGTAAAAGTCTGCATGAAGATTTCCAAGGCATGACAGGGGTTGATTTAAACCGTGCGGGTACGCCGCTAATCGAAATTGTTACTGAACCAGAAATGAGCTCGGCCAAAGAAGCCGTGGCTTTTTTAAAGTCTATCCATTCGATTATTACCTACCTAGGTATTTCCGATGGCAACATGGCTGAAGGTTCTATGCGCTGCGATGCCAACGTTTCTGTACGCCCTAAAGGCCAAGAAAAACTAGGCAACCGTTGTGAAATTAAAAACGTTAACTCCTTCCGCTTTGTTGAAAAAGCCATTAACTACGAAATTCAGCGTCAAATTGAAATTCTAGAAGACGGCGGTCGCATTGCTCAACAAACTCGCCTGTATGACCCAGACCTAGATGAAACACGGGCGATGCGTTCTAAAGAAGATGCCAACGACTACCGCTACTTTCCCTGCCCTGACTTGCTACCCATTGCAGTTGACCCAGCTTATGTTCAACAGCTCAAAGATGCACTGCCAGAGCTGCCTGAACAAAAGCGCCAGCGTTTTACTGAACAGCTAGGGCTTTCTGACTACGATGCAGGCGTGTTGTCTAGCAGTCGCCCACTGGCTGACTATTTCGACAAGGTAGCTGAATTAAGCGGCGATGCCAAACTGGCGGCTAACTGGGTAAGCGGTGAACTTTCTGCACAGCTTAACCGTGATGCTATCGAAATAGACCAAGCAGCGATTACACCTGAACAACTAGCGGGTTTATTGCAGCGTGTAAAAGATGACACCGTCAGCAGCGGCGCAGCCAAACAGGTTTTTGCTGCACTTTGGGCAAAAGAAGGCCAAACAGCCGATGAAGTTATCGAAGCCAAAGGGCTTAAACAGGTTACTGATACCGGCGCTATTGAAGCGATTATTGATGAAATCTTGGCTAAAAACACAGCGCAGGTTGAACAATACCGTGCTGCTGAGCCAGACAAACGTGGCAAGATGGTCGGCTTCTTTGTGGGTCAAATCATGAAAGCCTCCAAAGGCACAGCCAACCCTAAAGCAGTAAACGAACTATTAGCCAAAAAGCTTAATGGCTAATAACTAACTGGCAAAAAAACGTTAGTTAAACGAAGCAGCCACCAAAACTTGGGGGCTGCTGCTGTTCCTAACGAATCGCCTCTAAAATCTGCTGCCTGACATCTCGCCCCTGCTCATCTTTTTCTACAGCCATAATAAATAAACATTGCCCTTTACTTAATTCTGCCCACTTATATCCTACGGCACGTTTCTCTGCCGAGTCATCATTGCTAGCATATACCACACCTTTATACTCAACAACCAGCATACGTCCATCTACCAACTCACAAACAAAGTCAGGATAAAACTTGCCCTGTGCAAGAGGCAACCAAAAAGAAGCTTGGTCACGGCGTACTAGGTTACGAATCCAGTGTTTAATTTGTGGCAAACTTTCAATAGCTTTTGCACACTCAAACTCTTCACCTGTTGATTTAAGGTCTTCAATTAAATTTTGCGGAAAGTAATGCTTACTAAAGACAAAGCTTCCTGAATAATAAGGTGGGCGAGAAGGATAGCTGCTAGAGTTAAAGCTATAAAAAAACTCATCGGCTAAACAAGCTGTATTGCTACTTTTAAAAAGTGACTGCTGATAACTTGCTGTCTTTGCCTTGGTTCGATAACTTCTAATCGTATCTCGAATTGCCTGCGCTAAAGGGTATTTATTCCTTACCAGTGCTGTTAACGTCATGTCGTATTGCTGTAGTAAATTTTTTACTAACCTACCAATAAAACTTGCCATTTGTTGTTGAACAATGTCTGTTTGCCGTAGTTCTTTATCTAGCCAGCGAATAAGATCTTGTTCTGTTATATCTATAAAACCTCGGTTAAAAGGTAAAATATCCTTCTGTTCCGCAACATGGTATTTAACTTTCTTACCTTCAACGTCTATAGCAAAATTATTAGTCGTTTCATGCAGGCTAAAGTTTTTTAATTCTGCTGGGTAATCAAGCAGATTCCAATTACAAGCTAGTAACAGTGTTTCAGCTTCAACTAATTCAAGCTGACCTTGCTGCATCATACAAATTTGCGGTAACACACCAAACACTTCACCTCGCTCAGAAGGAGCTTTTCTTGCCTGAATTGATTGGTTATGAATACGAACATTGCGCTTAAAAATAGTGCGGTTTTTAGCCGATTTAACTGTCTTACTAATGGCTTCTTGTATAGCCGGACTAACCTCGCCAACGACTCTAATGACGGCATTTTTATTTACCGTATCACGGGTCATAGTAATCTGATTTTTTTCAGGCTCAGATAGTTTAGATAAATCGGGTAAGTCTTCTGCGGTCACTATCAGAGTATTTTCTGATATTTTTTGTGGTTGCTCAGGCAGGTTTTCACCAAATAAATCATTTTGATGTGGGTTAGGTGTTTGGTCACGTAAATACGCAGCGATTTCTATTTCCTCAAAACCCATTGCTACTAGCGTATCAGTTAATTCTTGGGCTGCTTTACTAAAACCACGGGTTGCAAGGTGAGCATAAGCACGGTTCAAATCTTCAATAACCCGACGTTTAGCATAGGGCATCCGTAAAACGCGGCCTAATAACTGTTCAGCATCTTTGTTTGAAGAAACTTGCTTAACTGAACAAAAAACATAAGCAAATGGGCAGTCCCAACCTTCTTTTAATGCTTCAATTGTAATGATGTATTCAATAGGACAGCTTTGATCTAAAAGATTAATACCATCAAGTTCACGTTGATTACCTGTAACAATGGCAATCTTATTTTTATCAATTTTTAACTGTTCAGTCAGGTGGTTTTCTAACACCTCAACAGTCACTTCACCATTTTTATTTTCTGCTTGAAAAAGCACAATCGGGCGAATATAGTCGGTATCTTTTTGAGCATCTAAGGCTAGTTTATTACGGGTAATAACGGCATCTTGTAACGCATCTTGCCAGTTAATATGCTCGGTAAGCATGATTGGTAGTTTAATCATTTCCTCTGCTTTTAATTCCGCAGCAGAAACGTGAAACAACACATTACTACCATTAGTAGCAGAAGTGTTTGGAGTGGCAGTTAGCTCAATAACAGCGGCTGGGTGAACACGGTGCAAGGTATCAAAAGTTAAAGTTGTACGTGCATTGTGTGCTTCATCGACAATAACAATCGGGCGATAAACAGCGAGTAAATTAGCAAACGAAAATTTAATTTTACCCAGTTCATTGGCCGTTAAGCCATTTTCCTGTAAATCATTTTCAGTAACCCGCTCTAGTAATGTTAGTGAAGGGTGATTGCTAGGAATTTTGGCAAAATGGGGTTCAAAATTTTCATGGTAGGCATAAACTTTACGCCCTGATGTATCGTTCACTCTTAAGTTAGCCAGTGTTGAAACAATAACAATGGCTTTACTGCCTATATCTTGCGGCCTAATTTGAGTTACTTCATCAATATCTAATACCAGTACTTGGCGGTTAAAGGCTTTATCCAAATTTTGGCGGTAAGGATGCCCTGGCGTTTTTAAAGCTTCGACTGTTTGCTGACGAATAGTAATACTAGGTACTAGCCATAAAGTAATGGGCGTTTCAGTTTGCAAATAATGGCGTGCTGCGGTTTCAATAGCATAAGAACCTAGCACTGTTTTACCGCCACCCGTGGGAAGGCGTAAACAAAAGTAAGGAACATTATTAAAGCCATAATCACGGTAAGCGTGGTTTGGTAATTGCTGTTCTTTTAAAGCTGCTGTGTAAGCATCGGCTAAAGATTCCAAATGTAAGCAGTGAGATAAAAAAGACTGCATCACATCGACAGCTCGCTGCTGATAACCTTTTAATTTAAACATTGTTGGCTTTCCTTACTTAGAGCATACCTACATCATAGGGTATTTGTTTAAAGGTAATCTTTGCTTTTTCTAACCTAGCAGCACCCAAACGGCAAGATTCTCCATAAATAACAATGTTTTCATGGCTTGTAATTTCTGGCAATTCATCTAACAGTTTGCTAGTAAGAACATTGCCACCTGCTGGTCGCCTATCACCTAAAATACCATTATAAAGCAAGTAATAAGCTGTACCGTTGCTAACACCTAACAAGGGGCCGGTTGCCTGACCTTGCAGGGGTGTTTTGTTTTCTAAATACCAAAGGTGGGCAGCTAGGGTAGCAAACTTTATTTCAGCATTAAGACTGCCATATTCATCAAACACGGCTTCACCTAGTTTAAAAAACCGAAAACCACCGCCGCCTTGCCAATCCCTAGTTTTAGAAATTCCACCTTGTTCGCCTTCAACTACTTTTTTTAATCTAACTTGGCAATGCGTTTGCGCATGTTCGCCCATTTCGATACCGATATAACGGCGGTTCATTTTATGAGCGACGGCGGCTGTTGTGCCTGAGCCAAGGAAGGAATCTAAAACCAGATCATTCTCATTTGTAGCAATATGAAGCACTCGTTCTATTAAGCGCTCAGGTTTTGGAGTATCAAAAACGGCCTCACCAAAAAGCTGAATAATTTCTTTTTTTGATTCTTGGTTGTGTCCAACATCCCCATTATCCCACCAACTCCAAACTGATACTCCTTCAGCCTCCAAAAGATAGCGTTTAAGCCTTGGCTTATTATTACCATCTTTTCCAAACCACACTCTATTTTGCTCAACCAAGGAATAAAATGTACTTTCAGCTAACGCCCAACATCTCCCTACTGGTGCAGAATGTTTTGTACCATTAGGTGCAATTATTGTATAAAACTGACTGACCGTTGCATGTCCCGTTTGCCCTGTAAAATCAGTAGAAACCCACGCACCACGAGGATCATTATCAGGATTCTTATAAGCTTTTTTTTGCTTTTCACTCAATTCTAATTTATTAACTTGGCTTTTAAATTTACTAAGTTGTTTTGCGTAAACTAGAATATAGTCATGCGCAGCTCCTAATGTTGCTCTTGCATCTGGAGATGTTCGTTTTTGCCAAACCATGCTAGAAACATAATTTGAACGCCCAAGAATTTCGTCACAAATAATTTTCAAGTAATGTGCTTCAGCATCATCAATAGTAATCCAAATACTGCCATCTTCAGATAATAGCTCTCTAAGCAATTCCAAGCGTGGGTACATTAAAGACAGCCACTTGCTATGTTCTAAGTTATCATCGTAGTATTCAAAAGCAGATTTAGTATTATAAGGTGGATCAATAAAAATACATTTTACTTTGCCTGCATAAAAAGGAATTAAAGCTTTTAATGCTTCAAGGTTATCACCCTGAATAAGCAAATTTTCATTCACTGGGTCGCCATAAGAAAGCTCAGGCACTTCTTCTAGCAACCGGTAAGTAGATTTTTTTGCAGCGGTCACTGCTTCATCTTTTTTTAGCCAATTCAAAATAGGCATAATGTTTCCTAAAATTTTCTGATGGTGGTGCGGTGATTATTAGGCTGAGGACTACCTTTTATCAATCAAGCAAATAAACTAGCATTAATCTCAAACAATACTCTATTTTCATACTTTAAAAGTATTTGACTTACTAAAACCCTGAATTTAATCTGTACTTGATTAGTCTAAGGTTCTTTAAAAGTTTGATTTTATACTGCACAGCTTGGGTAGGAGCATAGCAGCTTAAATATAAAGGTTGATAAAATATACCAAACTAAAGGGCTTAAGTCACCAGTCAAATGTACTCAGTGCTTATTGCTACTCCATACAGAAGCAAGTAGGTGTTATTGAAGCTTAATTTGAAAGCCCAGACAAGCTAGATTTTGGCTTCAGGCAGCAATTTACCATATAAACGTTATTTTAAAGAGGTTATAATTGTGTGTGATCGACCTACAAGATTAAGAAAAGCCATTCTTTTCAAGACAGCGTTAGACAAAACTGCACCCTATGTAACATCAGAAGATATTAAAAGAAGGTGGGGATTTCTTAGTGAGTGTGGTTACACTAATGTTCTGGTCAAGCCCAAGTGGACACTTTTAATTGATAATTCTCATACTCAACCGGGGTCATATCACCATTAGACGTATGAAGCCTTTTTAGGTTGTAATACTTCATATACGCAGCGACATCGGCTGCCATAGATTCGTAAGTTGGGTGTTGAGCTTTGAGTATCCAGTCGTGTTTTAAACTGCCAAAAAAGCGTTCAACAACGGCATTGTCCCAACAAGCTCCAACATCGCCCATCGATTGTTTTATACCTAGCTTAGTCAACGCGTTTTTTAACTTCTTACTGGTGTACTGTGAGCCACGGTCGCTGTGGAAGATAACACCTTTTGGGTGCCCTCTAAGCCAATAAGCTTGCTTAACCGACTGCAAAACAAGGTCACTTGTCATGCGTTTATTAATAGACCAGCCGATGATTCGGCGAGAATACAAGTCCATAACGATGGCACCGAAGAGTGGCTACTAATACACGTTGAAATTCAAACTTCGCCTGAATTAAAAGGCATTTTTGCACGGCGTATGTTTACCTACTGGTCACGCTTAACCGACCGCTACCAAGTCGATGTTGTCAGCCTTGCAGTCTTGGCTGATACTAACCAAAGCTACCGACCGAGTAGTTTTAAGTTTAGCCGTTCAGGTACACAAATGGATTTCACCTACCCCATTGCTAAGCTAACAGACTACGAAAGCGAAACTAACTGGACTAGCCTTGAGGCAAATAATAATGTTTTTGCTTTACTAGTCATGGCGCAAATCAAGGCCAAACGCCTGAAAGGTAATAACAAAAATCTTTTTGAATTTAGGCTAGGTTTAACTCGATTACTTTATCAGCGTGGTTACAGCCGTGAACAGGTCATTGAGTTATTTCACTTTATTGGCTGGATGATTCGCTTTCCTGACGCACTTGAGCAACAATTAATAGAAGCCGTTAAACTTGTCGAAGAGGAATTTAAAATGCCTTACATTAACACAGTTGAACAGTATGGAATTAAGCAAGGAATCGAGAAAGGGATTGAAAAAGCTGCCTGTAACTTGATTAAACAAACAGAGCTAGATGACAAAACCATTGCTGCCGCTACAGAGCTTTCGATTAAAGCCGTTGCCCAGTTACGTCAGCAGTTAAAAGACAAGTCGGCAGAACTCAAAGCTTAAAGACTTAAGAAACCCTTAGCTGGTTATTTAATGGTTAGTTGCAGAATTAAATAACATCCTCACTAAGCGCCAGCTAAGAATAAAACACCACTAAAAAACTAGAGACCAGATGGACTACAACAAGTACAAACAGGGTCTTTTTGTAATTTTAAATTACGCATTTCTGAACGCAGGCCATCATAGGTCAGTAATTTACCTATTGCCGGCTCACCAAAGCCACCTAGCACCTTAAGCGCTTCCACCGCCTGTAAGCTACCTATTACACCAACCAGAGGCGATAACACGCCACTTTCTGAACAGCTTAATTCAACATCCTCAGCATTTTCATCGTAAATACAGGCATAACAAGGGCTGGTTGCTAAGCGTGGATCAAACACCGACATTTGCCCAGAAAAACGTATTGCCGCACCAAACACCAAAGGTTTTTTAGCCACTTGGCTGGCACGGTTAATTGCAAAGCGAGTCGAGAACCTATCGGAACAGTCACAGACTAGATCAACCGCCTTAACGGCCTCTAGCATTGCTTCGCCTTGCAACAAACGGTTATGGGTAATAATTTTTATGGTGGGGTTAAGTTGTTTTAAGCGTTCACTGGCTGAATCTACTTTTTGCTGATTAAGGCTGGCTTCTTGGTGAATGATTTGCCGTTGCAGGTTAGAAAGATCAACATGGTCTGGGTCAGCTAAGTGCAGCTCGCCCACCCCAGCCGCCGCTAAATACAAGGCAACAGGTGAGCCTAGCCCACCCAAACCAACAATCAGCACCTTGCTATTTAACAGCCTTTCTTGCCCAGCAATATCCACTTCAGGCAATAAAATTTGCCGACTAAACCGCAGCAACTGCTGATCATTCATCATATTACCTAGCTTTTTTACACTTCTGATTCAGGAATAAACAAGGGCGCATCTTCTTTTACTTCTTCCATCACCACATAACTTTTTGATTCTTTTACCCCAGGCAAGCTAAGCACCACATCACACAACAGCTGGCGGTAAGCGCTCATTTCTGCAATTCGGCATTTTAAAATGTAATCAAACTGCCCTGAAACCAAATGGCACTCTTGAATTTGCGGCAAGCGATGCACTGCTTTACGAAATTCTTCAAACACCTTGGGGGTTTGTGTTTCTAGGCTAATCTCTACAAAAACCAACAAGCTAGCGCCTAAGTGCTGAGGATTAAGAATGGCGCGATAACCCTTAATAACATCATTACGCTCAAGGCGCTTGACCCTTTCTAAGCAAGGCGTTGTTGAAAGCCCAACTTTCAGCGCTAAATCAACATAAGAAATGCGGGCGTTATCTTGCAGTAATTGCAATATTTTTAAATCAATCGCATCCAATGTGCGTGACTTAAAGGTTTTTAACTTAGTGCGGCTTTTTATTGTTTTAACAGCATTTTTAACCATAATAAGGTGCCAAATTTTAACCTAAAGTTTATAGCCTTGAGTGACTCTTGGCTGGCCTGCATAGTCGGTATGACACTGCACACCGTAAAGTTTACCAAGAGTAAAAAGTTCAGCAATGGCTGTTGCTTGATCAAAGCCATGCTCTACCAAAAGATACCCCCCTTTTACAAGGCGGTGCTGAATAGGTTCAAGTAAATCACGAAAGGCTTGCAAGCCATCATTGCCACCCACAAGGGCCGTTTGGGGTTCAAAACGCAAATCACCTTGGATTAAGTGGGGGTCTTGCGGGTGAATGTAAGGTGGATTACTTAAAATAAGATCGTAAGTTTTGGGTGGAATCTGCTGCCACCAGTCAGACTGCCAAACACGAATATCGAGCTGTAATTGGCGTGCATTTTTTCTAGCTAAATTAACGGCATCTAGCTTAAAATCAACAGCATCCACCTGCCAATCTGGGCGCTCTTTTTTAATGGCTAAAGCAATTGCGCCAGTGCCAGTGCCTAAATCTAGCACCTTTGCCTTAGATTGAATGGCTAAAGCTAAAGCCAGCTCTACTAAACGCTCGGTATCGGCACGGGGAATTAAAGTGGCCGGTGAAACCTCTAAGGTTAAACCCCAAAAATCCCATTCACCTAGAATCCAAGCCAATGGTTTGCCAGCCAAACGCTCAGCTAACCAACTGGCCAGCTGGGTTTGTTGCTGCGTTGCTAATGCCACTTCAGGGTAGGCATAAAGGTAAGCCGTATTTTTTTGTAATAGGTGGCAAAGCAAATATTCAGCTTCTTGATGGGCATTGTCTACACCGGCGTTTTGAAGCTGCAAACGCGCCGCCACCAGCCATTCACCCCGTGTTAATAAGCCACTAGGCATCACTTAAACCTGCCAACAATTCCGTTTGCTGTTCTTGTGCCAACACAGACAATACGCTGTCAAGCTCGCCGTTCATTACTTCATCTAGGTTGTACAAAGTTAAGTTTACACGGTGATCGGTCACACGGCCTTGAGGGAAGTTATAAGTGCGAATGCGTTCAGAGCGGTCGCCACTGCCCACTAAGGAACGGCGCGTATCGGACTGGTCTTTGTGCGCTGCATCTTCCATTTTTTGTTTTAAACGGGTCGTCAACCAAGACATCGCCTTCGCACGGTTTTTATGTTGTGAACGCTCTTCTTGGCATTCAACCACTAAGCCAGTAGGCAGGTGAGTAATACGAATGGCGGAATCGGTGGTGTTAACGTGCTGACCACCGGCACCCGATGAGCGGTAAGTATCAACTTTTAAATCAGCGGGGTTGATGTCAATTTCGCCCACTTCATCGGCTTCTGGCATCACAGCAACGGTACAAGCCGAAGTATGCACTCGGCCTTGCGATTCAGTTGCCGGAACACGCTGCACACGGTGTGCACCCGATTCAAATTTAAGGTGGGAATACACATCTTTACCGCTAATGCGGGAAATAATTTCTTTATAACCGCCCATTTCACCGTGGCTTACGCTCAGTGTTTCTACCTGCCAGCCCTTGTCTTCAGCATAGCGACTGTACATTTTAAACAAATCACCTGAAAACAAAGCCGCCTCATCACCGCCCGTACCAGCACGCACTTCTAGCACAATATTGCGGCTGTCATTAGGGTCACGAGGAATCAATAGGCGCTGAATATCAAGTTCAAGTGGCTCAAGTTCAGCTTGCAAGCCTAGCATTTCTTCTCTGGCCATTTCACGCATTTCCAGGTCTTCATCACTGGTCATTTGCTGGGCAGCTTCTATGCCTTCTTGGGTTTGCTGATAAGCCTGATAAGCCTGAATAATGGGTTCAAGGTCTGAATATTCTTTAGAATAGTTGCGGTATTTCTCCTGATCACTGAGCGTTTCAGGATCAGACAAAAGGGCGGATAGCTCTTCAAAGCGATCAGCAAGGTGATCTAGCTTGGCTTGTATTGAAGGTTTCATGAATTATTCCAGCAAAGAAATTAAAGTTTGTCTGAGGTATCTAAATTTAACAATTGTGAAGCAGCTGCTAAAAGATCGCTACGGTTTTCTGCTGATGCCTCACGAATTTTCAAGGTTGGGTCATGCAACCATTTGTTGGTTAAATTGCGACACAACTTTTGCATAATATCACGGGCATCTTGGCCTTGATCTAACTGGCTTAATGCTAACGCCAGCTCTTGCTCTGCTAGTTGTTGTGCACGCTGACGAAAGACCCGAATCATGCGCCCTGCATCACGCACCCGTAAATCACGCAAAAATGCTTGCACACTTTTTGAAATCAGCAGCTCAGCTTCTTCTGCCGCTTCACGCCTTGCCGCAAGGTTTTCTTCAATGACTTCTTTTAAATCATCAACCGTAAACAAAAAGATGTCATCTAATTCGCCTACCTGCGGCTCTATGTCACGTGGCACCGCAATATCAACCATAAAAATGGGTTTATGACGCCGTTTTTTAAGCGCCTGCTCAACCATTCCCTTACCTAAAATGGGCAAAGGTGCAGCAGTTGAACTAATCACTATGTCGGCTTTTTCAAGCTGATGGGGTATTTCACTTAAAGCCACGGCACGGCCTTGCACTTCATCGGCTAAGGCTTGAGCTCTTTCAACGGTGCGGTTGGCAATAATCATTTTTGCTACGCCAGCATTTTTTAAATGCCGCGCGACTAGCTCAATGGTTTCACCGGCACCAATTAACAAGGCTGTGCTCGTTTTTAAATCAGCAAAAATACGCTGAGCTAAACTGACCGCAGCATAGGCAACAGAAACTGGGTTAGTACCTATGCCGGTTTCTGTTCTTACTTGTTTGGCTGTGGCAAAAACTTGTTGGAACAAAAGCTCAAGGCCGGTACCTAGCAAGTTTTCTTTTTTAGCTAAATCATACGAATCTTTAAGCTGCCCTAAAATTTGTGGTTCACCTAGCACCATAGAATCTAAGCCGCTTGCCACACGCATCATGTGTGCAATCGCAGCCTGATCTTCATGGATATAACTATAACGAGCAAGGTCTTCAATAGGGAGGGAATGAAAGTCACTTAACCAATCTAGCACTGGGCGCACATTGCCTGCTTCAATTAAAGTGTAAATTTCTGTGCGATTACAGGTAGATAGGATGGCAACTTCTTTGATACTCTGATGATTACGCAGCTGTAGGCTAGCAGCCTCCAATTGTTCTGGAGTAAATGCAACTCGTTCGCGTATAGCGACTGGAGCTGTCTTATGGTTTATGCCTAGAGCTAGAAATCGCATTGGCTTTACTGCTGGCACCGTCAAACGTCACTCCACAACAAGTCGTTTCGCCCGTCTGAAATCAGGGACATAAAAAACACTCAGTTAACGCTCTGTTCACACAAAATACTGAGCAGTAGATCAGAAGAAGGCTATGATAGCACATAGAAAATGTACAGGTATGTTCGAATAATGCTTAAAGTGCCCTTACTTATGTCACTAGAAACTTCACTAAAAAAATTATTAGTGGTGGGATTAATTAGCCTCACCTATACCTACACAGCAGGCTGCACAACGCTTGCCTTAAAAAAACCAGCGTCACCACCACCCA
>CANQLY010000053.1 GCA_947624795.1 uncultured Marinospirillum sp.
AATTTAAAGCACTGGGCATAGGCAGAACGGCAAGCTTAATAGGCCGCTATTATGCGATGGATCGTGATAACCGCTGGGATAGGGTAGAACAAGCTTACAACCTTTTAACCTTAGGTAAGGCAGACTTTACTGCTGAAACGGCAATGGCTGGCTTAGAGGCGGCTTATAAGCGTGATGAAAACGATGAGTTTGTTAAAGCCACTGCGCTAGGCTTGCCTTGTCCAATCAAAGACGGTGATGCGGTTATTTTTATGAATTTCCGTGCCGACCGTGCCAGAGAAATTACCCGTGCCTTCACCGAAGCTGATTTTGATGGTTTTGCACGCCAAGCTTGGCCACGTTTAAGCAGCTTTGTTATGCTTACACAATACGCTAAAGGCATTAACGCCGCTGCCGCTTTTCCGCCTGAAAACCTTACCAATACACTGGGCGAATACTTGGCAAGCTTGGGTAAAACTCAGCTACGCATTGCAGAAACTGAAAAATACGCCCACGTCACTTTTTTCTTTTCAGGCGGTAGAGAAGCGCCTTTTGAAGGCGAAACCAGACTATTGATTCCATCGCCCCAAGTTGCTACCTACGACTTACAACCTGAAATGAATGCTTATGAACTAACCGATAAGCTAGTAGCAGCCATTCATTCTGGCAAATACGATGCCATTATTTGTAACTATGCCAACGGCGATATGGTGGGGCATACCGGTGATTTTGATGCCACAGTTAAAGCCATTGAAGCGCTTGATGTGTGCGTTGGGCGTGTGGTTGAAGCCCTGCAAGCAGTGAATGGCCAAGGCTTTATAACCGCCGACCACGGCAACGCTGAACAAATGCTAGATGAAACCACGGGGCAAGCACAAACCGCCCACACCACTTTTCCTGTACCGCTTATTTATATACCGCCCCAAGGCTGTAAAGCACGGCTATTAAAAGGTGGCAGTTTATCAGACCTAGCGCCTAGCCTGCTTAAAGTGATGGGCTTAAAGCAACCGTTAGAAATGACCGGAAAATCACTGGTTGAATTTGATAACACGGTAGATTAATTTATGCAGCCAATGGAGGGCAGGTCTTGATGATGGGTCGTTCAACCTTAGCCACAAGTTTACTGCTTGGCCTACTGGCCTGCGGCTTACCCTTAACTACACTTTCAGCTAATGAGGAAGTCAGTGAGCGTCAGCTACAAGAATTACGTAAAGACATTAACAAGCTGCAAGGCTGGCTAACCCAAGCACAAGGTGAGCATTCTTCACTTGAAACTAGCTTGCGTAAAACCGAAATACAAATTGGCCAATTAGTCACCAATATTGCAGATAACAGCAGCGAAGCAGCAAGCTTAGAAACCAAACTTGGTCGTTTACGTAATGAACAGCGGGTTTTGCAAACCCAGCTAGACCAACAGGCAAGCTACTTACGCCAACAAATTCGTTCGGCCTATGCCATGGGGCGGCAAGAGTATTTAAAAGTACTACTTAATCAGCAAGAACCTGACCGAGTGGCACGCCTGTTAAGGTATTATGACTACATCAACAAAAAAAGAACGGATCAGATAGAAGAATACCTTGGCACCGCACGCCAGCTAAGCAGCGTACAATCTGAAATCATTACCCGTGGTAAAACACTAGAGCAAGTTAGGCGCAGCTTACAAGAAAAGCGTGGTGAATTGCTTGCCGAACAAAAGAAACGCCAACAGGTGGTTCAGCAGCTAAGTAAAGACATTGTTGGGCGGGGCGATGAGCTTAAGAAGCTACAAGCAGACCAAAAACGCCTAGAACAATTATTAGCCGCAGTCACCGATGCCATAGTAAAATTACCGCCACCCAAAGATGCCAGCCCTTTTCCACAAATGCGCGGTAAATTGCCTTGGCCTATAAAAGGACGGGTATTAAGCGCCTTTGGTAGCAAACAATACAATAACCGCATCACCAGTCATGGCTTATTAATTCAGGCCAATGAAGGGGAAGCTATTCGATCAGTTCACGGTGGGCGTGTAGTTTTTGCTGACTGGTTAAGAAGCTTTGGTTTTATTCTAATCCTAGACCACGGCGACGGTTACATGAGCCTTTATGGTCACAATCAAACCCTACGCAAAGAAACGGGGGATTGGGTACACGGTGGTGAAGTCATTGCAACCGCAGGCTCTTCAGGTGGCCAACAAAGCAATGGACTTTATTTTGAAATAAGAAGTGGCGGCCAACCTTTAGACCCCATTGGCTGGATCGCTCGCCGCTAACTTTTAACTTTTTCTGCTGTAGGTAACACTATGCACCCCTCTACACCCAGCCAAAATACTTCCAACCCAGCATTATTACGGCTAGGTATTGTATTATTTTTTAGCCTCTTGCTACTAACACCTTCAGTGTTTGCTGATAACACCAGCGACCTAGACTACCCGCTTGACCCACAATATGACCTGCCCCTTGATGAGCTGCGTAGTTTTGCTGAAGTTTACGAACGTATTAAACAAGCTTATGTGCATGAAGTCGATGACCGCGAACTATTAGAAAGCGCCATTAAAGGCATGTTGTCTGGCTTAGATCCTCACTCTGCCTACCTTGCACCCGAAGCATTTAAAGATTTGCGTGAATCTACCCAAGGCGAGTTTGGTGGTTTGGGCATAGAAATAGGCATCGAAGAAGGTTATATCAAAGTGATTAGCCCCATTGATGACACGCCTGCCTCGCGTGCTGGCTTGCAGCCACACGATTTAATTATTCGAATTAATGATACGCCCACCCGTGAAATGTCGGTCGATAAAGCCATGGAAACCATGCGTGGCGAACCGGGCACTCAAATAGAACTGACCATTCAGCGTGAAACAGTTAACCAACCTTTTAACGTCATTTTAGAGCGTGCTTTAATTCGTATTACCAGCGTAAAAGAAAAAATGTTAGAAACTGGTTTTGGCTACCTACGCATTAGTCAATTTCAAAACCGCAGTGGTAACGAAGTACAAAAAGCCCTAAACAGGCTAGTGAAAGAAAACCAAGCACCCTTAGAAGGTTTAATTTTAGATTTACGCAATAATCCCGGTGGCGTACTTCAGGCCGCCGCCGATGTAGTGGATGTGTTTTTAGATAGTGGCTTAATTGTTTACACCCGTGGCCGTTTGCCAGATACCCAAATGCGTTTTGAAGCCAATGCCGGTGACAGCTTAAACGGTGCGCCTTTGGTGGTATTAATTAATGGTGGCTCAGCTTCCGCTTCAGAAATAGTTGCCGGTGCTTTGCAAGATCACCAACGGGCGTTAATTATGGGCACAGCAAGCTTTGGCAAGGGTTCAGTGCAAACCATACTGCCACTGAATAATGACCGCGCTATAAAAATGACCACGGCACTCTATTACACGCCTAATGGTCGCTCCATTCAGGCTGAAGGCATTCAGCCCGACATTGAAGTGGGCAATGCAAGTATTACCTTATTAGAAACCACCCAAACCACCAAAGAAGCCGATTTAGACGGGCACATTAATAATGAATCTAAGGTGTTGAAGGATAAAAAAACAACCACCCAGCGCAACACCGAAGAAGATTACCCACTTAACGAAGCATTAAACCTGTTACGTGGACTGGTAATTTTTAAAAACCGCCACTAACTATTTGACCAGCGGTCGCAAACCCAAGGCTTGGGCAATTAGCTGGCGTTTAAGCCAAGGGTTTTTATTAACCAGTTTCATGCCTAGGTTACGTAATAAAAGCACTGGCAGGTTTTGCGTTGCAAATAAGCGTTTAAAGCTTTCCATTAGCGCCATCATGGCTAGATTGTCTGGTTTGCGTTGGCGCTGATACGTGTTTAATACCGCCAAGCTACCGAGTGGTTGCTTAGCTGTTGCGGCTTGTTTTATAACCTTTGTTAAGGCGGCGACATCGGCAAAACCTAGGTTAATGCCCTGCCCTGCTAGCGGGTGAATGGTATGTGCTGCATCGGCGATTAATGCTAAACCCGGTTTTACATAATCGGTGGCGTGGCGCTGTCGCAAAGGCACCACCTGACGTGCTTGGCTAAGCTCTACCTTGCCTAAACGCCCTTCAAAAGCTTGGGTTAGCTGTTGGTTAAAAGCCTGTTCATCTAACGCTAATAATTCAGCGGCTTCTTCTGGGTGGGTAGACCAAACAATAGAGCACCAGTGGTTATCGCCATCTAAATTCAACGGTAAAAAAGCCAACACACCTTTATCGCTAAAGTTTTGCCAAGCAGCATTAGCATGGGATTTTTCCATACGCACGCTGGTTACTAGCGCATGGTGGCCATAGTTCCATTCACGGGTTTTAAAGTCGCCCAGTTTACGCACTCTGGAATTCGCCCCGTCAGCACCAACAATTAGCTCTGCTTCTAACACACTGCCGTCGCTTAGCTTTAATTCACGCCTGCCTTGGGTAGTTAAAGGCTCGCTTAGGGCAAGGGCTTCAACGCCTGAATACCAGTCTAAATTAAGTTGCTCTGCTACCACTTCTAACAAACCCAGCTGGGTGACAGCGTTTTCGACTAGGTAACCCAAATGGGAAACACCGGCTTCTGCTGCATCAAAAGCCACTTCTGCTGTACCTTGGCTATCCCAAACTCGCATGCCTTGATAAGGATTGACCCGCAGCTGTTGCATCGCAGGCCAAGCACCTAGGCTGTCTAGCAGCTGGCGGCTGGTTTCAGACAAGGCACTAACACGGGTATTAAAGGTTGCTGCTTGCCAGCTAGGGGCTTGTTCAGCCAGTTCAACTATGGCTAGTTTTAAACCTGTGTCAGCAAGGCCAGCTGCTAAGGCCAAACCTGCCATGCCACCGCCTACAATCACTACATCATAGTGTTTAGTTGCTTTTGCTTGCTGCATTTTAAACCCCCATCGCTTTGGCGGTTATCCAACGCCTAAGCGGTGCCGTTAAATTAAGCCCAATTAAACCTGCCGCACGGGCATGGCCTAAAAGTGGTGTGTCGTTGGCAAAAAGTGCAATCAGCCCATGACTAAAACCTATCACGTTGTTTTGATCGTTGCTGCGCTGTGCCTGCCACTTTTCTAGTAAGGGCAGTTCACCTGGGTGAAAGTTCCTACCTTGGCTAGCAGCCTCTTGTGCGCCAGCGGCTAAGGCTTCAGCCAAACTCATCACACCACGAATGGCTAGGTTATAACCCTGCCCTGCGACTGGGTGTAAATAATGGGCGGTATTACCTAGCAAAACTAAGTTGCGTCTAACTTGTTCTTTAGAGCGTACTTTTTTAAGTGGGTAGGCAAAGCGTTCGCCCACTTTTTGAAAACGCCCAGCACGGTTGCCAAAACTTTGTTGAATGGCTTGTAAAAACTCAGCATCGCCCAATACCGCATCGGTTGCGGCTTGCTCGTTAGTGCGTGTCCAAACTAAAGCCATATCACGCCCAACAAGGGGCAATAACGCCATAGGACCATCGGTTGCAAAGCGCTCATAAGCCCAACCTTGGTGCGGCTTAGACATACGTACATTGGCAATAATGGCCGTTTGTTCATAGTCGTGAATGGCATCGGCGATGCCTAGTTGCTGTTTAATGCCAGAACGGCCGCCATCGGCAAGCACCACTAATTTAGCTTTTAGTGCCAGCGGCTTACCTTCTAGCTCGCCTTCTAATAACGCCTGTTCAGGGCTGGGAAAACTAACCGAATGAATAACCGCCGGTGCTAACACTTGGGTGTTTTTAGCCGCTGCCAAGCCTTGCCACAAAACCTTGCCTAGCCAAATATTAGGCACCACATAACCCAAGGCCAGCACCTGCTGTTCGGTGTTATGCAGCTGGGTTGCGCCTAAAAAACCCCGATCAGTGATTTGAATGTGTTCGATTGGGTTGGCGTGTTGTGCTAGGTCTTGCCATAAACCTAAGCGCTCATAAATAAGCCGTGTACCCCAAGCAAGGGCAGTGGAACGGGCATCAAAGCTGGGTTGCCAATCGCTGATTTGTGGCGCATTAGTAGGCGGCTGGTTTTCTACTAGGCAGATTTTCCAATTCAGCTTTTCTGCCAAAGGTTGCAGCGCCAAGGCAAGGCTTGCGCCCACCAAACCACCACCAACAATAACTAGGTCATACTCCTGCTGATCCATAATTATCACCTTTCATCAGGCCTTCTATGCCCTCAATGGTTTTTGGAACACCGCTGGTTAATACTTCACAACCTGTTGCAGTGACTAAAATGTCATCTTCAATACGAATGCCTAAGCCTTGCCAAAGCGGATCGATACCTTGCTGATCGGGTGCAATGTAAAGGCCGGGTTCAATGGTAAACACCATGCCTTCTGCTAATGGGCGAGCTTTACCGTCTTGCCTATAAAGCCCGACATCGTGCACATCTAAGCCTAACCAATGGCTGGTACCGTGCATAAAAAATGCTTTGTAGCTTTCAGCTTCTATTAGCGCTTCTACTTCGCCTTTTAGTAAACCTAGCTCTACCAAACCTGTGACCAGGCAATGCACTACGGCTTGATGAAGTTCATCTAGCGTTGCACCAGGGCGAGTTAAGCTAATGGCCAGCAGGTTGGCCTTTAAAACTAAGCTATACAGCTGTTTTTGCTGCAAAGAAAAAATGCCGCTCACAGGGAAGGTGCGGGTAATATCACCGGCATAACCTTGGTATTCAGCACCCGCATCAATCAAAACCAAATCACCGGCCTGCATCACATCTTTGTTTTCAACATAGTGCAGCACACAAGCGTTATCGCCAGACCCCACAATACTGCCGTAAGACGGGCCGCTTGCACCCTGCATTCTAAATTCGTGTTCTAGTTCGGCTTGCAGTTGGTATTCATGCATATTCGGACGACACACTTGCATAGCACGGCAATGGGCTTCGGCTGAAATACGTGCCGCTTCTTTCATTAACTCTATTTCTTCTGGTGCTTTAATCAGCCGCATTTCGCCTAACTGCTGACTTAAATCCGTTATTCTGGCGGGCAAACTCGCCACACGTTTAAACCTTGCTCTAACTTGTTGACGCCAAAATAAGTAACGCGAATAAAGCGCCTCATCTTCTATGGGCATCCACACTTCACTGGCTTCTGCCAATAATTTAGGTAGCTGTTGGTCTATTTCTGTCAGCATAAAGGCTTGATCAAAACCTAACTGGCTGACTGCACCTTCTTGGCCAAGGCGAATACCTGTCCAAGTTTCCATTAATTTATCTTTAGGCTGATTAAATAAAAACTGTTCGCCTTCTGAATAACCTTTCATTAGCACAAGCAGCGCATCAGGTTCGTTAAAACCTGTTAGGTACCAAAAATCACTGTCTTGGCGAAACGGGTGTTCAGTATCACGGCTTCTTGTAACCAAGGTAGCCGATGGCACCAATAGCAAAGCTTTGCTAGGCAAACTGGCCATTAGCTTTTGGCGACGCTGAATAAAAACTTCTACGGGTAGGTGTTTCATAATGGCTCCAGCAGGGTATTTTTAATGCAGTGTTTTAGGCTGCTCTGCTTTATTAACTTTTTCAACCTGTGGCTTACCTGGGTGAAGTTCGGTATAAAGCAACATGGTCACCATGCGTACAAACTCAGCAATGGCTATAAAATCTTTTTCATTATTTTCATCGGCTTGCAAATTTTCTTTACCAAAAGCAACCAAACGCTCCAAATCATCCAAGCCCTCACGTGCTTCATCTGATAACTCACGTGCTTCAAGCTTGGCCGCTTTTAATGACTTTAAAAAACCCTGAACCCACTGCACTAGTGCAATAAAACGCTCTTCTAACTCATAAAGGTCATCAGGTAATAGTGGTTCAAAATCTAACCCACTGGAACTTAATGCTTCTAAAGCTTGATCTAATAGCCCTAAAGCAAGTAACTTATCGGCACCTTCTAGCGGATCTGTCTCATTGCCTAATAATTGCCCTAGTAGCAATAACCAATGATCACGGGCAAAATGCTCTTGGCCACAAAGCTGGCCTGTTAGCACGCCATGAAAAAGTGAGGGTGATTGGAAACAGCGATGACGTAAACATAAATCCGCTAGTTCATCAAAATCAATTGACGCTACTTGATCTTTTTCAGATGGCATAAGAAAATCTCATTTTTTTCAAATAGTTAAAAAAATACATAAAATTAGTGTACATTTACTAACTTTACAACAATTGACCCTGTATAAAGGCCATATTATAGTAGACTGTTGCTTTATAAAGGCGCTGGAGCCAGATGTATGAGCAGTGACAAGAATACCACTGAAATCACCCTGCTGGACCGTAAATACTTGATTGCTTGCCCTCCAAAAGAGCAGGACAATCTGTTGCAGGCTGCGCGTCATTTAAATAAAAAAATGTTAGAGATACGCCATGCTGGCAAAGTGCTTAGCTTAGAGCGCCTAGCAATTATTGCAGCACTCAATATTACTAATGAGTTTTTACAGCTCGATGAAGCTAATCTCAACAGAGATGCCAAAATAGTACAACTCAATCACAAGATGGATTCTGCACTTGCAGAACTCGATACGCTAGTTGAGTCACGAAAACTCCCATAAAAGTTTTTTTATTTGATAGACTAGGCTTAACCCTGGGGTGTTGGCCAGTTGTCCATATCCTTGAGCCTATGTTGTACCAACTGGAAGTTTCTCTGACTTTGCTGGTGTGCAGGTCCGCCTAGTAGCGGAAAGCCTTAAGTGAATCGGTTACGTCCACCTTGAACCTTAGGGTTCAGGGAATACGATAGCAGCGGCATTCTGGGGCCTATAATTTAAAAAATGAAACACCTTTACCACCCTGCTAACCAAGCAACTGAACCTATTTATTTAAACCGTGCTTCTTTAAGGCAAGCTTTACGTCACAAACGACGCAGGTTAACACCTTACCAACAACAGCAAGCATCCCACCGTATTTGTCAAAAAATTAGCCAACAGCCATGGTTTATTAATGCTGCAAGTCTTGCGGTTTATATGGCAACAGATGGTGAAATAGACCCAATAAAAATTGCTATTATGGCACACAGCAGGGGTAAAAAAGTTTACTTGCCAGTGCTGCATCCTGTGCATAAAAAGCATTTACTGTTTATTCGCTTCACACCCCAAACACCCTTAGAAAAGAACCGTTTTGGCATTTTAGAACCCCGTTTAAAAGGCTATGGATTAAAACGCACTCACCATTGCGCTACACAAAGGCTAGATTTAATTTTAATGCCGCTCGTAGGCTTTGATGTACAAGGCGGCAGACTAGGTATGGGTGGTGGGTTTTATGATCGCACTTTAGCTTTAAAGCCTGCTGAATTTAATCGACCCAAACTGGTGGGCTTAGCACATGAATGCCAGAAAGTTGAACACCTGCCTTTAGAAGCTTGGGACATTCCTCTTGCTGGCATAATAACACCTAAAAACGTTTACCTAGCTTAGGTTATTAGGTTAGAAAAAACTTTGCGCATAACCTGTGACCAATAAACCAAGAATAAACGTAAGTGAAAGTACAAGCATTAAGTCTGGTTTCTTTTTCATAATAAATTCTGTCCTTTTCAATCCTTAGAAATCAGGCATTGTTATTACTTTAATAACTGACCTTTAAAATCCTAATTTTTAAAACCTTTAGTTAGTTTAATTTAAGCTTAACTTAAACAGGGTAAACCAGACGCTGCACACCTTGCTCACTGCCTAACAATAAAATATCAGCTTGGCGATGGGCAAAAATACCATTACAAACCACACCTGCAATGTTGTTAATCATGGTTTCTAGCTTGATAGGATCATCCAGCATAAAATTATAACAGTCGATAATCCAGTTACCATTATCAGTAACAACGTCTTGACGCCATTGTGGGTCGGCACCAATTTTTACAAGCTCACGCCCAACATAGCTGCGTGCAATGGGTAGCACTTCAACGGGTAGAGGAAAATCACCTAAAATATCCACTTTTTTACTTTGATCAGCAATGCAAATAAACACTTCGCTGCACGCGGCTACAATTTTTTCACGGGTCAAGGCAGCACCACCACCTTTAATCATTTGTAAGCGGCCATTCACTTCATCAGCACCGTCTATATAAAAAGGCAAGCGGCCAGCAGAATTTAAATCTAAAACCCTTATTCCATGCAATTCAAGGCGCTTAGCCGTTGCTTCAGAGCTAGCTACAGCACCTTCAAAGTCATATTTTAATTTAGCAAGTTCATCAATAAAAAAGTTAACCGTAGAACCAGTACCTATGCCTATTACCGAGTCTTTTTCTAATTTACTACGAATTTCTTCCAGCGCAGCTTTTGCCACGGCTTGTTTCATTTCATTTTGGTTCATGGGAATTCCTAGGTAGTGGATTATTAACTACTTGCTAGTATAACAAGAAGCCAAACAACAAAAACCATCCGTGTAGATAACTAGACGCAAGCGTAGCAAAGCGACACAATGGTGCGTTGTTTAATTCTAATGAAGTCAGTGGAAGCCCCCATCATGCTTGAGCATTACGTAAAGAAAATTCTCCAGGCTCGTGTGTATGACGTAGCCATAGAAACACCGCTATCTGAAGCACGTTTTATGTCTAAACGCTTGAATAATCAGGTATGGATTAAGCGTGAAGACTTACAGCCAGTGTATTCTTTTAAAATTCGTGGTGCTTACAATAAAATGGCCCAGCTGACTGAAAAAGAAAAAGCGAAAGGTGTTATCGCAGCCTCTGCCGGTAATCATGCCCAAGGCTTAGCCATGGCTGCCAAAGTAATGGGCGTTAAAGCCATTATAGTTATGCCACGCATTACCCCTGATATTAAAGTTCAAGCAGTCAGAGCCAGGGGCGCAAGGGTTATTTTAAAAGGCGATGCTTTTGATGAAGCCTTAGAACACGCCCTAGAGCTCATTAAAGAACACGGTTATACCTATGTGCCCCCTTACGATGACCCAGACGTTATTGCAGGGCAAGGCACGGTGGCTATGGAAATATTGCGCCAACACCCCAACCCCATTCACGCCATTTTTGTACCCGTGGGGGGGGGTGGTTTAATTGCAGGCATTGCAGCCTATGTAAAATATTTGCGCCCTGAAATTAAAATTATTGGCGTTGAAGCAGAAGATGCCGCCTGCTTAAAAGCCGCTTTAGAAAAAGGCAAAAGGGTTGTATTAGATCAAGTGGGGATTTTTGCTGAAGGCGTGGCAGTGGCACAAATTGGTAAAGAGCCCTTCAAAATTTGCAAAGATTACGTTGACCAAGTTATTACCATTACCCCCGATGAAATGTGTGCTGCAGTTAAAGATATTTTTGAAGACACCCGTGGTGTGGCTGAGCCTTCTGGTGCCTTGTCATTGGCTGGTTTAAAGAAATACGTTGAAGAAACGGGCATTACAGATAGTAGCCTAATTTGCATTAATTCAGGTGCTAATACTAACTTTGACCGGCTTCAGCACATAGCCGAACGTACTGAATTGGGTGAAAAACGTGAAGCCATTTTAGCGGTTGGGATTCCAGAACGCCCCGGCAGCTTTAAAAATTTCTGTAAAATTATTGGCCGTCGCCGCATGGTGACCGAGTTTAATTACCGTTATTCCGACCCTGATAACGCACAAGTTTATGTTGGCATTCAAGTAAAACCAGGGAGTGAAGACAGGTTAGAGCTTATTTTGCTATTAAAAGAAGCCGGTTATCCAGTGGTTGATTTAACCGACAACGAACTAGCTAAGCTGCACATTCGTCACCTAGGGGGCGGGCGCACGCCTTCAGAATGCAATGAAGAAGTGTACCGTTTTGAATTTCCAGAACGCCCCGGTGCCTTGCTAAACTTTTTAAACAATTTAGGCCAAGATTGGAATATTTCACTCTTTCATTACCGTAACCACGGTGCAGCCTATGGCCGAGTGTTAGTAGGCTTACAGGTGCCTAGTATCGACCGACCCGATGTTGAAGCCTACCTTGATAAAATTAGTTACCGCTATTGGCGAGAAAGCGATAACCCCGCTTATCAACTTTTTTTACGCTAATTTTTAGGGCGTTTCTATAGCACTCTTAGCCACTGGATTAACCAATGGCAAGAGGCTTTCAACCAGTATTAACTGCTTGTGCATTGCGCCCCTATTGGTATCCACCACACGTTTCCCTGCTGTGCTCATGGCTTGGCTAGTGCTTTTACTTTGCCAAAGTGAATGCAGCACTTGGGGTAGCTCTGCTGCCTTTTCTACTTCTTTTAAAGCACCCACTTGGCGTAATAATTCAGCCAATTCACTAAAGTTTTGTAAATGTGGTCCAGTAATCACCGGCACACCCATAGCGGCTGGTTCTAACAAGTTATGCCCACCTATCGGCTCTAGGCTACCTGCTACAAAAGCTAGGTCTGCTAGGGCATAAAGCAATAGCATTTCACCTAACGTATCGCCTAAATACACTTGGGTCGTTATAGCAACAGGCTCATCTAAGCTACGCCTTGCAAGGCTTAACCCTTGATCTGTAATTAATTTAGCAACGGCATCAAAGCGCTGGGGGTGGCGGGGCACTAGAATAAGCAAAGCATTAGGCTGCTGAACTAATACTTGTTGGTGGGCTAATAACAAAGGCAAATCTTCGCCTTCATGGGTGCTGGCAGCTATCCAAACTGGCCGGTCACCCCAGCTTAAACTTTCTTTCAGGGCTGTTAGTTGCTCTGCTACATTGGTGGGTAGCTGTAAATCAAATTTAATACTGCCGGTTACTTCAACCCTTGCCATAGGAAAACCTAACCGTATAAAACGCTCGGCATCGGCATCAGATTTAGCTGCTAAATAGGTCACTTTTTTTAGGGCATCTGCGATTAAAGGGCGTATTTTTTTATAAGAAACAAACGCTTCAGGCGATAAACGGCCATTAGCAATAATCAGTGGCACACCGGCTTGGTGGCAAGAATGAATTAAGTTAGGCCAAATTTCAGTTTCAAAAATAATGCCAACCAAAGGCTTTAATGTTTTAACAAACCTTTGGGTATTCCAAGGTAAATCTAGCGGCACTAAATAATGCCTTGCTTGGGGTAAGCGCTGCCGAACTTGCAAAGCACCGGTGGCCGTCATGGTAGTCACCACCAGCTGTTTGTCTGGGTGGCGCTCTAGCAAGGCCTTAAGTAACGGTTCAGCCGCCAGCACTTCACCTATAGAAGCGCAATGTGCCCAAATAACAGGCTTTTCAAAAGGCGATATATGCCCCGCTCGCTGGCGTTCTGAAAGTTCAT
>CANQLY010000054.1 GCA_947624795.1 uncultured Marinospirillum sp.
TCTCCTCACTGTCAAGCGTTATTTTTAAATTCTTTTCGAAGCGTTCAAACCAACTTAAAAAGAAAACCTTTTAAAAAACAACTTCTTGCAGCCCTTGCCAGTTCTAAACTTTGCCCTTATTTCTAAGGCCTCCCTGACAAGAGATGCGTATTATAGGCACTAATTTTTATAACGCAAGCTTTTTTTGAGCTTTTTTAACAAATAGTTTAAAAAACTTAAGTTTTGCCTTTAATTTTTTTGGAAATGACAGCGTATAAAGGGCCTGAAGCACCATAGCCTACGAATAGTAGCAGTAACATCGCTGCTGGATCAATCGCTATAATTGCTAATAGCAGTACAACGGCTAGCAGCATAACAAAAGGAACACGCTTTTTAAGGTCAATGCCCTTAAAGCTGTAATAGCGCACATTGCTTACCATTAACAAACCCACTGCGGCTATAACAAAGGCAATGAGTACCTGCAGCCAAAAAACATCAAAGCTAATGCCGTGCAACACCCAAACCAAAGCAGCAACAACGGCCGCCGCTGCAGGGCTTGGCAAACCAGTAAACCAGTTTTTATCGTCAGTACCTACATGCACATTAAATCTAGCTAAACGCAACGCAGCGCCTGCCACATAAATAAAAGCCACTATCCAACCCGCTTGACCCAAGTCTTTCAACATCCAGCTAAAGGCGATTAAAGCAGGTGCCACACCAAAAGAAACCATGTCTGACAAACTATCATATTCAGCACCAAAAGCACTTTCAGTGCCGGTCATGCGCGCCACACGCCCATCAAGCCCATCTAAAATCATGGCTACAAAAATGGCAATAGCCGCCGCACTAAAATCATGGTTCATACCAGCCACTATGGCATAAAACCCTGAAAACAAAGCACCGGTAGTAAAAAGGTTAGGAAGTAGATAGATACCTCGGTGCTTTTTTTTCTTCCCATTCACCTCTTCTTCTTCTATAACCTCTTCTATCACTTCATCTACTATGCGATGTGCACGGCGAGCAAACTCTTCTTCATTTTTATCTTGCTCTACTTCTTCTGCTGCTGCCTCTTCTATTACTTCTTTTTCATTAACTGACTCTTCGGAAGCTGAATTACTACTTAACACCTGCTTTTTATCTACTTCCGATTTCTCTAATGACATAATTTATACCCTAATAAGTAGTCTAAACTTCTACACATTTAGCCATGCATTCTACACACTGCGACTAGCTAACTAAAAACCTAACTTAAAAAACTAACCAATTTAGTAGACTAAAATTTAATGGTCTAAAAACCAAAAAGCGCAACCCCTAAGGGCTGCGCTTTTAAAAACATTGATCGCTAGGTTGATTACAGCTTAGTTTTTGTCTTTATCAACTAGCTGATTAGCAGTAATCCAAGGCATCATACCACGCAACTGTGCGCCCACTTTTTCAATTGGGTGCTCAGCATTGTTACGACGGTTAGCAGTCATTGAAGGGTAGTTATGTGCACCTTCAGCGATAAACATTTTAGCGTACTCACCATTTTGAATGCGCTTAAGTGCATTACGCATGGCTTGACGTGATTCTTCGTTAATGATTTCAGGGCCAGTTACGTACTCGCCATACTCAGCATTATTAGAGATGGAGTAGTTCATATTAGCAATGCCGCCTTCGTACATCAGGTCAACAATTAGCTTTAGCTCGTGCAAACACTCAAAGTAAGCCATTTCAGGTGCATAGCCCGCTTCAGTTAGTGTTTCAAAGCCCGCTTTCACTAGCTCTACTGCACCACCACAAAGAACCGCTTGCTCACCAAACAGGTCAGTTTCAGTTTCGTCTTTAAAGGTTGTTTCAATAATACCTGAACGACCACCGCCCACGCCCATAGCGTAAGAAAGTGCTAATTCTTTCGCTTTACCAGAAGCATCACGGAAAATAGCGATTAAATCAGGAATACCGCCACCCTTTACAAACTCAGAACGCACTGTGTGACCCGGTGCTTTAGGCGCAATCATGATTACGTCTAAATCAGCACGTGGAACAACTTGGTTGTAATGAATAGAGAAACCGTGTGCAAACGCTAAAGTAGCGCCTTGCTTAATGTTTGGCTCAATTTCTTCTTTGTATAGCTGGCCTTGGAACTCATCGGGTGTAAGAATCATCACCACATCAGCGCTTGCAACGGCATCAGCAACATCAGCAACTTTTAAGCCGTGCGCTTGTGCTTTGGCACGTGAAGAAGAGCTTGCACGCAAACCAACAGTAACATCAACACCTGAATCTTTTAAGTTACATGCGTGCGCGTGGCCTTGTGAACCGTAACCAATAATAGAAACTTTTTTGCCTTGAATAAGAGACAGATCACAATCTTTGTCATAATAAACGGTCATTGCCATGGTGCTTCTCCTGATAATAAATAAAGTGCTTTGCACTAGATGATTGACGCCATTAATTTTTTAATCGGCATAGATTAAGGTATTTTTTGCACTGCGTAAAATGCAATGCACCACCTATTAAAAATCCTGCCAACCTAAAAGGCTGGCAGGAAGCTAGCTTGAGTTCATTAGTCATGACTAATGCGTTAGCCATAAAAAAACTACAGGCTAAGTACTTTTTCACCACGGGCAATACCAGAAACACCGGTACGCACAACTTCAAGCAAAGTATTACCACCCAACGCCTGAATAAAAGCATCTAGCTTACTGGCATGGCCTGCTAGCTGAACGGTGTAAATACTTGGCGTTACATCAATAATCTGACCACGGAAAATTTCTGTTGTCCGTTTCACTTCTGCACGCTGTGCACCCACCGCCTTAACTTTAACCAACATTAGCTCACGCTCAATGTGCTGGCCTTCGGTTAAATCAACCAGTTTAACAACATCCACTAGCTTATTAAGCTGCTTAGTAATCTGCTCAATTACTCGCTCATCACCCGAGGTAGTCACCGTTAGGCGTGAAAGCGTAGGGTCATCGGTTGGCGCTACGTTTAATGTTTCAATATTAAAGTTACGCTGCGAAAACAATCCAACCACCCGTGATAAAGCACCGGCTTCGTTTTCCATTAAAATAGAGATGATATGTCGCATGATCAAGTCCTCTCCGTCTTAGATAACAGCATATCTTTCATCGAACCCTGTGGAACCTGCATGGGGTAAACGTGCTCACAAGGGTCAACGTACACATCTAAAAATACCAGCTTATCTTTCATAGCAAAGGCTTTCTCAATGGCAGCATCTAAGTCTTCTGCTTTTTCTACCTTCATGGCAACGTGACCATAAGATTCAACCAGCATTTTGAAATCAGGTAACGACTGCATATAAGACTGCGCATGGCGTGCTTGGTAGTTTAAATCTTGCCACTGACGAACCATGCCCAAAGACTGGTTATTCAGGTTAATAATTTTTACCGGAATACCGAACTGGCTGCAGGTAGACAGCTCCTGCATCATCATTTGGAAACTGCCTTCACCAGTAATTAGTACCACTTCTTCTTCAGGCTTGCTTAGCTTTACGCCCATAGCGGCTGGAAAACCAAAACCCATGGTTCCCAAACCACCCGAAGTAATCCAATGATTTGGCTTATCAAACTTATAGTATTGCGCGGCAAACATCTGGTGCTGGCCTACGTCGGTTACAACATACGCCTTACCTTTGGTTGCCTTCCAAACCGCTTCAACCACCTGCTGAGGCTTCATGGTTTTCCCAGGCTCTGCTGGCTCATAAATACGGCCAACACGGCTGGTAGCCCAAGCGTCTATCTGCTTCCACCATTCAGTCAAAGCATCTGGCGCAGGTTTAATGCTGCTTTCATCTAACAATGCCAACATTTCTTCTAAAACGCTGGTCGCTGTACCCACAATCGGTACATCAACACGAATGGTTTTACCAATCGAAGAAGGATCAATGTCAACGTGAACAATGCGCGCTGTTGGGCAAAACTTAGACACATTATTGGTGGCACGGTCATCAAAACGTGCACCAATGCACACCACTAAATCACTGTGGTGCATGGCTTGGTTAGCTTCAAAACTGCCGTGCATACCCAGCCAACCCACTGACTGACGGTCTGTTTGTGGGTAAGCACCAATGCCCATAAGCGATGTGGTTACTGGGAAGTTTAGCTTTTTAGCCAGCGTTGTAAATAATTCACAAGCACCGCCTAAAACCAAACCACCACCGCCATAAAGAATGGGGCGCTTGGCCTTAAGAATTAAATCAACGGCCTTTTTAATTTGCCCAGTATGGCCACGGCCTACAGGCGTATAAGAACGCATTTTTACCGTTTCAGGAAAAACGTATTCATACTTTTCAGTGGGCGCTGTCATATCTTTTGGGATATCGACAACCACAGGGCCTGGGCGGCCTGTTGTAGCAATGTAAAACGCTTTTCGCAGAACCATCGGTATTTCTGATGGGTGCTTAATAGAAAAGCTGTGCTTAACAATCGGGCGTGTTACACCAATGATGTCTGTTTCTTGAAAAGCATCTTCACCAATTAAATGGCTCGCTACCTGACCGCAAAGCACGATCATTGGAATCGAATCCATAAAAGCAGTGGCAATACCGGTTACGGCATTGGTTGCACCAGGGCCTGAAGTTACTAGCACCACACCGGGCTTGCCGGTAGCACGGGCATAGCCATCAGCCATGTGGGTAGCGGCTTGTTCATGACGAACAAGAATGTGATTAACCTTATCTTGGCGGTGAATTGCGTCGTAAATGTGTAGAGCGGCACCGCCTGGGTAACCATAAATATACTCAACCCCTTCATCCGCTAGGAATCGGGTGATCATATCTGCGCCTGAGAGTAGTTCCACTTTCGTGAATCCTTTGAAAAAGTTCGAGTGCATAGAATTAGCTGAAAGTGCTAACTCCGGTTCAATAATTTAGATGCTAAAGTGAACACTCATCTAAATTGGCTGATGCAATGCCGTGTCTTGGCAAACGAGACCCGTGTTCGGATCTGCACTCTTGTCGCATTGAATGAATGCGTAGTGAGGCTTAACCCAACCAGAGGATAAAACAGGTTGAGAAGTCCTTGAAGGTGAATTAGTCATATAACTAATTCATGTGCGCTTATCGAAGGGTCGCCTCAATTTGCTGCACCTGCTACAAGATAGGTGAAAGACTCTTACAAAATGCCTATTTTGTCAAGCAGCCATCCCTTGCTGCTTGCCTTTTATTCTATTCTAATCCTTTTGAGTTGATATTAAAGGTTTAATATTGAAAACGGTCTTATCACCCTCTAAATCAGCCACTAGCCTTTGCCCAGGCTCAAAACGTCCTGCTAAAATTTCTTGCGCTAAGGGGTTTTCTAACATTCGTTGCACCGCACGCTTTAGCGGACGTGCACCATAAGCTGGGTCATACCCTTGCTCTACGAGTGCATCAACAAAATTATCCGAAAGCTCTAGTGTTAATTCACGATCCACTAAACGCTCTGCAAGCCTTGCTAACTGAATATCAGCAATGCGACGTATTTGGCTTTTCTTTAGCGGGTGAAAAACCACCACTTCATCAATGCGGTTAATCACTTCAGGACGAAAATGCGTGCCTACCACCTCCATCACCGCTGACTTCATGGTTTCGTAACTGGTTTCAGCCATTTGCTGAATTAAGTCTGAACCTAAGTTCGACGTCATAACTATAACGGTATTACGGAAGTTAACCGTACGACCTTGACCATCGGTTAAACGACCATCTTCTAATACTTGCAACAAAATATTAAACACATCAGGGTGGGCTTTTTCTACTTCATCCAGCAGTAATACAGAATAAGGACGACGGCGCACGGCTTCGGTTAAATAACCCCCCTGCTCATAACCCACATATCCCGGCGGCGCACCAATTAAACGGGCGACCGAGTGTTTTTCCATAAACTCACTCATATCAATACGCACCATCGCTTCTGGAGTATCGAACAAGTAATGGGCTAAGGATTTACATAATTCGGTTTTACCCACACCCGTTGGGCCTAAAAATAAGAAAGAACCACTAGGGCGATTAGGGTCAGACAAACCTGCCCGTGAACGGCGCACCGCATTAGCCACAGCAACCACGGCTTCATCTTGGCCAATCACACTTTCGTGCAGCGCATCTTCCATTTTAAGTAGCTTTTCACGGTCAGATTCCAACATCTTGCTAACCGGAATGCCTGTCCAACGCGCCACCACTTCAGCAATTTCTTCATCGGTAACACGGTTACGCAGCAATTGGTGCTCAACGCCTTCAAGCTCATCCACCATCTGCATGCTGCGCTCTAAATCTGGAATAATACCGTACTGAATTTCTGACATGCGCCCTAAATCACCTTTACGGCGAGCGGCTTCTAAATCAATTCTGGCTTGCTCTAGCTGTTGCTTAATTTGCTGAGCACCTTGCAAGCTGGCTTTTTCAGATTTCCAAATTTCTTCTAGGTCGGCAAATTCACGACCCAACACATCTATTTCATCTTGAAGAATTTCTAAGTGCTTTTTTGAACCGGCATCGGTTTCTTTTTTCAGGGCTTCACGCTCAATTTTTAATTGAATCAAGCGCCTTTCTAGCCTATCCATTGCCTCAGGCTTAGAGTCAATTTCCATACGAATACGACTAGCCGCTTCGTCCATTAAATCAATGGCTTTATCAGGTAACTGACGATCAGAAATATAGCGGTTAGATAGTTTAGCGGCTGCAATTACCGCACTGTCAGTAATTTCTACACCATGGTGAACTTCATAGCGTTCTTTTAAGCCACGCAAAATAGCAATGGCATCTTCTTCGGTTGGCTCACTCACTAATACTTTTTGGAAGCGGCGTTCCAGCGCTGCATCCTTTTCAATGTATTCACGGTACTCATCTAGGGTAGTAGCACCTACGCAGTGTAGTTCACCACGGGCTAGCGCAGGCTTTAACATATTGCCAGCATCCATCGAGCCTTCGCCCTTACCCGCACCCACCATAGTGTGCAACTCATCTATAAACAGAATGACCTGACCCTGCTCTTTGTCTAACTCACTAAGCACACCCTTTAAACGTTCTTCAAATTCACCACGGAACTTAGCACCAGCAATTAAAGAACCCATATCTAAAGATAAAACACGCTTACCTTTTAAGCCTTCGGGCACTTCACCATTCACTATACGCTGTGCCAAACCTTCTACTATGGCAGTTTTACCTACCCCTGGCTCACCAATTAATACAGGGTTATTTTTTGTACGGCGTTGTAAAACTTGAATGGTGCGGCGTATTTCATCATCACGACCTATCACTGGGTCTAGCTTGCCTTCTAGCGCACGGGCCGTTAAATCTACTGTGTACTTTTCTAAAGCCTGACGTTTTTCTTCAGCATTAGGGTCGCTCACCTTTTCTCCACCCCGCAGGTTTTCTACCGCAACTTCTAGGCGTTGCTTATCTAAACCCGCTGCCTCTAATGCTTTACTGGTGTCATCTTTTAATTCAAGCGCTGCTAATAAAACCAATTCACTGGAAATGTATTGATCGCCACGCTGCTGGGAATCACGGTCGGCAAGGTTTAATAAACGACCTAAAGCTTGCGAAACACCTACATTGCCGTCGTGCTGACCTATAGTGGCTAGTTGTTCTAGTAATTTTTTCAGCTCGCTTCTTACACGGCTCGCATCTGAGCCAGCTTGCTTAATAAGCGGTGTTAAAGGACTGCCCTGCTGATCTAACAAGGCTAAAAGTAAATGGACGGGTGCAATTTCATTATGGCTTTGACCCACAGCCATGGATTGTGCATCGGCAAAAGCAGTTTGCATTTTGCTAGTTAAACGGTCGATACGCATGCAATAAACCTCTTATTTTAAGGCAAAGGCGTTAATTCAGGATTGCTTATTTAATGGGGGATGATGTGCCTAAATTCAAGGCTAATTAAGAGGCTTAATGTTACGTTTTAAGAATCAGACTCGCTCATTAATCTAACCAAATCACACTGGCCATGCGCCCACTTTGCTGACCATCACGGCGAAAAGAATAAAAACGCTCTTCATCGGTTAGGGTACAAAAATTACCACCAAACACCTGCTCAACACCGGCTTGCTGCAAGCGTTGCGTGGCTAGGCGGTATAAATCAGCCATGTAATGTTTTAAGCGGTAAGGGCTAGGCACAAAAGCAGCGGCAGCATCGGGGTGACCAGCCATAAACGCTTGGCGAACTTCTGGCCCCACTTCAAAAACCCGTGCGCCAATAGCAGGGCCAAGCCAAGCTAAAATTTGGCTAGGATCAACATCAAGCGCCTTTACTGTGTTTTCTAATACGCCTGCCGCTAACCCACGCCAACCGGCATGGGCGACAGCAACTTTGGTACCCTGAGCATCACAAAAAAACACCGGCAAGCAATCAGCAGTTAACACCACACAAGCATAATCGCTATTAGTGGCAACCGCAGCATCGGCTTTTGCACCTAGCGCAAACTGGGTAGCTACCTGATCGGTATGAATTTGTTGCAGCCAATTCAGTGGCCTGCCACCGGCTTCTTTTTGTAAGCGTTCACGGCAAGCGGCCACCACTAAAGGGTCATCACCTACCTGATCGCCCAAATTAAAACAAGCAAAAGCGCCTTGGCTTGGCCCAGCCTCACGAGTGGTTACCAAAGCGCGCACATTACTGGGTGCTGGCCAATGGGGGTAAAGCAAACCTAGCTCTGGCTGAACCAACTTATTCATCGGGCACTCCGCACATCTTCTTCTAACAAGGTTAGTAGCAATTCAAAATCTTCAGGCAAAGGCAAAGTCCAAGTCATTTCTTTACCCGTTTCTGGATGAATCAGCGTTAAGCTTCTGGCATGCAAAGCTTGGCGTGGAAAACCACGCAGCATCAACTTTAGCTCTTCGTTAGCACCTGCTGGCAGTTTTAAGCGCCCACCATAAACAGGATCGCCCACCAACGGATGACGAACGTGCGCCATGTGCACACGAATTTGGTGCGTGCGGCCGGTTTCTAAATTACAACGCACGTGCGTATGGGCACGGTAACGCTGCACCACACGGTAATGGGTGACAGAATCTTTACCGCCCGTTACCACCACGGCTTGGCGTTTACGGTCTTTTGGGTGGCGGCCTATTTGCGTGTCTATTTTACCGCCTGACGTCATTACACCCAGCGCAATGGCATCGTATTCACGCCCCATGCTGTGGTTTTGAAGCTGATCGACCAAAGAATTTTGTGCTTTAAGGGTTTTAGCCACCACCAATAAGCCAGACGTGTCTTTGTCTATGCGGTGCACTATGCCAGCACGGGGCAATTCTTTTAAAGAGGGGCAGTGAAATAACAAGGCATTTAATAAGGTACCGTCGGCATGGCCTGCAGCAGGGTGAACAACTAAGCCTGCCGGTTTATTAACCAGTAACAACTGCTCATCTTCATAAACCACATCCAATTCAAGGTCTTGTGGAATATCGGTTAATAGCTCTTGCTGCTCGGCTTCAATGCTTAATTTATCACCAACCCGCACTTTATTTTTTGGTTTACCCTGTTCACCATTCCACAAGAGGCTCCCTTCTTTCATCCACTCTTGTAGTTTGGCACGAGAAAAATCGGGGAAAAGCTCAGCTGCAACTTGATCTAGCCGCTTGCCTGAGGATTCTATAGGAACTACTGCTTGCTGCTTTATAACGTGTGTCATGGAATTCTTTCAGTGGTTTAAAGTCTTAACCTCTCGAACCCAAGAGGGGTTTCCGTTATTCTAGCACCCGAACAAGGTTTATCACCCTAAGATTCCGATTTAGCAAAAGACAAAATAATTATGCCCCTTAAAGCACTCAATATTTCAAACATTTTTCGACTCATTACTTTTAGTCTAATTCTTATTATTTTATCTGGCTGTGCTGGTCGGCTTGCCGATGATGAAAAAAGTGAACAACAACTTTACCAAGAAGCCCAGCGAGCCTTGGATAAAAAGCGCTTTATTACGGCCATTGAACGCCTACAGTTTTTAGAATCACGTTTTCCGTTTGGTGAATATGGCGAACAAGCACAGCTTGAGCTGATTTATGCCTATCACAGCAACAACCAACACGAACAAGCCCGTGCGGCTGCTAGTCGCTTTATTCGCTTAAATTCAGACCACCCACAAACCGATTACGTACTTTATTTAAGCGGTTTATCGGCTTGGGTGGCGGGCAGGCATTCGTTAGAGGGTTTGAAGTTAACTGATATTTCACAAAGAGACCCGGGCGCAACACGTGAAGCTTATGCCGACTTTAACCGCCTAATCACCCGTTTCCCCAATAGTGACTATGCACCCGATGCCCAGCAGCGCTTGCGTTACTTAAAGAATTTATTAGCGGCACAAGAAGTGTATATAGGCCAGTTTTATTTACGCCGTAGCGCACCCATCGCTGCTATTAATCGTGGACGTGGCGTAGTTGAAGGTTACCGAGACACCCCAGCAGTGGCAGATGCATTAGCGGTAATGATTGAAGGTTATTTACACCTAGGCGATGCTGAGCAAGCCAATGAATTACAAAAGCTTTTAGTAGCACTTCAGCCCAATCACCCTCAATTAACCAATAAAAAAGGCAAAAAAGGCTTTGTGCAGCTTCACCCTGCGGATAAGCCAGACAAAACCTTATTGCAAATACTCTCGTTTGATCTTTTTTAAAAAGCACCCGGCTTTAAAGACCTGATTTTATCATCAAGGCTCTAATTGCTATCCTAGAGCCTAAACTTCTTACAAGGGAATAAATAATGCCATTTAAAGTTTATCTATCGGGTGAAATTCACACCAACTGGCGTGAAGAAATTATTAGCGGCTGCAAAGCACTTAACCTAGATGTTGAGTTTTATTCTGCAGTAATTGATCACGAAGCCAGTGATGCCTCAGGCGATGTGTTAGGTGCTGAAGATAAAATTTTTTGGCGTGACCATAAATCAGCCAAAGTAAATGCCATTCGCATTAAAACCTTAATTGGAAAAAGCGACCTAGCCATTATACGTTTTGGCGACCAATACAAGCAGTGGAATGCAGCTTTTGATGCAGGCTATTGTGCTGCACTAGGTAAGCCCTACATTACTTTACACGCAGAAAAAACCATTCACCCATTAAAAGAAGTCGATGCTGCAGCGATGGCTTGGGCAACCACCACCGAACAAGTAATTGAAATAATAAAATACACTTTAACGCACTAAATACTTAAAGCCAGCCTTCACTACAACCAACACTGCAGTAAAGGCTGCACTGTTTACAAGCAGTTGAGTTTGTTAAACTTGCGCCTTTTTTGAATGAGCGATTCAACAAGGCAGAAAGCAATGCACGGCAAGCTTATTTTTATTTTAATGCACCTAACCTGTGCGCTAATCACTTTTTTAGCTAGTAATAATAGTTGGGCCAAAGCCACTAATGATAGCAATCCTTGGGAAGCTGATATTGAAGCCGGCGCAGTACTTACCTCTGGAAACACCAACACTAGTAGCTTAAACACAGCCATTCAAATGCAATATACTACCGATAGCTGGCTGGTTAAAACTAAACTAACGGCTTTAAATAGCAAAGAAAACAATAAAACCAGCAAAGAAAAATACACGGGTAAAATTAACTACGATAAAAACCTAACCAAACGCTGGTATTTAGGCTTAACTGGGCAGCAAGAAAGGGATAGGTTTAATGGTTTTTACTACCAAGGTTCAGCGGCTATTAGCCTAGGTTATAAACTTTTACAAAAAAACCGTCATCAACTTAGCTTAGAAGTTGGCCCAGGTTATTTTAGAGAAAGGGCAAGAAATAAAAACACACTAAACAGTGAAAACATTGCTCGTGTTGCTACCGCTTACACTTGGGAAATTAACCCAAATGTAGAGTTAGAAAAAGAATACATAATAGAAAGTGGCAACAAAAAAACGATCCAAAGCTTTAGCGCAGGCTTAAAAAGTAAACTTAGTCATAGTTTAGCCGCCAAGCTAAAATTTAAAACAAGGCACAGTTCAAAAGTACCTATTGATAATAATAATAGCGACACCGAAACTAGCTTAAATTTAGTTTATAAGTTTTAAATCGCCCATTTATTCACTAGCGGATAACGCCTATCTTTACCAAAAGCTTTAGGCGTAACACGTGTACCTGGGGCTGCTTGGCGGCGTTTATATTCATTCATATCCACCAGTTTAACCACCCGCAATACATCCTCTTGCTTAAAGCCTGCAGTAATTAAATCGGCGGCAGATAAATCGTCTTCAATGTAGCCTTGCAGCAGTTTGTCTAGTACTGGGTAGGGCGGTAAAGAGTCTTCATCTTTTTGGTCGGGGGCAAGTTCGGCGGAAGGTGGGCGATCAATCACTCGCTGCGGAATCACATAACTTTTGCTATTGCGCCAAGTGCATAGCTCAAAAGCTTTAGTTTTATACACATCTTTAATGGCATTAAAACCACCGGCCATATCACCGTAAAGGGTGCAATAACCCACTGCCAACTCGCTTTTATTACCCGTGGTTAATAGCATTAAGCCTTTTTTATTCGACAAAGCCATTAGCAACACACCACGGCAACGGGCTTGTAGGTTTTCTTCCGTCACGTCTTTATAAGTAGCATCTTTTGTAGTGCTGGCAAAGCTATCTGCCAAGCCAGCCATAAAACTTTCGACCATCGGCGCTATAGGAATAACCCGATATTCCACCCCTAACAGCCTTGCTTCCTCTTCTGCATCGGCAATGCTAATCGCCGCTGTGTAATGGTAGGGCATCATTACACCCATTACCCTGTCGGCACCCAAGGCATCCACAGCAATCGCCGCAGACAAGGCTGAATCTAAACCGCCCGACATGCCCAATACCACGCCTTTAAAGCCACTGTTATTCACATAGCTTTTTAAACCTAACACGAGAGCGCCATATAAATAGGCAAGGTCTTCTGGCCAATCTTTAATGGCATTCGTAGCAGTCGAACTTGCATCCCAGCCTTGCTGAATCGCTTGCAAATTCACCAATAAACCATCTTCTTCTAGGGCTTTGGCTTGAGCAATCACTTCACCCGCCACGTTTAAAGCAAACGAAGCGCCATCAAACAACAATTCATCTTGCCCACCC
>CANQLY010000055.1 GCA_947624795.1 uncultured Marinospirillum sp.
TGCCTTAATGCCAACTGCCATTTTTCTAATGTTTCATAGTAAAGTTGTTGATACTTTTTCGACTCATCCTGCAACGACAAAACGAGCTTTTTTAGGCTCTCAATATCGTCTGGAAGTGGCGTGGTATCAGTGTTTTTCATGGTGCCAATTATACTAAAAACAACCAGCTAAAGCACTGATTTTACGAGTCTATTTAGGCTTTTTTTACTAAAAAACGCTGCTGTATTCTAGTGGCTTATGACCTTGCATTTTTTCAATATCTAAACCTTCTAACAACCATTGCCACTCACGCTCGGTCAGGGTTAGTACTTCGCCTGTCATGCGTTTAGGCCACTTGAATTTGTCTTTTTCTAAGCGTTTATACCACAAGCAAAACCCTGTTTTATCCCAGTAGAGCACTTTCAGTTTGTCGCGCTGCCGATTACAAAAAACAAAGAGCGCACCGCTAAAGCAAGCTAGCTTCATCTGCTCCTCAACGATCACGCTTAAACCGTTAATGCTTTTTCTAAAGTCCACTGGCGACTTATGAAGGTAAATCGCTGGTGGCTCCACAAACATCTTCATCTAGACAGCGCCTTCAATAATTGAGCGAGCCAGACAGGCTCGACAGCAAGAGGTAACTGAAGCTGTGCACCTTGGTAATTTAAAACCAAATTATTAGCACTACTGATTGGTAGCGAAGGCGGTATTACTTTAGCAAAACCCGGCTCATTATCATCATCCATGCTGACTTTTGAATGCTGACGGTATTTAACGATAAAATAAGAGTGACTTAACTTGTTTTCTTGACAGAACTCGGCAAGCGTTAGCCCGCTTTGCTCGTAAGTATTAAATAGCTCAGTCCATTGTTCATTTGTGCGATAGGTTTGTTTGCTCATCACTTGCTCCTGAATAAAGATGAGCCTAGTTTAGTGATAGGAGACTGCGCTAAAAGGTGGGGTTGCTGTTACGTTTACTTTCAACTTAAATCATCTAAAAATGGTATGACTTTCCATTTGCAAGTGACTTTTTTGTCAGGTGGGCATGTTAGACAACCTGCCTTTGATTTCTGTACGGCAACACATAATAAATGAGTCGGTCGGCTCATAGCTACATAAGTTGTTTTTAGCCGTTGCTCTAATTGAGTATATGATTTTTTTGGTCTTCTATATGTATTATTAGGACAAAATAAGTCGTTACCTGAACTGTGTCCCCAAAAGTAAGATGATTCACTTGCGCTGTAGTTTTCATTTTCAACCAACAAGGTCGCCAAGTGTGTTTCACCTTTTATAGAGTGAATCGTTCCAACCTTGATTTCTATTCCGTCCTTCACTATTACATTATTTTTTTGGGTAAAGGCATCAATCGGCTTGATTTTATCTTCACTTACGAAAGGAATATTTTGCGGAATTTGATAGTTGTATTGAGTTAATAAATTGATGAATTCTGTTTTTATATCACTTGGTAATACGGTGTCATTTTCAATCTGCTCAATACAGTTAAAAATAAAAAGATTAAAGGCTGTTAAGAACTCAGCGTTGTTCTCTTTCAGTTCTGCCAACAATTTGCTTTTGGAATATTGATTCTTCAGCATTAAATTCAGCATTGCAACAAGGGCGTTAACAAAAAGTTCATAATAAACTTTTGTACCAAATTGCTTTGTCTCTTCCTCAGGTCTTTTCTGAAAATATGAAACGAGATTATCGAAATTGGTTTTTCGCTTAGTTGTTTCTTTAGAATAATTTTCAACGTAGGAATTAATGGTTAATTTAATATCTTTTTCTGCAGGCGCTTTACCAACAGATCCCACTAAATTAAAACGTGCAGATGTGTTTCTCCATTCTTGATTTGAAAGATTGTGCTTGTTTATTTGTTTAACAAATAAACCAACAACTTCTTCTGGCTTATCAAACAATAAAATTGTTGGTTGAACTGATTGTTTTTGTGGATTACCTGAAACGGTTGGTAACACTTGTTTGAAAGGATTAATACATGCAGCTATTTCATTACTAAACCTTTTACTATCGGAAATAGGTAGTGATACAAAACCATCCAAATCATGTTTCCAAGCTGAGCATTCATCTGAAAAGCCATTAAAAATAGCTTGGTCTGGATCACCAAAATATTGCTTAGTTACAGCTTCGTTAAATACTGCATTAATAATGTCCATTTGATGTTGCTGAGTGTCTTGCATTTCGTCTGCGAACAACAAACTAAATCGTTTAGATATAATGTTTTTAATTGAAATTGAGTACTCTGCCAAATACCAATTGGCAAAATTAAAAGCATCTTCAAAGCTAAGAATCCCACTTTTCCAAATATCAAAACAAATAACTCTTATATCTTGATATTTTTCATTATTAACATTCTTTAAAAAGGTTTTTCCATTAGGACGTCGGATTATATTATCTAATAAGGTAAACTCTAGAGAATTTAGCAGTTCAATAGCTTTCTCTGTCTTTTGTTTACCATTTAATTTTTTTGAAGCAGGATCCTGATTAGCTTGTCCATACAAATAATTGCATAACGTTTTCTTATCGTTCTTTCCAAAACCAATATTATAGAATGCATTTCTTTTTAGTATTTTAACAGTATCGTTATCAAATTTTATGAAAGTGGAACTAGCTGTTTCAGGATGTAATCTAAAAGCTGGTAATGATAAAAACTTATCAACAAAACTCTGTATGGTGCCAAAAAAATTGGGGTATTTAAAAAGAATATCAGCTTTGTTACCCAGCCTATTCTTTATCTCATCAATAGCCACATTGGTATGGGTTAATACACAAATACCACTACCATCGTCAAATGACATACGCTGTGATAGCAATAATAGTTTCACTAATAAAACTGTGGTTTTACCACTTCCTGGGCAAGCGATAATGTTAGCATTATCCCAACAATCTATTATTTTTCGCCGCTCACTGGTTTTATCATCAAAAGTATTTTCAGGTAAGCCAAGTTCTTTACAAGCCGATTGTATTTCTTCATTAGTAAAAGAAAATTTAATCATTTTCTTGTTCTTCCTCGTTCAATACTCCACACGCATAGTTAATGGCGTCAATAATGTATTTTAAGTAACTATCGCGTTTTAACGCCTCAACTAAAGTATCTTTTTTTAACAGTAATATTTCAGAAAATATTTGCGCGGTAACAGCTTTTGATGGGCTTGCTGAATCAACAAACGGTTTGAATATGTGGTAAGCAATTTCTTCAAGGCTATTACCTTGAGTAACTTCTCCAGCTATCTCTTTGGGTATTTGAAACTTGTTATCTTCATCAAATAACTCATTAAAATAGCTTTCTGATGATTTGATTTTTTTAGCTATTTGAACCGCTAAAGCAAAACTATCTCGCAATTCTTCACTACAGGCTGAATCATACTCTAGCGTCCAGTTTTTATTAGTGAATACTTTAACATTTTGGCTGTCATATTTTCGTTTTAGGGTTTGAGATTTTGTGGTTCTAATGTTTAGAATATTGTCTTTATCGAGTCTTACTTTCCAATGTTCGATTTGAGTATTTAACCCTTTAGGCATAGTGGTTTGACTGATTGCGGATTTTACCGCTGCTTTTAAGTCATCTAAGCTTGTATAAATATTTTTATGAATACTTTCTAAACAATGAGAATTTCCATTAGTATCTGTTAAGATATTTTCTTTAACTTGATAATACTCAGGTTTATCTTTCTGTTCACTATCGAAATATTCAATTGCGGGAATATCTAAATCGGTGATCACCGAAACGGGTAAATCCAATTCAGGTGAAATTTTTCTTTGAAATATTTTTGAATATCGCAAAAATGCGGTACTACCGACATTGACAATAGAAACCCCATATTTATGTAACGGTTTGCCTATTAAATCAGCAATAGTGGGTATTAAGATATTTTCGGCATCGCCCTCAACCATTATGACACCTCGAGCAAAAAACATATTTGCTTTAGTTGAGTCTAAGAACCGTTGCAGAAATTTATAATCACCAATAGCTAAATTAGTTTGCCCTTGCCACATTGGATATACATTTTGTCCTCGACATAAAATTAGATTTTCTAAGCTAATAGATGCGCCAATTGTTGTGCTATGTGTGGTTAAAATGAATTGATTACCATTCTTATTGCTAATATATTTTAGAGCGTTAATTACTCGCAGCTGAGCTTGTGGATGTAAATGAGCTTCTAATTCTTCTATTAAACAAAGCTGTAAAGTGTCAAAAGGGTCTGTTTCAAGGTGGAGTAACTCAGCCGCCATAAAAAGTTTATTGAGTGTGCCCAGTCCAGAACTATTTTCTTCCAGTTCTAAGCCAAGAGTTTTTAGTATTTTGTGTAACTCAGGATCTGCAATTTTTACGGATGCTTCTCGCTGATCATCTACTTGGCGAAAATCCTCAATATAGGAGTTAATACTCTTGAGAATAGTTGGTGAAGTTTCATCTGATGATTTAGTTTTAACGTCATCGAGGAATTTTGAAATTTCTTTATTTGCATCCTCAATAATTTTTTCTAATTCATGTTTTTTGTATTGCCCATCAACTCCTTTTTCTTTTTTAAAACTATTGTGACTCTGTAATATCTGTGCAAGACGCGAACGATAACCAGGTGTCATTTCAGCTTCTGCATCTCGCAAAGGCTTTAAATATGTGACTTGCAGTAAAGCTTTTGCATCACTATCCATATGTGATTCCGCACCTTGAGGACCAGCTTTTGTATCCCAAGTAATTCTATCGTTATCTAGTAATTTTGCTTTTAGAAATAACCTTAACTCAAATTCTTTTTCTTCGTTGAAATAGCCCCACTCAATGAATTTTGCTGCTTCTTGTTCTTCGAAATCAAAAAAAACTGCAGTAATGGTAAATGTATCGGCTCTTTCTTGTTGCGGGTTGCCACCTGTAATCTTAGTTGGTTTATAAAAATCTCTTGGCTCAAATCGAATATTTTCAAAGCTTTTTGTATTTAATATATAACGAATCGCGTCAACTATAGCGGTTTTGCCAGAATCATTTTCACCAACAAGTACATTTAAGCCTTTTTGAAAATTTACTTTTAAGCTTTCAAATCTTCTGAAATTAGTTAATTGAAGTTCTTTAAGAAACACTGAAATTTCCTTATATGATTTCTGCGGACTACAGAAAAACCGTGCATTTAAAAATCACATTAAGTTTTTTTCAAGGAAACATCAACTCCAACTGTAGCGTTAGCTGTTTTTACCAGATCACAACAGCTAGTTAGAAACACTCACAATTCCTTCATCTATCTGTCCAATCGCCCTGACGGGGATCTTTAGCATGTTAGCTCTGTGAAAATTTCTGGAGCTGACAATGAGAACCCCTTTGTTCCCTTGGTTTATCCTATGGGTGACCATCCCAATTATTATTTTCTTTCTCTTCATCTTGCCCGCCCATGCCAGTGATGATCCATTCTATCAGCGTGGTCAGGAAGGCTGGTTTTGGTATCAGGTCATTCCTGAGCCAGCGGAGTCTGAAGAGCAAATAAAGCCGGAATCTGGAGTCATGGAGCCCACAAAGGACGAGCTAAACCCCTTCAGTGCTGCCTGGTTCCGAGAGCACATGCAGTCGTTCATGGACAAGGCTATTGATGAGCCGACGAATGAGAATGTCAGAGCCTATCTGTATCTCCAGCGAGTCATGATGGATAAGGGTTCACAGTTTGCTGATGTTAGTCAGCAGGTGGTCATGGGCGATCCTGTTTTGGATGAAATCAGTCGCAGACCCTTGGCGACCTATGCTGCCAATCGGATGGATCGAGAAGCTGGCGCTCAACGTGATGTAGCTTTAGGTGAAGTAGCAAAACGGGCTGGCTTGTTCTTCTTCTATCGTTCGGATTGCCCTTACTGCCACGCTCAAGCACCTATCATCGAATCCATGGCTTTGAACTACGGTTTCGAGGTGTTTGCTATTGCTGTCGATGGCATGCCTTTACCGGGTGGAGAGTTTCCCAATTACAAAGTCGATTCAGGACAAGCACAATCCTTGTCCGTTACGACTGTCCCTGCCGTGTTCTTAGTTGATCCGCCAAATGTCATCACTCCGATTGGCCAAGGCGCAATGAGCCTTGATGAGCTCAATAATCGAATCATTCTTGCAGCCCATCAAGCCGGTTGGATTGACGATCAAACTTACTATGCCACTAGACCTGTTCAGCCCGGCGTGTCACTCGCGATGTCAGCCCAAGAGCTTAACGAAAAGATATTACAGGACCCTGAGTTCCTTGTTCGCTATCTGCGTGCAAAAGGAGGGTTATAACGATGAAAAAAGTATTCCAAGTATCGCTAATCGCCTGTGCGATTGGTTTTTCATCTATGAGCCAAGCAAGCTTGCAGCAGGAGATGAACCAGTTATTTGGTTCAATGACCAACAGCACTGCGCCTGGTGTATTCGAGAGTCAGCGGCGTGGCGTTATATCTGGCGGAAGTGTTGTTGTCCGTAACAGGATCATGAACGAGAACCTCGTCTCAATGGTGCCTCCGTCATTCCAAGCCGGTTGTGGCGGCATTGATATGTTCGCTGGAAGTTTGTCATTTGTTAATGCAGATCAGTTTGTTCAATTACTTCGCTCTGTAGCGGCAAATGCCAAGGGATACGCATTCCAATTGGCGCTCAGTGCTATGTGTGAGAAATGTTCCCAGCACATGGAGACTCTGCAAAAGAAAATCCAGCAGTTGAACGAGTATTTCGGCAATTCCTGTCAAATGGCTCAGGGAGTCGTGAACGATACCCTAGCTGCTTTTGGTAAAAAGGGGCAAACAGAAGCCAGCATGTTGAGCTCACTTAAAGGGGCTGGAGACATTTTTACCAGTTGGAGTGAGTCCAATGGTAAGAACCCTTACGAGAATGCTTCAAGTGTCGCGGCATCTGATGTGAACAAAACGATTAAAGGTAACTTGGTCTGGCGAGCACTGAAACGTCACTCGGCATCAAGCTGGTTTGCATCGGGGGATGACCGTTTTCTTGAAGCGGTTATGTCGGTGACGGGTTCGATCATCGTTGGTGATTTGGCAAATGCGGCTGATGGCCAAGGTAAAGCCCCAAAACTGACCAGACTGAATGGCAATAAAGTGACTATTGAGCATCTAATTCACGGCGGTAACGTCGCTATGTACCGATGTGACACAGTGACGCAAGACGGTTGTTTGAACCCAACAATCACTAACGTGACTCTTACCGGGTTATCAACTCAGGTAGAAAATTTACTTCTTGGTACAGGTTCTAGTAACGGCATTATTTTTAAGTTTGCTCGAAATACAGGGGCTGCTAGCACCACCGAAAAGGCTTTTATGACCTCGGCTCCCGCGAGCATTGGCGGCATGATTCGAACACTTTCTGCATTAAATGAAGGTGCCGCTAGGTCGTTTGCTTCACGGGCAGCACCATTTATTGCTGTTGAGATGGCCCGGGCATTGGTTGAAGACATGCTCAACGCAGCTAGAAGCACCTCTGGTGTGGAAGATCATGCCTATGCGAAGTTGTTAACCGAAGACCTTGAACGTGCACGTCGCCAAATCAATGAGGAGTACGCCGCGTTACAGCGAAGATACGGCTCAGAGCAAGAATTACTGGCGCATTTTAACCAGGTGATTCAGACCATTCGCAAACAGCGTTATTACACCGTTAAATCTACGGCGCTGGGGGAATAGATAATGTGGGAAATCTATTCCATCGGGGATTCGGCTTTTTTAGAGCAGGTCCTGAATGCTGTCGCAATGATCACTGGTACAGGCGACTTTACTTCAATGGTTCGGATTGGCTTGCTCATTGGGGTATTGATGGTCTCTGTTCAGGCCTTAATGCAAGGTGGTCGTGGGATTAACTTTCAACACGTTTTAGTCTCATGGCTAGTCTTTGCAACCATGTTTGGGCCCAGTACCCGCGTGAGCATTGAGGATGCGTACACGGGACAAGTTCGAGTGGTTGATAATGTGCCCATCGGTGTTGCTGCCGCAGGCAGTACGATTTCGACTGTTGGCTTTCAAATCACGCGATTGTTTGAAACGGCGTTCTCAACTCCCGCCATGACGGAATACGGCTTTGCATCCAGTTTACAGTCACTGATTAAAGTGAGAAAACAGGTGATGGATCGCTCTGGGTTGGGTGATGCAAATCGTGTCGCCGGTTCGGACATCGAGCAATCGTGGTTTAACTACATCAAAGAGTGTACCTTGATTGGTATCGACATCGGCCAAAAGAACCTAGATCAGGTGCTGAGTGATCCTAACCCAATGACTGCGATTAGGTTTGATTCGCGTATTTATGGCACACGCATCATGCTCAGTGGTAGCAGTAGCGATTTGGACTGCACCGATGCCTATAGCCAGCTGAAACTCATAACAGAATCAACCTTCATTCCAAGGCTTAAACAGGTTCTATCAGCCTCATTGGGGACTTCGTCAGCCACTGACACTGATGACGTGATCCGAAATGCACTGAATAACCTTGGTTTGGCTTCGGTTAACACCCAAGAGTACATGACCGCGTCGGTGCTTTTGCCTATTTATGAGCAAAGCGTGACGGGCAAGTATATGGATGATCAAGCTTTCACCGCAGCCGTTATGGTTAACCAAGCGATTGAGCAGCGCAATACACAATGGGCGGCGGAGCAGACCCTGTTCCAAAGTATCGTTCGTCCGATGATGACGTTTTTTGAGGGCTTCATTTACGCCATCACCCCATTGATGGCCTTTGTGATTTCCCTTGGCCAAATCGGGATGCGAATGGCCGGGAAGTACTTGTTAATCCTGCTTTGGATTCAACTTTGGATGCCTGTCATGGCCATCATTAACCTGTATATTCATTTAACCGTTGCAGGGAAAATGTCGGCGCTTGATGCCTTTGCAGGTACAGAAGTGCCATCTTTTGCTGGGATGATGCAGATGGATTCAGTGCTGCAAACCTGGATAGCTACTGGCGGCATGTTGGCGTCGAGTGTTCCGGCGATTTCGCTCATGCTCGTGTATGGCTCAGCAATAACCGCTACCCACTTGGCTGGACGTCTTCAAAACGGTGATGCCATTGATGAAAAGCTGGCAAGTCCAGATGTCGCGAAAAATGCCCCGGTAATGCAATCACAGTCAATGTTCCAGAATTCAGCTCTTACGGGTTCTGCTATGACCGGTGCGTCAAACCTACTAAGCAGTTTCTCTGTCGGTAACGCAGTGGGTTCAATGGTCGGCTCTGCAAAAGAATCCATGACTCAGGCAACCCAAGCCTTTAGTCGTCAGGTTGGCAATACCATGAGTCGAACTTTTGGTGAAAAGCTAAGTTACGACAACCTGTCTTCGGTTGGACGTCAGATCGGTTCTTCTAATTCCGCATCTAGTGCCGTTGTTAATCAGGTCACTGATGACCTTCAAACACGGTATGGTTTCGGAGACGATAAAAAAGATGCTGTACGTGGCTTGGTATCGGGCGTGTTATCTGGCGGACTAAGGGTTGGTGGCGATGGAACCATTACTAATCCCGGTGAGAAAGAAGTTGCCGATAAGGGTTTTCTTGGGAGGCTTCTTGGAACGGGAGGCAATGATTCTCCACAAGGTAATTTGCCTGGAGTTGATAAGCCAGATTCATCTCGTGTACCAAAACTATCAAGGGTACGAGCTGGGCTGGATTTAGGCGGTAACTTTAGTGGCCAAGTTGAGTCGTCAGAAGGCAGTTCTCGGTCTACGACCGCAAATACGCTCACTGGGGAGATGCAAAGCTTGGCATCGAGTGATTCACGACGTGCTGAGTATCGCGATGCGATGGTTAAGGACCTTTCAGATTCAAGACGCTCTGGCGTTGAGATGTCGTTGTCTAATCAAGACTATCAGTCACTTCAGAGTTCAGCACAAGACGTTGTCACGGCATCAAACCGCTTTAGTGAGCTTGATCAGGCCAGCTACAGTCTATCAGGACAAAGAAACACGGATGGTGCGACGTTAACTCGATTAGCAGCGGATAACCCTGAAGTAATGGATTATTTAGGTCGCTATATGAACCAGCATGTTGAAGCCGGTAACCGACTACGTGAAAACCTACCAATGTATCAGCGCTTGCTACCTGATGATAATCAGGCGTATGTGGCCGCAGCTATGGAGTCTTTAACCTAGAGCAACTCTTCAACGCCCGCTGAACGCGACAATGATTATCAAGCAGCAATGGCTGTTATGGCCATGGCTACCGGAGCCGATTTACGCTCGATACAGCCACGCTCTAATGAAGACTTGTCATCAACGGCACCTACTTTTGGTGGTATTCAAAGCCAAGTCGAATCGGGTGTACTGGGAGGTTATGAGGATGCTGCAACAGTCCAAACGCAGTTCAATTCGGCTCAATCCGCTTACCAAACCAATCTTTCTGGTGTAGATGGACAGCTGAATGCGCATCAGCAACAAGCCCAGCAGGCCGTAGCTTCTGACACAAGTACCTATCAATCTGGACTAAACAGTGAAGCTGGCTCTCAGTGGCGATCTCGCATTATGGCTGATGATAGCGGAGTATCTGGTGCTGAAATGTTCTTCAACAGCGCCAGTGCTATCGGTGATTTCAGTGGCAAGCATACTGATGCAGCACTGCATACCTTGAATCATTTTGGCGAAGACTATGAGAGTTACAAGGAGCAAGCCCTTGCAGAACCTGGCTCACGAGGTTTCTTGCACAATGCAACGGTGGCCAGCAAATCAACATGGGATGGGTTAAAAGCAGCCGTTGATGCCGGAACCTCTTTGGAAAATCCTTTGACGGCGTTTAATGATGCATACAGTGGTTCGAGTTCGCAGTATGCCTCCGAAGTTAACTGGGGCACTAAGTCTGAAGCCATGTTGGCGGGGGCATTCGGTGCGGCAGTTAACAATCGATATGGTGAGTTCTTAGAGCAGTATGCTGATGATTTTAAACAGGAAGCATACAGCGAAGGGCAGAGAATGGGATTGACCCCGATTCAAAGTCAAGTGTTCGCTCAAGCTTTCAATGAAGGTTTGGCGGGGCGCGTATTCAACTCTGAAGACTCATCGAGTTGGTCGCCTGAAATGCTAGGTCTAAGGGAGCAAATGCTAAATGAGTATCGTCAAAAGGATGAGAGTGGCGCTTACATTCCTGACAGTGTGTCCGAAGAAGATAAAGCATTTGTGGATAAGCAGATAGCGGTGATCTCAAATGCATCGCTTGCGGGAGATTATGCTCAGAACAACTTGATCGATATTAGGGCTTATAACCAGGCATCAGGAAGGAACTGAAAATAGAAGGTAGCCAGCTTGTGGTTGGCTGGCTATTTTTTTGGCTTTTTGGGATACCTTGGATAAAAGCCATCAAAAAACGAATGGAGCTTATACCAATACCATTTTTCTTCAATGCTCAAAGTTCTACCCGAATCTTTAACTTGGCTACTCAAGAATCTAATTCCAGTACAAATAGCTAAGAAAAAGAGTCCCAAACCAACAATTGTCCAACTCGCTTGCCAATATGCGATTGCTACAAGCATAGTGATTATGGCAATAAGTCCGATGGGATTACAGGTCGCTTTGAATCCCAAGTAGCTGAAAAAAACGACGGTGCAGAACAGAAATGGCAGAGCCGCTAACTTGGCAGATGTCGTTAATATTTCTGATGGAAAGAAATGAGCCGCAGCCAAAGTTGCCAGAAAAAGCCCCAGTGATATAAACCAGCAGCGTGCTGGTAAAGATTTAAGTAAGTTTGTCATCTTCTTAGTACTCTCAAAGTGCACAGACGGTGCACAATCAAATCATGTATCAGCATGTTAGTTCTCAAAAAGTGCTCTAGTGGTTTGCTCGGCCATAATTTCGCACACAGGGCATTTAAGCTGAATGCGCTGTTGTGATACCGTCAAATACAGACTGCCGCATCGACACCGGTGTAAGGATGCAAGCTGTGATCTTAAATCACGAGCTAGAACCCAACCTTCATTGATGGTCAGTTTTTTCCAGGGGATCTCAGCTGGAAGATCTGCTTCTTTTCTTGCAACCAAATACGCATCGTAAGCCTTCATCAAAGCATCGATATTTAATTGCTTGTAGACATTATCACCACCAATATTGACATAAAGCGCCATAAGCAGGGAGCCTTCAACTAATGCTCTTCTGCTTTTGACGATGGCATCAGATTCTGGCAATTGACCAGGACAAGGTGACTTGCCAGTCACTTCTTTGTGGAGCCTTCTGATAATGTGGATTGGCAAACCTGTATCGAGCGCGATAATGGTTGTTCGAAATCCGTATTTAATAAGCAGCGAGGCTCGGGTAAATAGCTCACTTTTGGACAGGTTATCAATCATGCATCCCCCTTGTTGTTTAGGGTTGATAATAAATAAGCGATTCTTGGGATACCTGTGCCTTTGCTCTTCACCATCTCAATCAGTTGGCTTTGGTTACCCCTTGGTTGAAACAGCATGAATGATGAGGTCGCCACTCGTTGCAGGTCGTCAACACCAGCATTAATCAGAGCATCAACCACGTCGCGTGTAAGTCCAAAGCGCAAGACGGCCTCTTGCGGATCAATTCGCGCCAATTCTCGTGCTGCGTGTAGGTACGCCAAATTTAATTGATAGAAGTCTTGTTGATTGGTTGTCATTGACGGACCTCCAGTTCATGTAAAATATTGCGATAGATAGAAAGCACTCTTTGCCCATACCAGCGTGCACACTCTTCGTTCCAACTGTGATAGCGGCCTATGCCAAGCTCTAAATCATTTGGTGAAGACTTGATTGCTTCGGCCAAAATACTTGAGCCGACCGTAAGGTTGGTGATGGGGTCTAG
>CANQLY010000056.1 GCA_947624795.1 uncultured Marinospirillum sp.
TACCAGCACTTCAACTAGGGTTAAGCCTTTTTGATTCGTTTGGCTCTTGTTCATTGGGAAGGCTCGGCTGGTAAATCTAATAATTCAAAATGCCCTGCTTGTACTCGTAAACTGCGCTCTGCTTCACCTAGCTGCAGGGTTAGGCTTAAAGCAGTCACTTCTCCGGCAGGAAAAAACACCAAAGAAGGCGCTAGGTTTTCACTAAACTCTGTACTGAACTCTTTTGAAAGGGCTGACTCTTCTGATAAACCCTGCAAACGCACTCCTTCTGGCCACTGGCGTTCTGGCAAGCCACGACTAATATAAGGCTGCCATAAACCTAACTCATCACGCAGGGTGAAGCGATAACCGCTTTCAGTCACCTGCCAACCCACCAAACGGTAGCGGTTTAACGCTAAATCCCTTGCATAAGAAAAGTCTTCTAATAGTTGTCTTGCTTGCTTATCAACTAAGTCTTGCTCGCTGCGCTGCATAGTGACCACAGCTATCGAAGCGGTAATGCCAATAATAAACAGCACCACCAGCACTTCTAAAAGGGTGAAGCCTTGAGACTTACAAGCTGTAGAGGGCTTATAAATAGGAGACTTATAAATCCCAGTTGCCGATATCCGCATTTAAGCCCTCGCCACCCACTCGGCCATCTGCACCAAAAGAGAAAACATCAATCCGGCCTTTTTCGCCCGGTGAACGGTATTGGTAAGCATTGCCCCAAGGGTCGGTCGGTAAACGACGAATATAACCATCAGCACGGTAGTTACGGGGTTCAGGCGCAATCGTTGGTTTTTTAACTAGCGCATCTAAACCCTGCCCAGTGGTGGGGTAAGTAAAGTTATCTAAACGGTACATTTCCATGGCTTGCTCTAGGCTAGATAAATCGGCTTTGGCTTTTTGCACCATCGCCTTGTCTTGGTTATCCAGCACATTGGGCGCAACAATAGCTACCAACAGGCCTATAATCACCAGCACCACCATTACTTCTAGCAGGGTAAAACCTTTTTGAAATTTTTTCTTATCAGCTAGCTTTGTATTTCTAAGCATTTCAATTTCCTTCACTTCGATTACTGAATTTTTAACTTTATTAATAATTGATTTACGTTAATGAGGAGGCAATTAGTCAATCTTTATATCTTTAATACATCATTCAACTGCATTATGGGTAACAGAATAGCTAAAACAATGGTTAACACCACGCCACCCATAAACAAAATCATTAAGGGTTCAAACAAAGTTAACACCAGATCAACTTTTTGTTGAAACTCATTATCTTGCAAGTCGGCAACCCTAACCAGCATTTGGTCTAGCTCACCGCTGGCCTCACCGCTGGCAACCATATAAGTCATCATGGGTGGAAAGTGGCCGCTTTGTTCTAGGGCACGGTTTAAGCTAACCCCTTCCCTTACTTGGTCGATTAAACCATCCACCACCTGCTGCAAAAAAACATTATTCAGGGTATTTCTTGCCACCTGCAAAGCATCTAATAAAGGAATGCCGCTGGCAGTTAAAATCGCTACAGTACGGGCTAAACGAGCGGTATTTAAGGCTTTAACCAAACGCCCCAGCATAGGTAAGCTTAATTGTTTGCCGTGCCATTTTAATTTTATCGAAGGCTTAGTTAGCAAAAAACGCAAACCTATAACCACTAAAACCATCACCACTGCCGCTGCCACACCCCAATCACGAATCGCATCACTTAGCCAAATTAACCCACGAGTAATGGCTGGTAAGGTTTGTCCGGCATGGTCAAACTGGCTAACAATGCGAGGTACGACAAAGCTCATCAGTGCGATAACGATGCCTAAAGAAACAAAAGTTAAAACCAAAGGATAAACCATTGCCATGCGGGCTTTTTGGCGTTGCTTTTGGCTGGTTTCTAAATAGTCGGCTAAACGCATCAGCACTTGGTCTAAACGTCCGGCTTTTTCACCTGCTGCTACCAAAGCACAATAAAGGTTATCAAAAGTTTTCGGCCAAGAACGCAGTGTTGCCGCTAAGTTATGCCCTTCTCTAACGCTTGACCTAACGCCTTGAATTAAACTGCGTTGCTTTTCAGTTTCTGCTTGTCTGGCTAGGGTTTCTAAGGCAGATTCTAAAGGCAAACCAGCGGATACCAAGGTCGCTAGCTGGCGAGTAAAGAGCGTTTTTTGGTCGTGGCTTAGCAACCCAGCCGCTGATTTCTTACCTCGCTTAAAACCCCCAGCTGGCTGTTCTTTTTCTGCAGCACCGGCCTGCACTTTACGTGGAAAAAGTGCTTGGTCACGCAATAACTGGCGAGCATGGCGTTCACTTTCTGCTTCGATAACGCCTTTAACCACCTTGCCTTGTTTGTCTAGCGCTTGGTATTTAAAAGTAGCCATTTTAAATTCGGGTCACTCGCAACACATCTTCAACGGACGTTTCGCCACGTGCAATTCGCTCTACCCCAGCGGCTAATAAATCTGGCCATTCACTAAATACTTCAGCAGCCATATCAGCTTCTGCGGCTTCTTGGTGAATTTTAGCGGCTAGGCTGGCGGTAATGGGCACAAATTCATATAAGCCTACCCGACCTTGATAACCAGTTTGCTGGCAAACAGCACAACCCACGGGTTCAAAAACTTCAATTAGCTTAGCCGCACTAGCACCTAAATCTTTTCTTTCTAGTTCACTAATTGGGCGGCTCTGGGTACAAAGGCGGCATAAACGCCTAACCAAACGCTGCGCCATGACCCCTTTTAAACTGGACGATAATAAGAAAGGTTCTATGCCCATATCCCGTAAACGGGTAATTGCCCCTAAGGCGGAATTGGTATGCAGGGTCGATAAAACCAAGTGGCCGGTTAAACTGGCTTGCACCGCGATATTGGCCGTTTCCACATCACGAATTTCACCTATCATCACCACATCGGGGTCTTGGCGAAGAATCGCTCTTAGCCCCTTAGCAAAAGTCATGTCCGCTTTAGTATTCACAGCCGTTTGCCCTATACCGGCTATAGCATATTCCACTGGGTCTTCTACGGTTAAAATATTGCGGCTGGCATCATTCAGCTGGGTAAGGCTGGCATAAAGGGTGGTCGTTTTACCCGAACCCGTTGGGCCAGTTATTAACAAAATACCATTGGGCTGCTGTAATAATTCCCGAAAACGTGCTTCAACTTTTTCTGGCATACCTAGCTCGGTAATGCCCAACAAAGCGGCGGTTTTATCTAATAAGCGCATGACGACTCTTTCGCCATAAATCGCTGGCAGGGTAGAAACACGAATATCCACTTCTCGCCCTGCGGCTCTTACGGTAATCCGCCCATCTTGCGGGTGGCGTTTTTCAGCAATATCTAAACGTGCCATCACTTTAATACGAGAAACCAACATAGGCGCTAACTTGCGTGGTGGTCTTAATACTTCCAACAAAACACCATCCACCCTAAAGCGCACCACTAACTCTTGTTCAAAGGTTTCTATATGAATATCAGAAGCATGCAGTTTTAAAGCTTCAGCAAATAAACCATTAATTAAACGAATAATGGGGGCTTCGCCTTCACTTTCTAACAAGTCTTCTATGGCAGGTAGTTCTTCGATTAGGCTGTCTAAATTCACTTGGTCAGAAATGCCTTCGATTAACTCGGACGTACTGGCTCGCCCTGCATCATAGGCTTGGGCTAAACGGCTTTCAAAAGCGCCTGCTTCTAACCATTCCAAATTAACCGGCTCACCTTGCACTCGCAGCACTTCATGCAAATCAGCCACTTCGGCGTTTTTTTTGGCAACTAACCGATATTGGCCTGCGGTTAAAGGCTCGACCAAAACACCCGACCGGCGTGCAAAACGGTAAGGCAGTAATTCAACTTGAACTGCCATTAGTTTGACTGCCCTGCTTTTATGGCAGCACGTTGTTCACGGCGTGAAGGAAACAGCTCGCTTAAAGAAGTAGCTTGGCTAGTGGGGGCGGCATCCCAAGGCGCTAAGCGGTCTTGGTCACCACTTTCTAATAAATGTGCTGCACGCATATAGCGGTATTTTTCAGAACTTAACTGAGCCAAAGAATCTCGGTCATGCAAAATTTGCGGCTTAATAAACACCATTAGGTTGCGTTTTTCACGGCTAACACTGGTCGAACGAAACAGCGCACCCAGAAAAGGAATATCGCCTAAAAGCGGAACTTTACGTACCGTTTCTTTTTCGTCTTCACGAATCAAACCACCCAGCACAATAATATCGTTATTATCCGCCATCACCGTGGTTCTAATTTCACGTTTATTGGTAATAATATCGCTGGCAGTCACTGAATCTTCGATATTAGACACTTCTTGTAAAATCTCTAAACGTACCGAATTACCATCATTAATTTGCGGGGTAATTTGTAAGCGCACGCCCACTTCTTTGCGCTGAATGGTGGTGAAAGGGTTGCTGTTATTATCACCAGCGGTAGAGCCAGTTACAAAAGGCACTTCCTGCCCAACAAGGATAGAAGCTTCGGCATTATCTAACGTTAAAATGCTGGGTGTGGAAAGAATATTAAAGTTGGTATTACTTTGTAAGGCATTTAATAGCACTCCAAAACTAATGCCCGACTTACTAATTCGACCTACCCCTGCGGTAATACCTTCTAACTTTGCTAAAGCACCTAAAGCACCATCGGTACCCCCGGTCGCTGCACCTGAACCAATGGAACCAACACCCTTAGGGCCAAAGTTACCGGTCATTAAAGGAATTGAGCCTGAAGTTTGGTCGACCATTAACCATTGCACACCCATATCTTTAGCTTGTGAATCCGATATTTCGACAATAATGGCTTCCACTAAAACTTGTGCCCGACGAATATCTAACTGGTCCACCAATAAGCGCATTTCTCGTAACTGGTCAGGATTACCTGCCACCACCAACGCATTGGTGGATTCATGCGCCTGAACCAGGGTTTTACGATTAGCCTTGGCGGTTTCAGTTTTAGCTGCTGCTTCTTCACCTGCCATGGCTTGCAATAAGGTCGCCATTTCTGCGGCTTTGGCATGGCGTAAATAAAAGACTTGGGTAGTCGCCGAACGCTCAACAGGCTGGTCTAGCTCGGTTACCAACCGCTGAATTTCTTTGCGGGTAGCTTTATCTGCCCTAACTAGCAAACTATTCAAACGGCTATCCGACATAATTTGCGGCGGCTGCCCCCCTCGCCCTTCACGTCTTAATAGCTGAGTTAAAAGCTGCTCCATTTCAGAGGCAGAAGCGTGCTCTAAAGTAATCAAACTTAAATTATCACTACTCACTTGGTCGATGCGTTCTACTAGGCTGGCTAGGCGCTCTAGGTTGGTTCCCCAGTCGGTTAAAATTAGCAGGTTAGTGGGCGCATAGTGAGTAATCACGCCAATACGCCTATCCATTAAAGGGGTAAGAATATTCACCAACTGGGCAGCATCAGAATTTTGTAACGACAAAACTCGGGTCGCTAGTAAATCTTTACCATCCGAATTAGGCTGCTCATTGCCTTCTACAGGAATGGCTTCTAAACGTGCGGTTTGTTCAGGCACAATTTTTTGTGTGCCATCATTTAATGCCACAGCCGCAAAACCATTCACCCTAAGCTGCGATAAAAACACTTCATAAACTTCATTGGCAGTTAACTTTTGCTGGCTGCGAATACTCACCTTGCCTCGCACCCGTGGGTCAACTAAAAAAGTAGTGGCCGTAATTCGCCCGACACTGTCAATAAACTCGCTTAACTCAACATCTTGCAGATTAACACTAAAACGTTCTTCACTGGCTTGTAGCGGAAGAACCACCAACATTAACAACCAGAGCAAACTTAGTATTCTTAGCAGCTTCACTCACTACTCCATTTCTATACGAATTCTTAAACGCTCATCACCACGCATTAGGTCGATATCCAAACCTTCCGCTGTGGCTAAACGTGAATGTAAGTCCATCATTGCTGAAGTATCACTCACCAAATCACCATCGACAGCAACTAATAAATCACCGGCTTGCAAACCAAAGTGTTTAAAAAGCTCTGGCTTACTACCTGGCTGTAATACAAAACCTTGCAGCTGGCCTCCTTTAGAAGAAGGCGAAACACTAATGTAGCTCATTAACTGCAAAGGGTCTTGCACCAAAGATTGACGAAATTCAGGGCCAAAGGTTTCTTCTAAAACTCGACTACCCACCCGCTGTTCAGTGACTTGGCTAGGCAATTCATTGCTTTTTGCACGGGCAGGCTTGCTTAGTTTTTCTTCTAGTGGCTGGTCTAACTGAGCGGTTTTATCTAAATCTAAAAGCACCTGCTCTAACTGGCCATTACGATCAAACACCAAAGCATCTTGTTTTATTTTAACCAACAAAATGCCTGTTTCTAATTCATCACCGCTTGAAAGCGTTAGGTCTTTATTGCGATAACTCAGCATAACGACAGAACGTTCGGCTTGGTTAGAAAATAAAATACCCTGCACCTTAACGGCTAAACGACTTACTTGAATAGGCTCGTTAGTTTCCACCCTTTGCGGTGCTTTTTGTTCGCCAACTAACCAGTGTTTTTCTAAGCCCTTCAGCACTATGGCTTGGCTAGCTACTGGGTTTGTTGAAGTACTTTTTTCTGCCACAGGCAAAGGATAGCGCCATAACAAAAATGACCAAACCAAACTGGCCAAGGCCATAGCTAAAAATAGCCAACCCAGCCAAAAGCCTAGCTTTTTAAGTAATGCCAACTTCACAAAAGCGCCTCAGGATGCCAACCCGGATGACCGTCTACAAAAGCTAAACTGGGCTTTTCTATTTCAGGTAGCTGCCAATTTTTAGGGCGTTCTCTTAACCAGTTTTCCATCACCTGCCACAAGGCCACACCTTCACCTTGGTAATGGGTTGACCAACCTGCTACTTTTACTTGTTCACTGGTGGAAGCAACCGGCCAATTTAATTCAGAAATTCTTTGACCCGCTAAAGCTTGGTAACGCAATAAAAAATGACTGCCGGTTAAACGCGGTAAATCTTCACTGGTATGTAAAAACCAATCATCACTCAGTAATTGGTCTGCACCCACTTCTAAACGGGATTGCAGCTGACTACGATCAGCCGGCAGATTAAATAAGGTGGCAGGGTAGCCAGCGGTTAAGCTAAGCAAATGGTCACGGGTAATCACTGCGCCAGGCGGCAAAGCCACACCATGCCGCAAACCTGGCGCTAGGGTTAATTCTGCGCCGGTGGTTTTTAAGGCTTCGGCAATAATCTGGTCCCAACTGCCGGCCAATACATCACGGCGATATAACCAATCAGGCGCTGTGGCTAAAGGTTGATCTAACCAACTAGCATAAGCAGCACGTAACTGGGTAATTTGTTGACTAACACTAGGCGAAGCAGGTTCGACATCACTGAACAAAGGGTGATATTGCAAATCAAAATGCCAAGCATCACCTTCTGCCGTTAATTTTAATTCCACAAAACCCTGCCCTTGGCTGCCAGCAAAACAAACAGGAATAGCAGTTTGATTGCTTTGCACCCTAACTAGCTGCGGCCATAAATCTTGCCCACGCGAGGATAAAATAAGGTCAACACCCTGCAACTGCGTAGACAACCACAAATTAGGATTAGTACCCGCATCACTTAATAACAGCACCAAACTAGCTGACTTAGCCGCCAAGTTAACTTGCGCTTGTAAACCCTTTAACCAAGTTTGCTCATCAAAACCTTGCGGAAATTGCTGCCAAGGATTAACACAGCCCACCACCGCAATACGCACACCCGACTTAGTGAAATAACGAATCGGTTGCTCGGCAGTTAACACAGGGCGCTTAAAATCTTTATATAATTGTTCTACCGCTTCAGGCCACAAAGCCGCTTCTTCACTGGCCACACGCACTTCGGCACCTAACCAATGGCTAGATAAAGGCCCGTAACGCCCTTGGGTTAACGTGGCTAAACCACTGGCATTCCAACACTGGCCGCCTTCTAAGGTAAGGCTTGCCTCGCTACCAAAAGCCTTACGCTTTTCAGCCAAAGCTTCAGCCAAAACAGCATAACCACCCATTTGCTTAAAAGGTTGAACGCCAGACCTAGCAGCTTGTGCGGTTAACCAACTGGCTGCCAGTGAATTGCTTTTCAAACCTAAACTAGCTAAACGCGACTGCTCGGTGATATAAGGCGCTTGGCCTAACAAAGACATAGGCCCTAAATGATTAGCCGCCGGATGCACATAAATAGGCTGCCATTGGGCATGAGTATCGGCATAAAAAAGCAGCTGCAAAGCCGACTGTGCCGGTGGTTTACGCCTAAGGGTATTTTTTGTTCCTGTCGCACAGCCAGACAAGCTGCCAGCCGCTAAACCCGCAGCGGAAGCAGCCAAAAACTGCCGACGTGAAAAATTGAGCATTCAGTCATTCCTAAATATAAATCATTCCCATAAAGCACAGTTTAACGGAAAAGTGCTAAGAAAAGAACAAGGGACAACCTATTCATTACTTAAAAATAAATGAATAAAACTTACAAAAACATTAAGCCACCAACGCACTAGTTTTTGCAGTTGTGGCTTATCATCCATCCATTCAACTAAGCTAGGTGAATAATTATAATAAAGTGCAACAAACTTTTGACCCAAATAAAAATTCATTAAAAACTTATCTCTAAATTCACGCAGCAGCATAACTTCAGGTGCATAAGGGTCAGCATAAACAGCCGTTGCAATGTAGCAATGATCTTCAGTATCAGAACTTACTTGGCTTTCAATGTGAGGATATAATATTAATTGTTGTAAATTAGTATCACCCACTACCCAATCTTCAGGATTATCTAAATACCAATTCGCAGAACTACCTTCTAAACTTACAACAAAACCTTCTTCAGATGTTAAATATTGCAAACCTTGCCCTTGTTTATCTGCTTGCATAGCTGATAGTTGTAAACGAGGCTGCCCAGAAAAATTAAACTGCCACGCTGCCGATAAATTAGTGCCTGTTATAATAATAACATCTTTACCCTGCCTAACATGATTAGATAACCACCAATTACTATTAGCATCACCTTCTTTACGGGTTACAGTTAAGTTATATTTTTTCCATACTAGGCTACAATCATCACCTTCACAAACAGCAATATCATTATTAGGTAAACTTTTAGATGCCATTAAAGTAAAGTCTAATGGTTCTAATGCTTGTTGATTAGCCTTAGGCAATAAATACCCATCTTGCCAATCATCAGGTAGATTAATAAATAACCCCTGCTTTATTTTTGAAAAACTAAAATCTAACTCTTGAATGTCATTATTTTTTTTATTATGAAAATAAACATGCGTAACGTCATCGAGTAAATAACCTTTTAAATAAAGTGCATCAACACTATCAATCCATTCAAAGTTAAACCAAGTCGCTTTGAATAACGCATTAAAATCTTTTTCTAAAGCAGCACCAGTATCCAGTATGCCTGAGTAACGTAGCTTACTTTGCAATTCTTCACTTGGCTTTAAACTATTAATTAAAGCAGCTCTAAAAGCGGCAGGTGGCAAGCCAGAATATTGGTATTTTTGCATTAAAGCAGCCAAAGTTGCCGATACCAAAGGCGTTGACATGGAAGTTCCTGAAGCAAAATAATATTGTGCATTACCTTGCTTATCATTAATCCAAGTACTTAACAGCTTTTCACCGGGTGCTGCAAAGTCAACTAATTGATAGCCATAATTACTTGTTGAAGCAAGGCGAGTATCGGCTTGTGAATTAGCAACACTAATCACCAAATCAAAATCATTGCTATAAGCCGCAGGGTAGCTTGGGCTAGTATCAATTAAACGTGAATCATTGCCTGCTGCTGCAACAATAAAATGCCCATTATTGCTTAATTGCTTGATGACACCTTGAAGACTTAAACCTTGACTGGTTTCAATGGATGCATTAATTATTGGGAAACGTTCAGCCCCCTGACTTAAAATATCAATAAAAGCTAAATAAATATCAGAAACATTGCCCTTAGAATTTGCAGGCAACACTTTCATATTATGCAAAGTAGCACTAGAGCATATACCTGCTACTGAACCTGAGTTTCCTTGAAGATTAGCATTTATATTTGTTGGCAAAGCAGCAATTAATCCAGCAACGTGGGTACCATGACCATCATCATCTTTAGCCTCTTTATTGCCTAAACTTAAATAGTTCTTATTAAAATTAAAAACTGTACCTTTAAAAGCAGGGTGCAGCACATTAATACCCGTATCAACAATAGCAATTGGAAAGTCAATGCAAGGGTACTGAATTGGTTGATAACGTGCATCGACCAAACCTAATCCTTCAAAATAACTGGGCGCTAAAACAGTGGATTGATTTATAACTTCAGCATCTAATTCAAAAAACCTCACTTCTTTTGTAGCACTTAACTGACGCAAAAAACTTAAACGCTGCTGCCTATCGACTACTTGGTAAAGAAAGAGTTCATAACTAGCATTAGGCAAGCTGGGTAGACGTTGACCAGTCATTTTTTTTGCAGGCAAATGCTTGGTAGCAGCTAACTCAAGAGTAGCAGGAGCTTTTCCTAACTCCCAAGCAACTAACACGCCTTGTGCACTTAAATTAGTAGTAGCAAAAAACAACAAACAAATAATCAGTAAAAAACGCATTACTTTTCCTCTACAGTATTTTGCAGTTTTGAAATAGGAACCAAAGCCACCTAAATCAAACGATACCTTTTATAGTTTACTTATCGATTCTAGTCCAACTACCATCCCAACCTATTGCTGGAGGCGCTTGGCTTAGCGTTTGTATCCGCTCTAAATACATAATGTATTGATTGATATTTGGGTACTGCTGATTAAGCTGCGTAAATAAAGCTTTAGCGTGAATAAAGTTTTGTTTGCGAAAAGAAGCCAATGCGTGCCCTAAAATAGCTAGCTCTTCTTCTAATTCAGGTGTGGATTCTGCCATAGAACACACGGGCTGATAAACTTTAACCGAATAATCTTTGCCTTTAACTTTAACTAAATCCAGTTCACGCCAAATAAAATACTCTAAAGCAAGCTCGCGGGTTTTTTCACCCACCACTAAAGACACCCCATAATATTTAGTGGAACTTTCTAGGCGTGAAGCAAGGTTTACAGCGTCACCCAACACAGTATAAGCGCGGCGATATTTGGAACCCATGTCACCCACATTCATTAGGCCAGAATTAATGCCTATACCAACGCTGATGGCTGGCAAACCTTCAGATACAAAAACAGCACTAATTTTTTCAGTGGCTTTAAGCATTTGCATTGCCGCTTGAATGGAATGCAAAGCATGGTCTGGGTCTTCAATGGGCGCACCCCAAAAAGCCATAACAAAGTCACCTATGTACTTATCTATTGTGCCACGGTGATCAAAAATAACACCCGTTATGGGTGTAAAGTAACGATTAAGTAATACCTTCAATTCATCAGCTGCTAAAGATTCTGATAGCGCTGTGAAGCCTCGAATATCTGAAAAAAGCACACTTAATTGGCGTGATTCACCGGCAAAACTAAAGTTACCCGGATGGCGACTCATTTCTTCAACCAATTCAGGCGGTACATACTGACCAAACATATCAGCAAGCCTGTGCCGTGTCATTGATTCATAGAAAAAGCCCCAAATAAAATTAAAAACTGTTAATAAAAACACTAATAATAATGGGCCAGCCAATGCCAAAACAATGCCTTCTATTAACCAAAGCCAGCTAGTTATTGTAATAATTGTAATACTTACACCAAAGCTAATAATGACTTGCAAAATTGGTGCAAGCCAAGGCAATGATAAAGCGAGTATTAAGCCTGCAAAAAGTGCAATAACAAAATTAGCACCCGGCGCCCAAGAAGGTTGTTGTAAAAACTTTTTATCTAGCATGGCTGCTAATAGATTAGCGTGTACTTCAACACCAGGGTAGACCGAAGCAACAGGTGTGGCGCGTAAATCAAACAAACCAGGCGCACTGGTGCCTACTAACACCAATGCACCCTGTAATAATTCAGTATCCACTTCACCTGCTAGAACTTGCCAAGCTGGAATATAAGGAAAGGTTTCTGCCGGCCCACGAAAAGAGGCTCTTCGCATTTAAGGGTGTAGATAAAATCTGACTAACTAGAAAAGGAGTCGGGGATCTTAGAAAATGTAAGTTCCCACACCAACAAAAACTAAGTCCCCCGACATGAACAATCTTACCTTTTCTAGCCCTAACCTTTCCAGCTTTTGCCAACTAAATAAACTTGGCCTTGTTGCTACTGGCCAGCATATTACTGAAAGCCATGCTGTTCTTGAGTGTCGCTTCACTCAATTGCCAGAGCCTTGCCCTAAATGCTTAACTTATGGCGTTTCTCGAGGTACTGTCGATAGGTGTCTTGCCCACGTGCCTTATGGTCAGCGAACGACCACATTACTGCTGCGTATTCGTCGTTT
>CANQLY010000057.1 GCA_947624795.1 uncultured Marinospirillum sp.
GGTGCATGGAAAGGCCAGCGGCAGCGTTGCCATGTGCGCGCCAATGTTGAAAACCTAGTAACGGGTGATTACGTCAGCTGGCGCCCTAATCAAAACCCCATTGAAGAAGGGGTGGTTGAATCACGCCAAGACCGCCGCAGCTTATTAGCACGGCCTGATATGCGTGGCATCATGAAGCCGATTGCTGCCAACGTTGACCAGCTGCTGTTGGTAATAGCGCCTGAACCTGAACCCCATGCCAATTTAATTGACCGCTACCTAGTGGCGGCAGAGCACACGGGTATTGAGCCGGTGCTGGTGATTAACAAGTGGGATTTAATGGAGCAGGGCGTTTTAACTGCCGAGCAAGAAACCTTAATTCAAGGCTTGCTTAGCACGTATCAGCAGCTAGGTTATCGGGTACTAATAAGCTCTGCTTACCAAGAAAAAGATTTGCAAGCATTGCAGCAGCAGTTAAAAGACCAAATTAGCGTATTTGTAGGGCAGTCGGGGGTGGGTAAATCGTCGCTTATTAATTACCTGTTACCCGGTGTTGATTTACGGGTGGGCAGCCTGTCTGAAGATACACGCAAAGGGCGGCACACCACCACCACGGCAAGGCTATTTCATTTTCCTTTGGGTGGGCAATTAATTGATTCCCCCGGGATTCGTGAGTTTTCTTTGGGTTATTTGCAACCTGAACAGATTGCTCAAGGTTTTCCAGAGTTTCGACCCTTTTTAGGTTTGTGCCGTTTTCGTGATTGCAAACACCAAGAAGACCCTAGCTGTGCTTTAAAACAAGCCGTTGCTGATGGACAAATTGCAGCCACACGCTTTGCCAGCTACCACCATATTGTACACAGCTTAATCAATTAATTTACGTATCTCTTCATGCAGCCTAGCATCGAGTAATAGCGGTGCTTGGGCTAACCAGCGGTTGCTGTTCATCAGCTCTTTAAGTAAGGCTGCCGATAACAGTGGGCCGCGCCAAGCCGCCCCTTTGCCACTTTGCTTGTCTGTAGTAGGAAGGGCAAAGTTTGCTAGGTAATCTTCCCAAAAACTAGGAATAAAACGGCGCACGGGGCGTTGGCTATAAAGTGATAAGCGCTCGGCAATGACCAGCCCTTGATGGTCTAAATCACCAAAGTGTACGTGTGGCACAAACTGGGGTAGAAAACGTAAAAATTCACCGGCAAGCTCAAGGTTTTCAGGGGCAACCCAAAGCGCCAAGAGGTTTTCTGGTAGGTCGATATCTAAAAAAACCCCTCGGTCTTCAATGCTCATGACTAGGTAGGGTAATTCACCTTCTAGCTCTTTGACTTGCCTAAAATCCCTTTCTGGTAAAACGGCTTCGCTGAGTTGCCGCCAAATTCTTTTTAATTCAATGGCTGACCCTTGTTTGCGTGCAAGCTTTAAATCAATGTTACCCCGCAGGTGTAAACAGCGGTCTTCACTGAGTTCAACGTGTGGCAGCTCATAAAGCAAATGCTCAGGCATGTCGGTGTGGCGATTGCCTAACAAAGCCATTTGTAAGGTTTGTTTATTCAGCACGTGCGGCAGGTCAGCTCTTAATTGGTCTTCTAAGTAATGCCAGCGCTGCTCAAACACTTCAGTAATCAGTGGTCGCTCACCTTCTAGAATAAGAATCCAGTCTCGCCATTCAGGCAAGCGCAAATCAAGCAGCCCTGTTAAGCTTGCGCGCCCACGCTCGCTAAGCATAAAGCCATCATCCACCTCTTCTGGCAGCAACCAATTGCTGCTAACCAGCTCATCGACAAGCGGTGCATTGGATTTTTTACGATCAATCCGTTCGTATTTATACAGCGTAAGCGCCGCTTCACGAATGGCTAAAGAGTGCCAGTTAATTTGGGCATCCAGCATGAAGGCTCCTTTTTATTATCCTCGCCCACGCGTGCGATTTTTATTAGGTGCCGCGTTGCGGGTGATGTATTCAATGATTTGCCCAGCAATGTCTTTACCCGTTGCGGCTTCAATGCCTTCCAAGCCTGGGGATGAATTAACTTCCATAACCACCGGGCCTTGGTTTGAGCGCAATAAGTCAACACCGCACACATTTAACCCCATGGCTTTGGCTGCACGGGTTGCTGTGGCACGTTCTTGAGGGGTAATTTTAATTAATTCTGCACTGCCGCCCCGGTGTAGGTTAGAACGAAATTCACCCGGTTCTGCTTGGCGTTTCATGGCAGCAACTATTTTATCACCAATAACAAAGCAGCGAATATCAGCACCACCCGCTTCTTGAATGTATTGTTGCACCATAATATTGGCTTTTAAACCCATAAAGGCTTGAATGACACTTTCGGCGGCTTTTTCGGTTTCAGCCAATACTACGCCAATGCCTTGGGTGCCTTCTAGTAATTTAATTACAAGTGGTGCACCGCCCACCATACGAATTAGGTCGGGAATATCGTCAGGCGAATGGGCAAAGCCTGTAATGGGTAGCCCTATGCCTTTGCGTGATAGCAGCTGCAAAGAACGCAGTTTGTCACGCGAACGGGTAATGGCCACGGATTCGTTTAGGGTATAAACCCCCATCATTTCAAACTGGCGTAAAACGGCGGTGCCATAAAACGTGACAGATGCACCGATGCGGGGAATAACTGCATCAAATTCTTCCAGTTCCTCGCCCCGATAATGGATTGAAGGTTTGTTGGTGGTAACATTCATATAGCAACGCAAGGTGTCGATAACTCTGACCGTGTGGCCTTGCAGTTCTGCAGCTTCAACAAGGCGGCGAGTCGAATAAAGATTAGCGTTACGAGATAAAATAGCTAGGTGCATTTATTTTCCAAAGAAATAACAGGGGAGGGTGAACCTTGTAGGTAAGTTTTGCCAGGCGCAACTAAAAAATGCTGCTTCATGGCAGTGCGTCCTAGTAACATAGGGTATTGCATTTTTGAACGGTCAGCTAGCGTCAGCTCTACCTTCTCATGAAAACTGCCCAGCTGAATTTCTGTTTTTATAACATAGCGCCAGTGGGCTTGACCGTTAGAGCTGCGTACTTTGCGATGATCATACACCGGAAATTCACAGTGTACACTGCTGGTTATTCCGTCCACTTCGGTTAGTGTTGTAAAGCGTATCCATTGTTGGCTATTTTTTTCCATCACTTGAATGTCAGTGGCATGCAGTGAAGAGGTTTTAGCGCCCGTGTCTATTTTTGCCCGTATTATTAGATGAAGTTCAGGAAAAGTAACAACTTCGCGACTACCAATAAAGCTTTTATTTTGTATGTTGATCATTTTTTAACCGCTTATTTAGATTTTGAAGTAAATTAAACGTGTTGAATAGCGCCCCGCAGGTTTTAAGCGAATTAGCCTAAGCGCTGGTAGCGCCGATTGATTGATGGCAAAGGTGTTAGAGTCAGCGGTGAATTGCACTGAACTGGCTGGGGTTGCTAAGGTGTGGCTGTGGTAATTTTTGCTTGCAAATGCTTGGTGGACATGACCAAAAATAACCAAGCGGGCTTGGGGTTGGTGTTTAAGTTTTGCCCAAAATTCAGCCGCGTTTTCAAGTGCAATGGCATCTTTCCACTGGCTGTTCACTGAAACGGGCGGGTGGTGCAGTGCAAGCAGTAAAGGTTTGGGGTTGTTAAGTGCCTGTTGCAGCAGTGCCAGTTCTTGTGGCGCTAACCTGCCTTGCGTGTGGTTGGGCAGGTGGCTATTAAGCCCTACCATTTGCCAATGGGGAGTTTGTTGGTGAAAGTGGCTGGGACTAAACTGGCGCATTAAGCTGGGGTTGTCATGATTACCTGGTAGCCATTGCCAAGCCAAGCCGCTTGCAGTGAGCTGCTTATAAAGCCATTGGTAGGTGGCAAGCTGTTCGTCTTCGGCCAAATCACCTGTCAGTAACAGCAGGTTGGGTTTTAGGCGTTGAGTTAAAGCCAAGGCAGTTAAAAAATGGGCACGGGTGTTTGCACCCCGATAGCGTGCTTTGGCATCTGCTAGCAGGTGTAAATCTGTCAGCTGTACCACCCGAAATGTGTGGGCTAATTGTTGTGTGCGGTTATTATGGGGCAGGGGTGTGCTGGTCATGCCTTATCCTTATCCTTAATTTGCAATTGTTCACTGGAAAATACGTATGAAAGGCCGAAATATGTCACGCTGGCGCGATCCGGCAACCGACCCAAGGGCAGAAAAGAAAACAAATTTAATTACCCCAGAAGGTTATACCCGTTTGCAATCGAAGCGTGATTTTTTGTGGCAAGTGCGTCACCCAGAATTAGCCCAAAAAGTACGTGAAGCCGCAGCGCAAGGCGACCGTAGTGAAAATGCAGATTATACCTATAATAAGCGTGAGCTAAACCAAACCTTGTCTAAGGTGCGCTTTTTAAGTCAGCGCTTAGATGTTTTAAAGGTGGTTGACCGTGAGCCTGCTGATAAAAACAGGGTTTTTTTTGGTGCGTGGGTCACTCTTGAAAATGAGGCGGGGGAGGAGGAAAGCTATCGCATTGTTGGGCCAGATGAAGCCGATGCTTCTGCATTGCTTATTAGTATTGATGCACCTAGAGCAAGGTTGTTGCTAGGTAAAAGCCTAGACGATGAGTTAAGTTTACCAACGCCCAAAGGGCCTCAGTTATTCATCATCACGGCGATTCGTTACTCTGTTTTCTAGCCTACTTTTTGTTGATTCAGTAATTTAGATAGCGGCTTGTAGGCTGCGCTTACGAAACAAATCAAGCACTGCTTGGGCGAGTTCATCGGCATCAAATTTAGCAATGAAGTTATCAGCACCTACCCGCGCCACCATACTTTTATTAAACACGCCTGACAGTGAGGTGTGCAGTAAAATGTAAATGTGTTTCATTGCTGGGTCTTCTTTTACTTTGCGTGTAAAGGTGTAGCCGTCCATTTCAGGCATCTCTATATCAGAAATAACCATCAGGTATTCATCGTTTAAGTTTTTGCCTTCTCTTACAAGGCTGGTTAAGTGCTCTAAGGCTTGCTTGCCATCGTTTAGCAGCACCGATTCAAGCTGTACACCGGCTAAACAGCGCTTAATTTGATTACGAGCAACCACTGAATCATCGACCACTAGCACGGTGCGTGGCACGCCTGATTGGTTAAGTTCTGCAAAATCATCACTAAGTTTGCTGCTCATCTGTTCAGAGGAGGGCGTTACTTCAGAAATTACTTTTTCAACGTCAATAATTTCTACTATTTGATTATTTACTCGGGTAATCGAGGTTAAATAGTGGCGATGACCTATGCCTTTAGGTGGCAGGTGAATGTCGCTCCATTGCAGGTTAACGATGCTTTCAATGCGGTCAACCAAAAAGCCTTGTTGGTGGCGGTTATATTCACAAACAATCACGCTTTGTTTACGTGGGTCGTCTACCTTGCCAAGCTTAATGGCGCTTAGCATGTCTAAAATAGGCAAAGGGCCATCGGCAGTATTAGCAACCCCAACAACGTGAGGGTGATGATAAGGCAATTGAGTAAGGGCAGGACAGGCAATGATTCGTTTAACTTTAAAGACGTTAATTCCGTAAAGGTAGTTATTTTGTAGACGGAATAATAATAGCTCTAAACGGTTTTCACCGGCTAGCTGAGTGCGCTGATTCACATTTTTCATTAAAGTGCTCATGGTCTTTCCTGTCCTTGTTATCCCTTTCAAATAAAATAATAGCTAATCATTGAATTGCTTATAACTTCTTATTGTAGATCAATTATAGATTTTATAGCTATCTTTAGGTGGCTGTTAGGTTTTTTTCATGCCAGCAATGGCTTCAGCACACTGACCAATAAGGCTGGGGCCACGGTAAATAAACCCAGTATAAACTTGTATTAAGCTGGCACCAGCTTCAATGCGTGCAACGGCATCTTGGGCTGAAAAAATGCCACCCACGCCAATAATGGGTAAGTCACCTTCTAGGGCATTGGCTAATTGGCGAGTGATGTCGCAGGCTTTTTCAGTTAGCGGACGACCCGATAAGCCACCGGCTTCTTTACCATAACGCAGGCCTTCCACTGCTGATTTGTCTAGCGTGGTGTTGGTGGCAATAACGCCATCTAGTTTTAATAGACGCAAAGTAGCGGCTAGGCTTAATAACTCTTCTTCGCTCATATCGGGTGCAACTTTAACAACCAATGGCACATAGCGTTGGTGTGTATCGGCTAAACGTGCTTGGGCTTCTTTTAATGGTTGCAGTAGGTCTTTTAGTGCTTCGCCGTATTGCAAATTACGCAGGCCAGGGGTGTTAGGTGATGAAATATTCACCGTCACATAATCGGCAAGCTCATACACGCCCTCTAGCCCAAGAAGGTAATCATTCACGGCTTCTTCTACAGGGGTGGTTAAATTTTTGCCAAGGTTAATGCCTAGCAAACCATTGATAGGCTGCTTTTTTACTCGCTGAATAAGGTGGTCTAACCCTTTGTTGTTAAAGCCCATGCGGTTAATAATGGCTTCTTGTTTTGGAATGCGAAACAAGCGGGGTTTAGGGTTACCCGGCTGGGGGCGAGGTGTTACCGTACCCACTTCAATAAAACCAAAACCTAGCTGGTCTAGGCCAAGCAAGTGGTCGGCATTTTTATCTAAGCCAGCTGCTAAACCCACGGCATTTGGAAATTCTAACCCCATCACTGTAACAGGCGCTTTAATTCGGTCTGCAACCAAGGGTTTAAGTAAGCGCAGCTTTGCGGCTGCATCAAGGCCTTCTAAAGCAACTTGATGTGCCGCTTCGCCTGAAAGAGTAAAAAGAAGTTTTCTTGCCAATGAATACATGAAATGCCCCGTAAAATTTGGTTATTAGCCATGAATATAATACTGGCGCATATTCTATGCTGCGTTGCCTAGTAATAGCAAAGCAGGCTTTAAGCCCCTGCGGATTTTGGTGGTTATTCTAAAAAACAGGCAGTGCTAACCAACCCTAGGCTTGTAATGAGTCTAGGGTTTTTTATGGCTTTTCCATAAAATCAATTAGCCACCCTTTCTATGGAAATAAACTGCCCAGTGTCTGAGTAGGTCATTCTGTATAACCCTCTAATTCCGTCATGACCTACTAAGCTTTTTAGAATTCGGCGTGGAAAAACTACGCTTCGACCATCCACCGTATAGGCTTTTACATTGGATGCTTGGCTGTTGTAAAAATCCAAGCATTCAGTAGTGGAAATATTTAGACGCAAATAAACACTGGGCATGTTTCTTTTCTAGTTTCTTTTTTAAGGGGTTAATTTTTTGCCATTTGAATGCTATTCAAAAGGGCATCTAAGTGGTTAACGCTGGCAAGTTTTGTGGCTGTTTCTTTAGCAACGCCCTTAGCTATTAATTGCGCTTGGCTTGTTTCCCAATGCTTAAGGGCTTCCCCTGTTAGCTGTTTAGCCACTTGTTGCATGGCGTCTGCGGCTTTTGGAGTTAGGTTTGCTAGGGTTTGTTCTGCATTTAAAGCGGTTAAGCCGTTGCCTATTAAATTGCAACTCGTGCGTTCAACGCTGGTGGCTAGCTGGTGCATAAGCTCTAGCTGTAAATTAGCATCCACCTTGTAATCTAGGGCATTAATGGCTTGCCAAGTAGCGCCTAGGTTAAAAATATCACGGCTTGCAGCGTAACCATGAATAATATCACTAATACTGAACTTGTGGGTGGCTTGCAGCTGGTGTACAAAAGTAATGCCTAAATGGTCAACTAGTTCATTCACCAGCATGGTGGCAACCAGTTCACGTTTTAGGCGGTGATTGTATAAAGCCGCTGGGTAACGCTCAACTAAAACCTTAGGAAAGGCTTGGGTTATTGCTTTGGCAAGCCAAGGGTTTTCGGGGAGGTCTGATTCTAACACTTGTTTTTTAACATCGGCTTTAGCATAGGCTAATAAAACCGCCAGTTCTGGGCGAGTTAAGCCTGCTTGGTTGGCTGCACTGGCTTGTAAATCGGCTCCACTTGGCAGGTATTCTAATTCACGATTCAACTTACCTTCGGCTTCTAACTGGTTCATTAGGTTTTGGTAAGGCGTTAAATCTTTGCGGCTGTCCAGCTCTGCAATGGCAAGGGCTTGGCTTTGGGTATAGTTATCATTTAACACCAGCCTTGCTACTTCATCGGTCATTTCAACCAAAAGCACATTGCGCTGTTTCAGTGTTAAATCACCGGCTTGCATTACTTCTTGCAGTAAAATCTTAATATTTACTTCATGGTCTGAACAGTTAACGCCACCGGCATTGTCAATAAAGTCGGTATTAATGCGTGTACCAGTTTGGGCGGCTTCAATGCGGCCAAGTTGAGTAAAACCAAGGTTACCACCCTCGCCCACCACACGGCAGCGCAGTTGGTTGCCGTTAATACGCAGGCAATCATTGGCCTTGTCGCCAACTAATGCATGGCTTTCGTTACTGCCTTTTACATAGGTTCCTATGCCGCCGTTCCAAATCAGATCAACCGGTGCTTTGAGTAAGGCTGAAATAAGGTCGTTTGGGGCTAGGTTATCTTCGGTAATAGCAAAGCAGGTTTTCATTTCAGGGCTAATCGCAATGCTTTTAGCCTCACGTGAAAAAATACCGCCACCGGCTGAAATTAATTCAGCGTTATAGTCACTCCAGCTTGAGCGCGGTAGGTTAAATAACCGCTGGCGTTCATTAAAGCTTGCGATTGAATCGGCTGGATTAGGGTCTACAAAAATATGTAAGTGGTTAAAGGCTGCGGTGAGCAAAATTTTGTCTGATTGCAGCATGCCGTTACCAAATACATCACCGGCCATATCGCCAATGCCCACCACGCTAAAGGTTTCTTCTTGTACATTAATGCCGAGTTCACGGAAATGACGTTGCACATTAACCCAAGCACCACCTGCGGTAATGCCCATTTTTTTGTGGTCGTAACCATCGCTTCCGCCTGAAGCAAAGGCATCGCCTAGCCAGAAGTTGTAGTCAGCGGCTATGCCATTGGCAATGTCTGAAAAAGTGGCGGTGCCCTTATCGGCAGCAACCACTAAATAGGTGTCGTCTTCGTCTTGGCGCACTAAACGCTGGGGCGGAACCACTTCACCATTAACTAGGTTGTCGGTGACATCGAGTAGGCAACTAATGAAGGTTTTATAGCAGGCAATGCCTTCGGCCATAAACGCTTCCCTGTCTGGGTTAATCGGCATTTGTTTGCAGATAAAACCACCCTTAGCGCCCACAGGAACAATAACGGCATTTTTTACCTGCTGGGCTTTGACAAGGCCTAGCACTTCGGTACGAAAGTCTTCTTGGCGATCAGACCAGCGCAAACCACCCCTAGCAGCTTGGCCATAACGCAGGTGAACCCCTTCAACACGAGGCGAGCTGACAAAAATTTCAAACTTAGGGCAGGGCTGTGGCACGTTGCTAATGGCGCTGGGGTTTAGTTTATAGCTAATGGCAGGCTTGGGGTTACCTGCTTTATCTTGCTGATAAAAGTTGGTTCTAAGCGTGGCCTGCATTAGCTCGATGTAACGGCGCAGAATTTGGTCTTCATTTAGGCTGGCAACGTTTTCAAGTGCAGCTTCAATGCCTGTGATGCAGGAGGCTTCTGCTGTTGCTTCAGGCGTTAAATCAGGGTTAAAACGCAGTTCAAATAATTCAACTAGCTGGCGTGTAATGGCTGCTTGGTTAACTAGGGTTGCGGCTATAAAGTCTTGTGAATAGGTTGCGCCAATTTGCTTCATGTAACGGGCATAGGCACGCAACATGGCAATGTGTCGCCAATCTAACTGTGCGGCAAGTACTAGCTTATTAAAGGCATCGCTTTCTGATTGACCTAACCAAGTTTGTAAAAAAGCCGTTTGAAAATTAGCTTTCACTGCCACTAGATCAACAGGGGCGTTGTTACCTAATGCTAGCTGCAATGAAAAATCATGAATGCAGTTGGTTTGCTCGTTGCGTTTTACCTTGTAAGGGCGCTCGCCTAATACACGCAAGCCAAGGTTTTCTAGTACAGGCAATACATCAGACAAGTGCAGGGCTTGGTTTTGGTGGAAAAGCTTAAAGCCCAGTTGTTCTTGCTCTGTACCTAGTTGCTCTGTATCTAGTTGCTCTGTATCCAATGCTAAGCGGCCATATAAATCCATGCCCAAGGGTTGATCTTCATTCAGGGCTTCAATAAAGGCAATGTCTTTAACCGCATCTTGGGCGGTGAAGTCTTCTGTGTAGGCGGCAGAAAAACCTTTGTTATAAAGGCGGCTTAATTGAGATGCTGCCGTTTCACCCTTTTCTTTACTAAGCGCTGCATAGAGAACATCTTCCCAAGCAGAGGTCACTTGAATGACTTGTTCTTCTATTTTGGCAGGGTCATAAGCCGGTGCGGTGTCTTTTTTAAAGTGCAAAATAAACTGCATACGGCACAAGGTTGAAGTTGAAAAATGGACATTGAAATCAACAAATTCTGCATCTAACTCATGGCTTAATAACTGTTGTGTTTTAAGTTGTAGGTCAGTGCTGAAGGTGTCTTTGGGCAAATAAACTAAGACAGAATAAAGCTTGCTTACCTTGTCTTGATGAATAAATACCCGAGTTTTGCGGCGGTCTCTAAGGTTAAAGATGCTTGCCACTGTAGTGGTCAGTTCATCTAGGTTGGTTTGAAACAGGTCATCGCGTGGGTAAGTATCAAGAATAAGTAGCAGCTGGCGGCCATTGTAGCTGGTGGGTTGCATGCCCATGTTCTTCACAACGCTGGTTACTTTATTGCGTAACACAGGAATATCACGAGGAATTTTGTTATAAACTGCTGGTGTATACAGGCCAATAAAGCGCTTTGCCCCCGTTACTTTGCCGCTTTCATCAAAGGTTTTAACAATGATTTGGTCAGGGTAAGCGGCCCGATACACTTCTGCCGTTGCCGGTGCTTTGGTGAAAGTAAGCAGCGCGTTGGTTGTTGCAATTAGTGGTAAATTAAGTTTGGCAGAACCGTCGCTAAGCTTCAGTAGGCCTAGCCCTGAATTAGCAAGCTTGGTGAGTTGCATTTGCCCTTGATTGCTCTTTTCACTGTTGTTATTTAGGCTGTATTCATCGTAGCCTAAAAATACAAAGTTCTTTTGAGTGATCCAAGTAAAAAATTCACTGGCTTCATTTAGGCTAATCAGTTGATCGCCTAGCTTTAAATTTTGCTCTGCTGCGTGCTTTAGATTTTTGCTAATGGCTAATGCTTGGTTTTGCATGGCAGAAAAATCAGCAACGGCTAAATGCACTTGGGCTAGCACTGCTTGTAATTCTTCTTGCAGCTGCTTTCTTTCTGCCTCACTATTTAATGCATCAATTTCAATCATTACCAAAGATTCAGCTTGCAGGCTGTCTTCATCGGCTGGGGTGAAAGATTCTAGTTTGCCTTGGACGTTACGTTGGGTAGAAAAGTTAGCATTGTAAAGGGTGCGAACGGTTAGATTACGGCGGTTTAGTAGCACACGCAGCGAATCCACCATCAGTGGCGTGTCTGTATTTAGCACTTGAATCAGTGTGTAGGGTGACTGCCAGCCATCTTGGTCAATGCTTGGGTTAAAGACGTTTAGTTTAGAGCTTTGGCTATTAAATTCTTGTAGGAAGTTCCACAGGGAAACACTGGTGCCATAAAAGGCGTCTAGTGGCCAGATGGCCAGCTCATCAAGCGCTGCAAATTTGTAAAAATGCTCGGCAAAATGGGTAATTTCTTTGCAGGTTTGCATGGGCAGGTTGTTAGTCAGGGGTGCTTTTAAGCGACTAATCACTGCCTGTAGTGCAGCGTGTTGGGTTTGCATGGTTGCTCCTAAAATCTTAAATTTTTGTGCTATTACAGCCAGCTGTTACACTTGGCGTAACTATTAATTTGTTTAACTTTAAAAAGGATAGGCTGAGGCTAATGACGGTTCATGCTAGCTTTTTACAATTACACCAGCAGCTAAGTCAAGCAGTAATAGGGCAGCAGGTGCTGGTAGAGCGTTTGCTGGTGGCACTATTATCAGATGGGCACCTTTTGGTTGAAGGTGCACCAGGGTTGGCTAAAACCCGTGCTATCCAATCTTTGGCTGAACAGTTGGATGTCTCTTTTCAGCGTATACAATTTACCCCAGACTTACTACCTGCCGACCTTACAGGCACAGAGGTTTTCTATGCCCAAACAGGCGAATTTGTGTTTCGCCCAGGGCCTGTATTCAGCCATTTTGTGTTGGCTGATGAAATTAACCGTGCGCCTGCTAAAGTGCAATCGGCATTATTAGAGGCGATGGCGGAGCGGCAAGTCAGTGCTGGGGGTAAAACTAGACCTCTACCTGAAGTCTTTATGGTCATGGCGACCCAAAATCCGT
>CANQLY010000058.1 GCA_947624795.1 uncultured Marinospirillum sp.
CTTGGAATGAAAACACCAAATGAAGTATTGTTTGAAGAATTACAGGCTGTTGCACTAGCAAGTTGAATCCAAGTATTATAAATCAAGAACTTTTCCTTAAAATTGTAACTTTATTCCCATTTCATCAAATTGTCATTTATCTAGCCTAAGCTGCAACCCAGTGAATAAAAAAACAGCTTAAAAAAGACGATGAAATGGAGAAATGCATGGCTTTTAAAACTCGCCGTTCAAAAATAAATACCTTAGGTGCTGCGCTTGGCTTAACGGCTGCACTATTAACCACCAGCACTCTTGCAGCGGTTGATCCCAAGCTACCTGATTATACTCGTACCAGCGGTGTGTCTGGCAACTTAACTAGCCAAGGCTCAGATACCTTAGCTAATTTAATGACCCTTTGGGCAGAAGAATTCAAAAACAACTACCCTAACGTTAATATTCAAATTCAAGCCGCTGGCTCTTCTACTGCGCCACCGGCTCTGGCTGAAGGCACTTCTAACCTTGGGCCTATGTCGCGCATGATGAAAGACAGTGAAATAGAAGCCTTTGAAGCACGTCATGGCTACCGTCCTACGGCTGTGCCTGTGGCCATTGATGCGCTAGCCATTTTTGTACACAAAGATAACCCCATCAAGGGGCTAACCATCGCTCAGGTTGATGCCATCTTTTCTTCTACCCGTCGTTGTGGTGCCGATAAAAATATTGACCGCTGGGGTGATTTAGGCATGACCGGTGCTTGGGCTAATCGTCCCATTCAACTTTATGGGCGTAACTCAGTATCGGGTACTTATGGCTATTTTAAAGACAACGCCCTATGTAAAGGCGACTTTAAAAACAGCGTAAACGAACAGCCTGGTTCCGCTTCGGTGGTTCAATCAATTTCAACCTCGCTGAATGCCATAGGCTATTCAGGTGTTGGCTACCGCACCTCATCAGTCCGTACTGTGCCACTAGCCACTAAAGCGGGTGAGCCTTTTGTTGATGCCACGCCAGAACAAGCAGCTTCTGGTGAGTTCCCACTATCACGCTTTTTATACGTTTATGTGAACAAGCGCCCTAACCAACCTATGCAACCCTTAGATAGAGAGTTTGTAAAATTAATACTTTCTAAACAAGGGCAAGAGGTAGTGGTACGTGATGGTTATGTGCCTTTACCTGCTTCACTGGCTGAAAAGCTACGTAAGGATTTAGCACTTTAAATAACCTAGTTAGCTAATCAAGAAAGAGAAGAAGTCTTAGGGCTTCTTCTCTTTTGTCATTTAACTGTCACATAAAAAGCTTAGATTGCACCCAAGTAACCCTTAAGTAGTTCTCCAAGCAATTTGTAAAGGTTAAGCCATGAAGGACATTTCTTCAGTTTTAGAGCAGCGATTGAATAGCTCTGGTATAAAAAAACGCCGTAAATTTCGGGCGTTTAAAGATATTTTTGCCCGTTACGGGATAGCCGTTGGTGGCATGGGTGTCATAGTCGCCATTACCCTTATTTTCTTTTATCTGCTTTATGAAGTGGTTCCGCTGTTTAAAAGCGCCACCCTTGAAACCAGCAGCAGCTTTTCTTTGCCCAGTGAGTTAGCCACTGGCCAAAACCTTGCTTTGATTACTGAAGAGCAAAATGAACAGGCCGCTGTATTGACTAACCAAGGGCAGCTGGTTTTTTTTAGTACCCAAGATGGCACAGAAAAAGCCCGCCATCAGTTGCCCTTAGGCGAAGCCAGCATCACCAGCATTAAAGAGAAAACCCCCAGCGACGCTAACCTAATGGTGGGGTTAAGTAATGGTGAAGTGCTGGCGGTTACTACCCGCTTTCAGGTGCAATATAACCAACAAGGTGAGCGGGGTGGTATTAAACCCACAGTGACACCGCTATTTAATACCAGTCCTTTGCAGCTCGATCCGTTACAGCGTGCCATTCAACAAGTCACCTACCAAAAACTTCACGATGGTTTTTTAGTTGCTGGGTTAGTTAAACAAGGTGAAGTGGTGTTAACCAAGGTGGAGCAGCGCACTAACTTTATTACCGGTGCTTTTGTAGAAACCCTTAAACCGCTAACTTTTCCTAGTCAAACAAATTATCAGCGTCTACTTATTGCCCCTGAAGCACGTTATATTTTTGCGCTAACCGCCAATGGGCAACTCGATGTTTATAACGCTCAAAACATAAATGCTATTGTTTTAGATCACAGTGTTCAGTTAACCCTAGCTAACCAACAGGTAACGCAAATGGTTTTTCAGCTAGGTCAGCAATCACTACTAATTGGTGACAACCAAGGGCAGGTTAGCCAATGGTTTATGGTCAGGAATGAGCATAATCAGCAACGCTTAACCCATATTCGTACTTTAAAACTAGGTGATGCACCCATTGCTATTCTAGAAGCCGAACAGCGCCGTAAAGGTTTTGTTGCTATAGATACCACGGGGCGTGCCGGAGTTTTTAACACCACCGCTGAGAAAAAAGCCCTAGACCTACAACTACTGACTGACAGCAAACCGGCTTTAATTAGCCTGGCACCTCGTGCTTCGATGCTTTTAGTACAAGACAATCAGGGCGTGGTACATAATTTTGCAATCGATAACCAACACCCAGAAACTTCACTTAAATCCCTGTGGGGCAAGGTGTGGTACGAAGGTTATGAAGAACCTGAATACACTTGGCAGTCTTCTTCGGCTTCAACTGAATTTGAACCCAAGTTCAGCTTAACGCCCTTAGCTTTTGGTACGTTAAAAGCTGCCTTTTATGCCATGTTGTTATCAGTACCTTTGGCAGTTTGTGGTGCTATGTACACTGCCTACTTTATGGCACCAGCAGTAAGGAACAAGGTAAAACCGGTTATTGAATTAATGGAAGCCTTGCCCACCGTTATTCTGGGCTTTTTTGCTGGTTTATTCTTAGCACCTTTTATGGAAAGCCATTTAACCGGCGTATTTGCGCTACTCGTGATTATGCCGCTGGGTATTCTTACTTTTGCCTTTGCTTGGGCGCAGCTTCCCGCCAACATTCGTCAACGTGTACCTGAAAGCTGGCACCTGGTTTTGGTTATTCCGCTGGTTGTTTTTCTTAGCTGGTTCTCTTTTGCCATGAGCCAGCCTTTAGAAATTTGGTTCTTTGCTGGTGATATGCGCAACTGGCTTACCAACGATTTAGGCATTCCTTTTGATCAGCGTAATGCCATGGTGGTGGGTTTTGCGATGGGCTTTGCGGTTATTCCTACCATTTATTCCATTGCTGAAGATGCGCTTTATGGCGTACCTAAATCATTAAGTCATGGCTCCCTGGCCTTGGGTGCTACCACTTGGCAAACCTTGGTAAGAGTGGTTTTACCTACCGCCAGCCCCGGTATTTTCTCTGCGGTAATGATCGGTATGGGGCGTGCAGTGGGCGAAACCATGATTGTGTTAATGGCAACGGGTAACACTGCAATCATGAATGCCAATATTTTTGAAGGCATGCGAACCCTAGCTGCCAACATTGCCGTTGAAATGGGTGAGTCAGCCGTGGGCAGTAGCCATTATCGGGTGCTCTTCTTAGCTGCGCTGGTGCTGTTCTTATTTACTTTTGTGGTTAACACCTTGGCAGAAATTGTTCGCCAAAGGCTGCGCAAAAAGTACAGTTCCCTTTAAGCCACGGCACAGAAACACATTTAGGAGTTAAGGCTATGCAGATTTCATTAAAAGATTGGGTTCGCAGTGGTTCACCTTGGATTTGGTTAAGCGCCAGTGCGGTTGCCATTAGTGTTGTATTGGTACTGGGTTTACTGGGGGTAGTCGCCTCACGTGGGCTGGTGCATTTTTGGCCTGCCACGCTACAAGAATATACCTATACCCAAGATCAAGATTTACAAATTCAAGTCTTAGGTGAACAAGTACAAAGAGAAGAAGTCACCGCTGAACAAATTCGCAACTCAGGTATAGCGGTTCCTGAAGGGGTAGACCTCTTAGGGCGCCAACTAATTAAAGTCGGTAACCGTGATGTCTATGGTTCAGATTTTCGTTGGGCATTAGAAAACCAGCTAAGCAACCTAAATTACCCAGTGTACGCCACCAGTTTTGAGCGCCGTGAGCAGGGTAATTTTTATGGTTTTATTCTCGCTATCAAAGATAAAGGCCAGCTGGTTGCTGAACAAGAAAAAGGCAGTAACCAACTTTGGCCTGCCGTTGTCGAACGCATTGAGCAAACCCGTTTAATTCAAGACCAGATTGAAGACTTAGAAAAGGGCGCTATTGGTGCTATTAACTATCAGCTTGAACAACTGCGCTTAGATAAAAGACGCTTAGAGTTAAAAGGTGAAGACACGCCAGAAAACCTAGCAGAACTACAGGCAAAAAGAGCCAGCTTTCAAACAGATTACGCACTGCTTGAAACAGAATTAAGAGCCCTTTATCAGTCACTTGCCACTAGCAGTCTTTTAGTTGTAACGGCAGATGGGCAAACCAAAGAAATTAACTTCAGCACAATTGTACGTGCCTACCAGCCTAATAATATGAGTTTGGGGCAAAAAATCGGCCACTACTTTGCCAAGCTTTGGGAGTTTGTATCCGACGACCCACGTGAAGCCAATACGGAAGGCGGTATTTTCCCGGCCATTTTTGGTACGGTCATGATGGTGCTAATTATGTCGGTATTGGTCACGCCCTTTGGTGTGGTTACCGCTGTTTACCTAAGGGAATACGCTCGCCAAGGTTTTATTACCCGTGTTATTCGTATCGCCGTTAACAACCTAGCTAGTGTGCCCTCCATTGTTTATGGGGTGTTTGGTTTAGGTTTCTTTGTTTATTTTATTGGTGGCAACCTAGACAAAATCTTCTACCCAGAAGCCGCACCTGCCCCCACCTTTGGTACGCCTGGGCTACTTTGGGCTTCTTTAACCCTAGCGCTGCTTACCCTGCCAGTGGTGATTGTTGCCACAGAAGAAGGCTTATCACGCATTCCACGTTCGGTTAGGGAAGGTTCACTGGCACTGGGCGCAACCAAACTTGAAACCCTTTGGCGCATTGTTATTCCTATGGCCAGCCCCGCCATGATGACTGGCGTAATTTTAGCCGTAGCACGGGCTGCGGGTGAAGTAGCGCCACTTATGCTGGTTGGGGTGGTTAAATTAGCGCCCAACTTGCCTATGGATATGAATGCCCCCTTTTTACACCTAGAACGTAAATTTATGCACCTAGGTTTTCATATTTACGATGTTGGTTTCCAAAGCCCTAACGTAGAAGCCGCACGGCCTTTAGTTTATGCCACGGCCCTAATGCTGGTGGTAGTGATTGCCGTATTAAACTTAACGGCAATAAGCTTGCGTAACCGTCTTAGAGAAAAATACCGTGCTTTGGATATGTAGCCTTTCCTTAGCATCATTTAATTAAAGAATAGTAAAGATTAAAGGTAATTAGCATGAACAACGCCCGAAATAACAACACAAGCGCACCCGCCATAAAAATGGCCGATTTAGGACGCAACACCCAACAAATGAACTTGGCACAAGAAACCACCAGTATTGATGTTCAAAAGATGAACCTCTACTACGGTAAAAGCCAAGCGTTAAAAGACATCACTTTGCAAATTCCTAAGCAAAGAGTCACCGCTTTTATTGGGCCTTCAGGTTGTGGTAAATCCACCCTGCTGCGCTCATTTAATCGCATGAACGATTTGGTCGATGGCGTCAGCATTGATGGCGAAGTGATTATAGATAACCAAAATATCTATGCTAAGGGCGTGGACGTGGCTGATTTACGCCGCCGTGTCGGTATGGTGTTTCAAAAGCCAAATCCTTTTCCTAAATCCATTTATGAAAACGTTGCTTATGGTTTGCGTATTCAAGGCATTAATAACAAGCGCCTATTAGATGAAACCGTGGAATGGGCGCTTAAATCGGCAGCGCTTTGGGAAGAAACCAAAGACCGTCTGCATGAATCAGCCTTGGGTATGTCGGGCGGTCAGCAACAACGTTTAGTGATTGCACGCACCATTGCCATTAAGCCAGAAATTTTATTATTGGATGAACCAGCGTCTGCCCTTGACCCTATTTCTACTTTAAAAATTGAAGAGCTAATTCACAACCTGAAAGACAAGTTCACCATCATCATAGTGACCCACAATATGCAGCAAGCCGCCCGTGTGTCTGACTACACCGCCTTTATGTACCTAGGCAAAGTAATTGAGTTTGATAACACCGATAAGCTCTTTACCAACCCCAGCCAAAAACAAACTGAAGACTATATTACAGGTCGCTATGGCTAATTTTTTAACCACTTATTTACAGTCAAATTTTCCTTATTTACGAGCCAAGAAAATGAAAATAAACCAAGAAAGTCACAGCACGCATATTTCTCAAAAGTTTAACCAAGAGTTAGAAGAAATACGCAGCCAACTGCTAGAAATGGGTGGCCTAGTCGAGCAGCAAATTCATGATGCCATTCAATCCCTCACCGAAGGTGACACGCTTTTAGCCAAAGAAGTGTGTGAAAAAGACCACCGGGTTAACCAGCTGCAATTAGACATAGACGAGCAGTGCACAAAAATTTTAGCCCGCCGCCAGCCAGCAGCCTCAGATTTACGTTTAGTTTTAGTGGTGATACGCGCCACCGCCGACTTAGAGCGCATTGGCGATGAGTCCAGCAAAATAGCCAAAGCTACGTTAAAGCTCGCTGAAGAAGGCACTTCGCCTAGAGGTTATATCGAAGCCAGACACCTAGGTAATCTGGTTCGTAAAATGGTGCAGGATGCATTACACGCTTTTGCCCGTTTTGATACTGCCCAAGCCTTAACCGTTCTGCATGAAGACAAAAATGTTGACCTAGAATACCAGTCAGCAACCCGTTCACTGGTTACTTTTATGATGGAAGACCCACGGGCTATTTCACAAGTAATGAACATTATGTGGGTTTTACGTTCACTCGAAAGGGTAGGCGACCATGCCAGCAACCTAGCTGAATACGTGATTTACCTAGTGGAAGGACAAGACGTGCGCTACACCAAAACAGAAGTAATAGAAGCAGCGCTTAAGCGTCCGAAGCATTCAGAAAAGTAGTTATTTGTTTGAATATAGATTAAAAAACGCTAGCCAAGCAACAAACAACTTGGCTAGGATAATGCCTTATTATAGGACGATAAAGCGATCTTCATCAGCCATAAATTCTTTTTCTGAAAACTCACCCTGATGTGAACCAAAAGGCATTTGGGCGCGTAGCTTCCAACTAGCTGGAACCTTCCACTCTGCTGCTACGGCTGCATCAGGTAAGGGGTTGTAGTGTTGCAAACTTGCACCAATATTGGCTTCAGCTAGCGCAGTCCAAACTGCAAACTGAGCAATACCTGTTGAATGCTCTGACCAAATTGGGAAGTTATCGGCATAAAGTGCAAAGTTTTCTTGCAGGCCTTTTACAACCTCTTGGTCTTCATAAAATAAAACTGTACCTGCGCCCGCTGCAAAGCTATTAATTTTAGCTTCTGTAGGAGCAAAGTTTTCAGCAGGAACAATTTTTTGTAATTCGTTTCTAACAATATCCCAAAACTTTTCATGCTGAGCGCCGTGTAAAATTACCGCACGCGAGCTTTGTGAGTTAAAAGCTGAAGGCGCTTGGCGCATGGCTTCTTTAATTAGTTCGGTTACTTCTTGCTCTGCTAGAGGTAAATTTTTACCTAATGCATACTGACTACGACGTTTTGTTATTGCTTCTAAATATTGCTTAGTCATTTAATAAACTCCAGTTTTGTCTCAAAAATTAGTTTTCATTTTTTAGTAGTAGCTGCTTAATTTGCATCAACTAAAACTAGCTCAGTATCTTCTAATGCCGTTATAACAATTTTTTCTTCTTGGTGAATCGCTGCGCCATCACGTGCATTTAATAGCAAACCATTCACTGCAACTTTTCCTTTTGCTGGCACTAAATAACCATAACGATCAGCATTAGCAAAGCTGTATTCTAGTTGCTCACCCGCTTTTAATGTTGCGCCTAAAACTCGTGCGTTGGTACGAATAGGTAAGGCTTCAGTGTCTTCAGAAAATCCACTAGCTAAAATAACAAAACGGCCAGAGCGCTCACCTTTAGGAAAGGGTTGTGCTCCCCATGAGGCTTCACTAGGTTTTTTGTTTGACTCTATCCAAATTTGAAATATAAATGTTTCGACAGCTTCTAAGTTATATTCAGAGTGTAGAACGCCAGTACCCGCACTCATCACCTGCACATCACCCGCTTTGGTACGCCCCTTATTACCTAAATTGTCTTCATGGGTAATTGCGCCCTCTCTTACATAGGTGATAATTTCCATATTTTTATGCGGATGCGGTGGAAAACCAGTATTGGGCTGAATGATGTCGTCATTCCAAACTCTTAGTGAACCCCAACCCATACGTTTTGCGTCATAATAGTTAGCAAATGAAAAGTGGTGCTTAGCATTTAACCAACCATGGTTTGCGCCGCCTAAACTTTTAAATGGACGATGTTCAATCATAGTAGCCTCTTAAACTTGATGTTACTTAACATAAACTTAGTTTAAGGCTTTAATCTTTTGAGAAGAATCCCGAAAATGGAATAGCAGCCTTTCCAATTCTGATGGCTTAATTTTTTAAGGTAGAAAAATGCGTCGTTTACCCGACTTTGATGCTTGGGCTATTTTTGCCACCATTGCCCAAGAAGGCTCTTTTGCTAAAGCTGCCAAGGTTTTAGATTTATCACAGGCGACTATTTCTAAAGCCATTACTCGCTTAGCAACCCCCGCGTAAACCCTCGCCCAATCGGGCGGGGATATAAGCGGATGACTGCGTAGCAGTCATGGGTTGCTGGTCGCAGCGATCACTGGCATTATATACAGCATGATCAAAGCCACAAAAGTACGCATTTATCCCACACCTGAGCAGGCGGAGTTTTTAAACCGCCTGTTCGGTGCTGTGCGCTTTGCGTACAACAAGGCTTTGCATATCATCAGCAGTCAGTACAAGCGTCATGGCACCAAGCCGAATGCCAAAAGGGATATGAAACCCTTGCTGGCCGTGGCGAAAAAGTCTCGCAAATATCACTGGCTCAAAGGCTTCGATTCTATTGCGCTTCAGCAGGCCGTGTTCAATCTTGATAAGGCGTTTAACAACTTCTTTGAACCCAAGCTGCCTGTGCGTTACCCCAAGTTCAAGCGCAAGCACGGCAAGCAATCCAGCTATCACTGCATGAGTGTCAGTTGTGGTGATGACTGGATCAAAATCCCGAAAATGGGGCCGATCAAAGCGCGAATTCATCGCAAGGTTGAGGGCAGGCTGAAAAGCATCACCGTGTCTCGCACCGTGACGGGTGAATACTATGCCTCGCTGCTGCATGAGGATGGTGCAGAGGCTCCAGCACCCATACAAAGTCCCGATGAATCCGCAGTGCTGGCTATGGATATGGGTTTAACGCACCTAGTCATTGACTCTGGAGGCAAGAAAACGCCGAATCCACGTTTTTTGATGAAAGCCAGCGTGAACCAGCGCCGTAAGCAAAAAGCCCTGTCCCACTGCAAAAAAGGCAGCAAAGGTCGTGCAAAAGCCCAGCTACTGGTAGCTAAAGCCCATCAGCGCCTGACCAATACCCGTGCTGATTTTCAGCACAAGCTGTCACGTGCGATTGTTGACGAAAACCAAGCGGTGATTGTCGAGGCATTAAAAGTCAAAAATAGGCTGAAGAACAGAAAACTGTCCAAGCATATTGCCGATGCCAGTTGGACGGGCTTGATCCAGAAGCTGGAATACAAGGCCAAAGAGCAAGGCAAGCACCTGATCAAGATTGGCCAGTGGTTTGCCAGCTCGAAGACCTGCTCTTGCTGCGGACACAAGCTGGATGATTTGCCGTTAACCATCCGTCAATGGCAGTGTCCAGCCTGCTCAGCACAGAATGATCGAGACATCAATGCCGCATTGAATATCAAGGCGCAGGGTATTTTGAAATTAAAGGCCGAAGGACTGTCGGTTTCTGCCAATGGAGGCAAGCGTCAATCGGGTCACGCACCAGTTGCTGCCTGAGAAGTTGGAAGCCTCGCCCGTGGCGCTTTAGCGCTAGGGCGGGGAGCAGTCACTGTGGGATGCTTTGCAAAGTGGCGAGCTGGTTCAAGTGATGCCTGATTGGAATGTTGCGCCTATTGCCTTGTATATTATTACGCCACCTGGGCGACTTCGCCCAGCGCGAGTAAAAGCTTTTATTGAATACCTAGTTAACCGCCTAAGCCATGCGCCTTGGAGCAATTGATAACGCTAAGTGGAAAATGACAAGTAAAGCAACTACCCACGTTAGGTTTGCTGGTCACTTCCAAATGCCCTTGATGGCGCAGCAGTACATGTTTAACAATGGCTAAACCTAAACCCGTACCACCAGTGCTACTCGAGCGGCCTTTATCAATACGGTAAAAGCGTTCGGTTAAATGAGGTAGCGCTGCTGGGTCTATTCCTTGCCCTTTATCCTTCACTTCAAGGTGTGCGCCTTCTGCATTTTGATACCAGCGTAACGTTATTTCTGTACCGGCAGATGTGTACCTTACCGCATTAAAAACCAAATTAGAAAAAGCACTACGCAGCTCTTTTTCTGAACCATAAACACCTAAATCTTTATCAACTTCCAATAAAATTGGGTGTTGCCCGCTTGATAAAGCCAAAGCATCACGCTGAATAGATTCTAATAACTCAGCTACGTCGAGGGGTTCAAGTTCAGGTTCAAAATGACTAGTTTCTAGGCTAGATAAAGTCAGTAAATCTTCAACTAGCTGCTGCATACGCACTGACTGTTGGCGCATTAAAGTTAAACCGCGTTGCCATTTAGCCGGTAGATTATCTGCATGGTCGCTAAAGGTTTCTAAATAACCCGATAAAACCGTTAAGGGCGTACGCAATTCATGCGAAACATTGGCCACAAAATCTTGCCGCATCACCTCTAAACGCTGCATTTTAGTGACATCACGCACCAATAACAGCCGCTCGTTTTCACCAAACATGGTGATTTGAAACTCAAGGCTACGTTCTTCGTTAAGTGGCGAAGCATGAATTAAAGGCTCTAGGTAATGTTGCGACTCATAATAGTCAACAAAATCAGGTTCACGTAATAAATGAGTTAAAGGGTAACCCAAATCACTTGGCGAACGTAAACCCAGCAATTTTTCTGCGGCAGTATTCCACCATTCCAAATTGCCCTTGTTATCAATCATCACCACACCATCACGCAAGGCTTGGCTAGAATCTTGTATACGGTCTAAGATTTGTTTTAAGTTTAATTGGTTACTTTTTTGGTGGCGCTGGTAGTGGTAAATACCATCAAACACCTCACCCCACACACCCTTAGCTTCGGGTGGCTCTTTTTCAGGCTGCTTTAACCAGCCTAATAAACGCTGTAATTGCCATAAATACTTAACAACAAAAATAAGTGTGCCCAAGAGCAAACCAATGTTAGGAAAACCAGCCAACCAGCCCATTAACCCGCCGCTTATTAGGTAAATAATTAGGCTGTGAACTTCTTTACGGAATAAATTAGTCATAAGTTGAAAAGCGATACCCTGTACCACGTACCGTTTGAATTAAGCCTTCATGCTTAGAGCCTAAAGCTTTGCGTAAACGACGAATATGCACATCAACGGTGCGGTCTTCAATGTACACGCCACCACCCCAAACTTGGTCTAGCAACTGGTTGCGGGTAAATGCTCGCTCAGGGTGCGACATAAAAAACTGTAATAAACGAAACTCTGTTGGCCCAACTTCTAAAGGCTCATCAAAGGAAGTAACTCTATGACTCACTGGATCTAAACGCAAACCTTCCACCTCAACGGCGGCCTCCATTGCTAAGGGGGTGGTTCTACGCAGTACAGCTTTTAAACGGGCGACTAATTCACGGGTAGAAAAAGGCTTGGTCATGTAATCGTCTGCGCCGGCTTCTAATCCTTGAATTTTATTGTCTTCCTCACCCCGTGCAGTAAGCATAATAATAGGTATTTCAGCCGTAGCAGGGTCACGCTTTAAGCGGCGAGCCAGTTCGATACCGCTAGTGCCTGGCATCATCCAATCAAGTAAAATCAAATCTGGATTACAGTCAACCACTAAACCATGGGCTGTTTGGGCATCACCGGCTTCTAAACACTGGTAATCAGCCATTTCTAAAGCCATAACTAGCATTTCACGAATTGGCGCTTCATCATCAACAATTA
>CANQLY010000059.1 GCA_947624795.1 uncultured Marinospirillum sp.
TGCAAATTCACCAGCAAACCATCTTCTTCTAGGGCTTGGGCTTGAGCAATCACTTCACCCGCCACGTTTAAAGCAAACGAAGCGCCATCAAACAACAATTCATCTTGCCCACCCACCAAGTTGCAATACACCAAGGGGCGAGCTAAAGCTTGGCACTGCTGCTGGGCTAGGTGTAAGCGCTCATACTGCTTGCCTTCGTGCCAAGGTGACGCATTCAAAGCCACCAAGGCATCGGCACCAGCGGCCACTGTTTCAGCCACCAAATTAGGCTGCCAAAGGTCTTCACCAATTAAGATACCCAGCTTGCAACCATTAATTTCTACAACGCACGCTTCTTGCCCAGCGGTAAAATAACGTTGCTCATCAAAAACCTGCTCATTGGGAAGCAACTGTTTAAAGTATTCTGCTATCCACTGTCCTTTATGCAATACTCCCGCAGCATTAAAAAGCTGTCCATTTTTAGCGCGTGGATAACCCACAATTAAGCTTATACCCTGCACTTCTTTCTGTAGTTGTTGCAAAGCTGTTTCTATGCGGCCTTGTAAAGCAGGTCTTAATAACAAATCTTCAGGCGGATAACCGGTTAAGGTCAGTTCAGGAAGCAGTAAAAGATCGGCCTGATTGTTAGCAGCGAGGCTATTGGCTAACTGAATAATCGCTTGAGTATTCGCTTGAATATCACCGACAAGCAAGCTGATTTGGGCAGAGTAAATTCGTAAGCCAGACAAGACAGACTCCTAAAAACTGAGGGTTGAAATACAAAAACTGTTAGACTGCAAGAATTAAACGTTAATAACAAGGAACAACAAAAGGAACAGCAATGAGCTTATTAATTGTACGCTTAGTCGTTTTTGTGCTGCTATTTTGGGTAGGCTTTCGGCTTTGGCAGTTTTGGCAAGCCAAACAACAGCCCAACACCCACCTAACACACCAAAATAAAGGCGGCTCTGAAACCATGGTGCGCTGTGCCGAATGCGGTGTTCACCTACCTAGCACTAGCGCCATGAAAGCAGGTGAGCACTATTTTTGTTGCCGCGAACATCAAGCTTCTTTTGAAAAAGAATAAGGTTGCATATCAATAACCGCTTCTCGCTTTAGCAATAAATCGGCCATGCCTCGTGCCGCAGCAGGGGCGAGCACTAAACCATTACGAAAGTGCCCAGTGCTGGTATAAAGGTTTCTGTAATTAGGCACCTCGCCCATCAGCGGAATGCCATCAAGGCTACCCGGGCGCAAACCCGACCAATGGCGTTCAACTTCATAGCCTTTTAGCTGAGGTAACATTTTAAACGCCGCCTCACGCAAAGCCTGCAAAGCCACGTGGGTGGTTTGTTTATCAAAACCCACATCTTCTAAAGTAGAACCCACTAAAACCCTACCATCTTTGCGTGGAATTAAATAATAACCATCCATTAATACCACCCGATTCAACAGCTTGGGCGGCGCTTTAAACAAAATCATTTGCCCCCGCATGGGTTTAATTGCCGTTTCAACACCCAGCGTTTCTAGCAATTTACCTGTCCATGCGCCGGCACATAAAACCGTGCGCCTTGCTGAAAAAATCATTTGCGTGCCTTCCACACCCAATACATCACCTTCATCCTGATAAAGGCTATACACCTCAGTGTTTTCTAGTAAACGAATGTTTTTATACTGGGTTATTGAAGCCCGTAACGCCTTGGCTAAACGTGGCGTACGCACACTTGCCACCTTGGGCATCCACAACGCATTTTCAAACCCAGCAGCCACGTTGGGTTCTTTAGTGTATAAAAAGTTAGCATCAACCTGTTCAAGCTGCTGCTGTTCTTTTAGCGCCCAATCTAAGGCTGCTGGCTTGTCTGCCACTTGCAAAAAAAGCAAACCATCTTCACGAAACTCAGGATCAATCCCCGTTTCTTCTAATAGCTGTTGAGTGAATTTTGGGTAGAAGGCTTGTGCATAAGTTGCTAAGGCCGTTATAGGTGCGGGGTAACGCCAAGGGTAAAGTGGCGAAACAATGCCGCCACCTGCCCAGCTAGATTCTTCACCACACCGCCCACGTTCTACCAAAGTAACCTCTGCACCTGCATCGGCAAGCTCTCGGGCTAACATCATTCCTACTACGCCACCGCCTACCAGCAAAAAATCACTCATTTATTTACCTTTATTTAATTGGTTGATTAACTAATTAGTTACTTGCTTAGCTGCACCTTACCTTCACGCTTCGCAGCAAAAGGAATTTTACTTAAAATAGGTAAACTACTGCCAAGCTCAGAGTTTAAGTCTAATTCATAATTCAGATCACCGCCTTTTCTTAGCATGTCATAAAAAGCGCCAACAGAAGACAAGCCAAAGGCTAGGTTAACTGGAATATCGACTTTACTTTTACCATCAGCAGCCACTTTAATTTGATTTGCCAAACGACCTGAAGTAATTGAATGGCCATTTAGCTTTAACGAATAGTGCAACTGATTAACCAATAAATCAAAAGCATTGGGGTTGTCTAATTCAACACTCATTACCAAATCTGCACCCGTTAAACTTAAGCGCTTTTGCTCTACGCCAGCCAAGCTAAATTCGGGCATACGCGGCACCGGAAGCACACCTTTAGTTTCATAAGGCACCCTTAATGGCCCAACAACCGGAATATCAAAGCTCATACCACCTGATACCAAATAATCTAGCGTACTTAAATCACCGGCATTGCTTATAAATTTACTTAAATCTGCAAAATCAATTTCTAAAGGTAAGACAATTTTTTGCGATTGACCGCCAGCCAAGCTATTGCCCTGTTGCTGCTGCCCAGCCACTATTTTTGCACCCTGTAAATCTAACTGAAAATCTAAAGCACCTAAAACAATGGAATAGAGGTTGTCATTTTTTACATCCAACTCCACTTCAAGCAAAGCTTTATCAAGCGTTAAACCCGCAAGACGGCTGCTAGCCACTTTAACTTCAGGCTGAACCCATGCGCCAGATTCTTTTAAAAAACTACAACCCGTAATTAAAAAAATACCCAATAGGCCAATCACTGCATTTTTTATTGGTAATTTATTCAGACTAACCATTCCACTTTCCTTTAATTTAAATTTAAAATAATCTTATCTTTGTTATACTAGCTTTCTCTAATGCAAGGTAAGCCCAATGAATTTGAGTGAACTATTAGCACAGTTAAACCAGCAACCTGTTGATTTTAAAGCTGTTATGCAAGTAATAGAAAGCGAATATATTTTTACGCCTACCCACTTTACCAACGGTAATCTAGTTAACATAGCTAATACTAACAATGGTTCTTGTAAAATTTTTGCATTTGGCCTACTGCACCAGTTAAGTGAACAGGCTACTTTAAATGCTTTTGGTGATTTTTATACCCAAGACGTTTTACAAAACCTAGAAAGTTTAGACCATCAAAATATCCGCAACTTTATGCACAGTGGCTGGGCAGGAATCTGTTATAGCTCACCTGCATTGCAGAAAAAACAACCCCGTTTTATTGATTAATCCAAAATGTTAAAAAAGGTAGTAACGCATGAATCTTGCTAAGCTCGACAAAATTTTAGGCAATGGCGCTGTTGATTTTAGTGCAGCCATGGAAGTTGAAGCACGTATTTTTACCAGCCCCACCAGTAAAAAAGATTATTACACTGCTAAAAATTCAGCTGCACAAAAAGCAAGCTCAGCTAGTTTGGCTGCGGACAACACCAAATAACAAACTTAACCAACCTAAAAGCAAAGCAAGGCCGCCAAGGGGCGTAATAAACGCTAATTGTGTATTGCCAGTTACTGCCATTAAGTAAAGTGAGCCTGAAAACAGCACTAATCCAATCAGCCACCCCCAAGCGGCTAAGCGAAACCCTTTGTTTTTTTCTATTAAAGTGGCAGCCAATCCAAATAAAGCCAGCGTGTGCCACATTTGGTAAGTGGTTGCTAACTTAAACCATTCCTGCGCTCGCTCATCTAAATGCGGCTTTAACCCGTGGGCAGCAAAAGCACCTAAAGCCACCGCTAAAAAACCACTTACTGCAACCAAAGCCAACCAACGTTGTTGATAACTAGACACTTGCCCTTCCTTACCTAAAAAGCTTTATAAAAACAAACTTGTTGATGCTAACATAAAGCATTAAATTGACTGACTAGTGATTTTATTTTTCTTCTGCTGGAGCTTTACTATGAGTCATCTTTTTTATAATGCAGCACCCCAAGAAACACGGGTTACTAAGCCACGTAAAGCGCCACGCAGCTATCCAACCCACAAGCCTACTCATATCTACCTTTATGGCACCTGTGTTGTCGATTTGTTTTTCCCAGAAGCTGGGATGGATGCCATTCATTTATTAGAGCGTGAAGGCATTCAAGTGAACTTTCCCCAAGCACAAAGCTGCTGCGGACAACCCGCCTACACCTCTGGCTATACCCAACAAGCCAAAGATGTTGCTCGCTCGCAACTCGCCTTATTTACAGAAAACTGGCCAGTGGTGGTTTGTTCAGGTTCTTGTACAGGCATGTTCCGTGAGCACTATCCCGACTTATTTAAAGATGAACCGGAAACGCTAGCCCAAGTAAACGCTTTGGCTGAACGCACTTATGAGCTAAGTGAATTTTTATTAAAGGTATGCCAAGTAGAATTAATTGATCAAGGTGAAGCAACACAAGTAGCACTGCATACATCCTGTTCTGCCCGCCGTGAAATGAATACCCACCTGCATACCCGTGAATTGCTAAATCAATTAGCCCAAGTCGAACGCCTAGACCATGACCACGAAAGCGAGTGCTGCGGTTTTGGTGGTACTTTTTCGGTGCGTATGCCCGATATATCAGGCGCTATGGTGGCAGATAAAACCCAAGCCTTGCAGAAAAGTGGTGCACAGCAGGTGGTGAGTGCCGACTGCGGTTGTTTATTGAATATTAATGGTGCTTTTGAAAAACAAAACATCCCATTACTAGGTCAGCACCTAGCCAGTTTTTTATGGCAACGCACCCAAGTTAAGCAGGAGCCAAACAGATGAACCGCCAACGCATTCATACGCTCGATGTCACTGCACAAAACCTTAAATCCAATGCACGCCTTTCGTTAAAAGATCAGCAGCTGCGTACTAATATGCGTAGCGCTATGGATTCACTCATTAGCAAACGCCTTATCTCTATGCCGGATGAAGACGAACGTGAAAACCTGCGTGAGCTGGGCAATAAAATTAAAGCCAGAGCCTTATCGCAACTGCCCGATTTGCTGGAGCAACTGGAAAGTAATTTAACCAAGCAGGGTATTCAAGTGCACTGGGCCAGCACGACAGAAGAAGCCAATGCCATTGTTTTAAACATTGCTCAAGCCCGCAATGCCAAGCAGGTGATTAAAGGTAAATCCATGGTCAGTGAAGAAATGGCCATGAATGAGCACCTCACCGAACACGGCATAGAAGCGCTTGAATCGGATATGGGCGAGTACATTATTCAGCTAGATAATGAAAAACCCACGCACATTATTATGCCGGCGATTCATAAAAATGCGCAGCAGGTGGGTAAGCTTTTCGAAAACCGATTAGCCCTACCCTATACCGATGATGTGGATAGTTTAATTCAGTCGGCACGCAGTATTTTAAGAGAAAAATTCTTTCAGGCGGATATTGGCATTTCAGGGGTTAATTTTGCTGTAGCAGAAACAGGCACTTTGTTGTTGGTGGAAAACGAAGGCAATGGCCGCATGTCCACCACGGTTCCGCCCGTACACATTGCCGTAACAGGTATTGAAAAAGTCGTTGCCAATTTGCAAGACACAGTGCCGCTGCTGTCATTACTCACTCGCTCTGCATTAGGGCAAGGCATTACTACCTATGTAAATATGATTTCTGCACCACGCCAGCCAGATGAACTCGATGGCCCAGAAGAAGTGCATTTAGTGTTGTTGGATAATGGTCGCAGCCAAGCCTTTGCAGACAGTGAGCTAAGGCAAACATTGAACTGCATTCGCTGTGGCGCTTGCATGAATCACTGCCCTGTTTATACTCGCATTGGTGGGCAAGCTTACGGCACGGTTTATCCGGGCCCCATAGGTAAAATTATTTCGCCACATCTATTAGGTTTAGAAAACACCCCAGACCATCCTTCAGCTTCTTCTTTATGCGGCGCTTGTGGCGAAGTCTGCCCCGTAAAAATCCCCATTCCTGCCTTATTGCGCCGCTTGCGTGAAGAAAATGTTAAATCGCCCAAGCAACAACCCCAAATAATGGCTGGGCAGGGCAGCCGTTATTCAAATAAAGAAGCACTGTTATGGAAAGGCTGGCAAGCATTTAATACTAAGCCGTTGCTGTATAAAACTGGCACTTTCTTAGCGACACGCTTAGGTCAATTCACGCCCAGCAAGCTAGGTGCTTGGACACAAAACCACAGCACCCCCAAGCCTGCAAAACAAAGTTTGCATGAATTGGCTAAAAAGCATTTGGAGAACAAATAATGAGCGCAAGAGATAAAATTCTAGCCAGCCTACGCCAAAGCTTAGAAGGCACTCAACCGCTAGCCGACCCTTTTGACGCTAGCTTAGTGGATGAACCTTGGCGCTATAAACCAGAAGAAAGAATCACCCGTTTAAAAGAATTAATGACCGCGGTACACAGCCAAGTGCACCTAACATCAAGCCAAGCTTGGCCTGCACTGGTGTGCAAGCTCTTAGCCGAACGAGCCATTAACAAGCTATTAGTTGCTCCAACCACAGCCCATGGCAAAGCGCTGGCTAATTACTGTGAAAATGAAAACTCAGCCTTAAAACTGCTGGCTTATGACCGTCCCATTGAAGAATGGAAGCGTGAACTTTTTGATGACGTACCTGCCAGTTTTACCGGCACGCTTGCAGGGATTGCCGCTACAGGAACCTTGGTCGTACAACCCAGCCCAGATGAACCACGCCTAATGAGCCTAGTGCCACCGCTACATATTGCGCTACTCAAAGCCAGCCAGATTTATGACAACCTCTATCAAGCCCAACAACACTGGCCCAAACCCATGCCAAGCAATTTACTGTTAATTTCTGGCCCTTCAAAAACTGCCGATATCGAACAAGTCTTAGCCTATGGTGCTCATGGTCCTAAAGGTTTTATTGTGTTAATTCTGGAGGATGCATGAGCTTACCTGCTGCTTTTTTAGCTGCTGTAGAAGAAACCCTTCCTGCTTCAAGGCTTTTTTCTGATCCGCTTTCAACACTTACTCTGGGTACAGATGCCAGCTTTTATCGCTTAATTCCCAAGCTAGTTATTCGGGTGGAATCTGAAGATGAAGTGGCTTTTATTCTAAAGCAGGCAAGCAAACATAAGGTTGCAGTAACTTTTCGTGCCGCTGGCACTAGCTTGTCTGGGCAGGCTGTTAGTGACTCTGTTTTGGTTCTTCTTGGTGATCATTGGAATAACAAAGAGGTGCTTGATAATGGGCAACGTATTCGCCTGCAACCCGGAGTTATCGGTGCCAATGCCAATCAAGCTTTAGCCCACTTAAACCGTAAAATAGGCCCAGACCCTGCTTCCATTAATGCAGCAAAAATTGGCGGCATGGTGGCTAATAATTCTAGCGGTATGTGTTGTGGTACAGCACAAAACACTTACCAAACCCTAGCGGCTATGCGCCTTTTGCTAGCCGATGGCACTGGTGTAGATAGCGCAGATCCTGACAGCGTTAGCCAGTTCAGAAAAACTCACCAAGGCTTGCTGAAGGGTTTGGCAGAACTCGCTAAGCAAACCCGTGAAGATGCAGAGCTTAGCGCTAAAATTCAACACAAGTACCGAATCAAAAACACTACAGGGCTTTCGCTTAATGCGCTTATTGATTTCACCGATCCTTTAGATATTTTGACTCATTTAATGGTTGGCTCCGAAGGTACGCTTGGTTTTATTAGCTCAGTCACTTATTACACTGTGCCAGACCACCCTAGCAAGGCTACCGCCTTGGTGGTTTTTCCTGATGTTGAAACCTGTTGCCAAGCAGTGCTAGAACTAAAAAAACAACCCGTAGCAGCCGTTGAATTATTAGACAGGCGCAGTTTGCGCAGCGTACAACACATGGCAGGTATGCCAACTTGGATAGAGCAACTAAGCAGCTCCGCTTGTGCCTTACTTATTGAGTCCCGTGCAGCCAACACTTCTTTACTAGAAGAACAACTACAACAAATTGATGCCAGTATTGAACACTTCCCTAAAGAAGAGCACATAGCTTTTAGCCAAGACTCCAAAGTTTATGAGCTCTTGTGGCGTATGCGTAAAGACACCTTCCCCGCAGTGGGTGCATTACGAGAAACAGGCACCACCGTTATTATTGAAGACGTTACCTTTCCATTAGAGCAACTGGCCGAAGGGGTTAATCGCCTTATCAGCTTGTTCGAAAAATACCAGTATGATGAAGCCATTTTATTTGGTCATGCACTGGATGGAAATTTACATTTTGTCTTTACTCAGCGTTTTGACCAGCCAGAAGAAGTTGCTCGTTATAGCGCTTTTATGGAAGAAGTAAGTCACCTAGTTGCGGTTGAATTTGGTGGATCACTAAAAGCTGAACATGGCACTGGCCGTAACATGGCGCCTTTTGTTGAGCTGGAATGGGGGAAAAATGCCTATCAACTCATGTGGCAGATTAAACACCTACTAGATCCGCAGGGTATTTTGAATCCTGATGTTGTTCTATCAAAAGATGCCGGTATTCATTTAAAAAACCTTAAATCTCTGCCAGCCGCCAACCCTTTAATAGACAAGTGTATTGAATGTGGGTTTTGTGAACCTGTCTGCCCAGCCGCAGGCTTAACCCTTTCGCCTCGCCAGCGCATTGTTGCTTGGCGTGCGATTCAAGAGCAAAAACGCCAAGGCTTAGACACCAGCCAACTGGAAAAAGATTTTCAATACCAAGGAATAGACACCTGCGCCGCAACGGGTTTATGTGCTCAGCGTTGCCCAGTAGGTATTAATACTGGTGACCTGATTCGTGAATTACGTGCTAAAAAAGCAAAGCATTCAAAAACAGCAGAGCATTTGGCAGGCTCTTTTGCCCAAATTGCCCGTGCCGCTCGCTGGTCTTTAGTGGGTGCTGAACTTGCTCGCAAATTACTTGGTGCACCAAGAATGCACCGTTGGACGCAACAGCTGCATCAACGCTTTAATAACCTACCTGTTTACTTGCCAGCTACACCTAAAGCCGCCCAACTTCCGCCACTACCAAGCCCTAACCCAGCGTCTGAAAAACCTCGTGTTGTTTACTTTGCTGCCTGTGTTTCTAATGTTTTGGGGCCAGCACACCTAGATAAAGACCAAACGCCCTTAAGAGTTAAAACCCAACAACTCTTAGAAAAAGCTGGTTTTGAAGTGGTTTATCCAGAAGCCTCTGCTAGTAGTTGTTGTGGGCAACCCTTTGCATCCAAGGGTTACCCTAAACAAGCAAATAACAAGCTGCATGAATTAGAAGAACAATTGCTTAAAGCCAGCCGTAACGGGCAAGACCCTATCTATTCAGATACCAGCCCTTGCACACTCAGGTTATTAAAAGAATTAAAAGAAACCCAATTAAAAATTTATGATTCCGCAAAGTTTTTAAATGAAGAAGTGCTGCCCCGTTTAAAGCTAGAACCCTTAGACGAGAAAGTTGCAGTGCATATCACCTGTAGCACACAACACCTAAATGAAGCAGATAACCTGCTAGCCATCGCCAAAGCTTGTGCTACTCAGGTAATTATTCCTGAAGGAATTCATTGTTGTGGTTTTGCAGGTGACAAGGGTTTTACCCTACCCAAACTTAATCAACATGCTTTACGCAATTTAGTAGAACAAGTTGATTCGTGTAACGCTGGCTTTTCTACCAGCCGAACCTGTGAAGTAGGGTTAAGTAGCTACAGCAACCTTAGCTACCAGCATTTGGTGTACTTGGTAGATAGGGCAAGTAGGGTTAAGTACTAAAAAGTTAAACTTGTAATTAATTGCTAAACTAGCCAGCATTTAACTAACCAGTAATACAGCCTATAGCAGGGAAGACACTATGGTTAATCAAACACCCGAACAAAAAGCCCGTGATAATATTGATCTCATGCTTGCTAAGGCTGGCTGGGTGGTGCAGGACAAAAAGAAAATCAATTTTTCTGCTGCACAGGGTATTGCAGTTCGTGAGTATCAAACCGATGTTGGCCCCGCTGATTATGTGCTCTTTGTAGATAATAAAGCCGTAGGTGTCATTGAAGCCAAGCCGGAAACTTGGGGCGAGAAAATCACGACTGTTGAAGACCAATCTCAAGGTTATGCCAATGCCAACTTAAAGTGGGTTAACAACAAAGAAATCTTACGCTTTGCCTATGAAAGCACGGGGGTGATCACACGCTTTACCGATGGTGCAGACCCTCATCCACGTTCACGCGAAGTATTCAATTTTCACCGTCCAGAATCCTTAGCAAGCTGGCTGCGCGAAGCAAAAAGCTTTCGTGCTCGTTTGCAAGACATGCCACCATTGCCAACCGATGGCCTGCGCGACTGCCAAATTACCGCTATTACCAACCTTGAACAATCACTTAAAGAAGACAGACCACGTGCCTTAATTCAGATGGCCACGGGTGCAGGAAAAACCTTCACCGCCATTACTGCCAGCTATCGCTTGTTAAAAGAGCCCGTTAACGCCAAGCGTATTTTATTTTTGGTAGACACTAAAAACTTAGGTGAGCAAGCTGAACAAGAGTTTATGACCTTTGTGCCTAATGATGATAACCGTAAATTCACCGAGCTTTACAGTGTGCAGCGCCTAAAAAGCTCGCACATCAGTACCGATTCACAGGTTTACATCAGCACCATTCAACGCATGTATTCCATGCTCAAAGATGAGCCGCTAGATGAATCACTGGAAGAGCAAAATCCCGCTGAACAACTCACCAAGCCAAAAGAGCCTTTACCCGTGGTGTATAACGCCAAAATTCCCCCCGAATTTTTTGACGTCATTATTATCGACGAATGCCATCGCTCTATTTACAACCTCTGGCGGCAAGTTATTGAATATTTTGATGCGTATTTGGTAGGTTTGACCGCCACACCCGATGAGCGTACTTACGGTTTCTTCCGTAAAAACGTAGTCAGTGAATACAGCCATGAAAAAGCCGTTGCCGATGGTGTAAACGTGGGTAATGAAGTGTTCATTATCGAAACGGAGAAAACCACCCAAGGCGGCAAAATAACTGCCAAGCAGCAGGTTGAAAAGCGTGAACGTACCACGCGCCGCAAACGCTGGGAAATGCAAGACGAGGAGCAAACCTACAGCGCCAAACAGTTGGATCGTGACATTGTAAACCCTGATCAAATTCGTACCGTTATTAAGACTTTTAAAGAATCCTTACCGGTTATTTTTCCTGGGCGCGATGAAGTACCCAAAACCTTAGTGTTCGCCAAAACCGACAGTCATGCCGACGACATTATTCAAATCATCCGTGAAGAGTTTGGCGGCAGTAACCAGTTTTGTAAAAAAGTGACCTACCGTGTAGCGAACGATAAATTAGATGCCGAAGGCAAAGTGCTAGAAGAGGGCGAGGACCCTGCGGCCATTCTTGCGCAGCTACGCAATGATTATTATCCACGCATTGCTGTTACCGTCGATATGATCGCCACTGGCACAGATGTTAAAGCACTCGAATGCCTATTATTTATGCGTGATGTAAAAAGCAAAAACTACTTCGAACAAATGAAAGGGCGTGGCACGCGCACCCTCGATAAAGACAGCTTACAAAAAGTAACCCCATCGAGGGTGCGCG
>CANQLY010000060.1 GCA_947624795.1 uncultured Marinospirillum sp.
CCTGCCGATGTCTGTTAAAATATCAAAGCCATTCCAATACAAAGGCTGCGCTTCTGGGTGAGAAGGCGTAGGCAATACAGGCGATAAGGTTATAAAATCGGTATTAATGTTTTCTGCTTGCGTAATTGAGGCAACATCATGGCAAGAAGCCGCCAACCATTTATCAATAGGCACGGGGCGCTGATCATAGTTGGCTAAACGGGCAGCCGTTAAGTGAATACCATCAGCATCGACCTGTTTAAGCAATTCAGGGTCTGCATTTAGCATTAAAGCTGCACCTGCTTTCTGGCAAGGCTCTAAAAAAGCCTGTGCAAGGCTGCGGTAAGCTTCTGCATCTAAATGATGCGCCCTTAGCTGAACAAGCTTAATGCCCTGCTCTAAGGCTCGGTTTAGGCGTGCTAAAGCATCTTCATTGTCAGTAAACTCACCTGTAATTAAATAATCTTCAGGCAACTGCACTGCTTTAATGATTGGTTTATTTGCTGCAGGAAAGGTGTAGTTCACTAAATCATCAGCAGCCACCCAACGAATGGGCTGGCCTTCCTTGCCCCAAGGCTTGCCCGTAAACTCAAGCACCTTCCAAACATCTAACAACACTGTTTTAGTAGAATAAAGGTGACGAACACGTATTAATGGCCGTGCTTTAATTACCTCTATCCCTAACTCTTCACGTATTTCACGCCTAAGCGCTTGAAAGCCTGTTTCATAGGGAGCAAGCTTACCGCCTGGCAGCTCCCATAATCCGGCTTGATCAACACCTGCAGGGCGGCGAGCAATCAGCACCTGCCCTTTTTCATTGGTTATAGCCGCAGCAGCGACCAGCATAGGTTGTGGCATAATTTAATAGTCCTTAACTACGATAATCTGCATTAATAGAAACGTAATCATGAGAAAAATCGCAAGTCCAAACCGTTTCTTGTATTTGCCCACGGCCTAGCTGAATGCGTAGGGTAATTTCTTCTTTTTTCATGACAGCGGCACCTGCGGCTTCAGTGTAACTTGCCGCACGGCCACCTTGTTCAACTAGCAATACATCGCCCAAATACACAGTAACGCCGTTGACATCTAAGTCTTCTAAACCCGGAGCACGCCCCACTGCTGCTAAAATGCGCCCCCAGTTAGCATCACTAGCATAGAGTGCAGTTTTAACCAGCGGTGAATGCGCCACAGTAAATGCCGCCTCCAATGCCTCTGCAGAGCTTGCTGCCTGTTCAACATGAATGGTCACAAACTTGGTTGCACCTTCACCGTCACGCACAATGCTAAGCGCCAACTGCTGCATTAGGCTAACCAAGCAATCACGAAAAGCGGCAACAGCCACCGCATCGTCTGCACCAACATTAGCAGATTGGCCTGTAGCAACTAGCATGCAACTGTCATTGGTTGAAGTATCACCATCAATCGTAATGCGGTTAAAACTTAGGTCAGTGGCTTCTTTTAATAGCTGCTTTAAAAGTGGCTCGGCAATTATTGCATCGGTAGCAACAAAACCTAGCATGGTCGCCATATTAGGCTTAATCATGCCTGCACCCTTAGCAACACCACTTAATGCAACTTTTTCACCATTAATAATGCAGCTAGCCGTGGCACCCTTAGGCAGGGTATCCGTAGTCATAATACCGGTTGCGGCATCAGCCCAACCCGCCTCGCTAAGTGTTGCCAAAGCTTGGGGTAAAGCAGCCAATAAACGTGGCATCGGTAAAGGCTCGCCAATAACACCCGTTGAAAAGGGCAGCACTGCTTGTGCGGTTACTTCTGTAAGTTCAGCCACCGCAGCACAGGTTTGTTTTGCATCAGCCAAACCTAAGGCACCCGTGCCAGCATTGGCATTGCCTGTATTAATAATAAAATAACGGGGAGTTGCAGCTTGCAAATGCTGACGAGCCACCTGAACAGGTGCCGCACAAAAAGCATTCAAAGTAAAAACACCCGCCGTCGTACTGCCCTCAGCCAATTCAAAAACAACAAGGTCTTTACGACCCTGTTTTTTAATACCAGCACAGGCTGTACCAATGCGTAAACCTTTAATCAGGTTAAATTCTGGCAACACCAATTCACCAACGGCCATCGCTATTTCTCCTCCCGCCTTGGGGACAAGTTTTTATTTAACTTAAATTCAGTGTTTAATGGGTTTAATTTAATTTTCCATGGCACTGTTTGTATTTTTTACCTGATCCACAAGGGCAAACATCGTTGCGCCCAACTTTAGGAAAATCACGCTTAAATGGCTGTGCATTAGCATCAGTAGCTGAAGTATTGGCTGATTGCTCATCAGGCAAAGCACCGTGACGGGCAGTTTGGCGCTGCATTAAAGCCTCGGCTTCTGATCGGCGCTGCTGCTCAATCGCTTCCACTTCTTCTGGTGTGCGAATTTTCACATGGCTAAGAATACGCACTACATCGCTACGCACATTGGCTAAAAAGTGTTCAAATAAACCAAACGCTTCACGCTTGTATTCTTGCTTAGGGTTTTTTTGAGCATAACCACGCAGGTGAATACCTTGGCGCAGTTGATCCATGCTTTGCAGGTGTTCTTTCCAACGGGTATCCAACACTTGCAACATAATTTGCTGCTCAAACTTTCTTAGCAGCTCAGCCCCAGCATGCGCTTCTTTTTCTTGGTAAGCATCGTGTAGGGCTTGCTGTAATTTTTTACGCAAACTTTCTTCATGCAAGCTTTTATCTTCGTCTAACCATGCCTGCACACCCACTTGTAAATTGAACTCAGTGCTTAAGTAGCTTTCTAATTCAGCCACACGCCATTGTTCTGGCATAGATTGTGGTGGAATAAATTGTGAAATAGCAGAATCTAAAACGTCTTCACGCATTTCTTCTACTTCTTCAGCAATGTCACCGGCTTCAAGAATTTCACGGCGCTGGCTATAAATAACACTACGCTGATCATTGTTAACATCATCGTATTCAAGTAATTGTTTACGAATATCAAAGTTACGGCCTTCCACTTTACGCTGCGCTTTTTCAACTGCATTTGTGACCATTTTGTGTTCAATGGCTTCACCACGCTTCATGCCCAGCATGGTCATCATTTTTTTAACACGGTCAGAGGCAAAAATACGCATCAAGCTGTCTTCAAGCGATAAGAAGAAGCGCGTTGAACCTGGGTCACCTTGACGACCCGAACGCCCTCTTAGCTGGTTATCAATGCGCCGTGATTCATGACGTTCTGTACCAATAACGTGCAAACCACCGGCAGCAACCACTGAATCATGGCGTTCTTGCCAAGCGGCTTTTAAAATTTCTAACTGCTCAGGGGTTGGGTTATCTAGCTTTTCAGCTTCAACTTCCCAATTACCACCCAGCTTAATGTCGGTACCACGGCCAGCCATGTTGGTTGCCAAAGTAACCGCGCCTGGGCGACCGGCTTGAGCAATAATTTCTGCTTCACTTTCGTGCTGCTTAGCATTTAAAACTTTATGAGTAATGCCCGCTTTTTTAAGTAAGCCACTGACATATTCTGATGTTTCAATTGAAGCAGTACCCACTAAAACAGGCTGCCCTTTATCAACCGTATACTTAACGTCTTTAATGATTGCTTCGTATTTTTCTTCAGCACTCATAAACACTAAATCGTTTAAATCAATGCGCTGCACTTGGCGGTTTGTTGGAATAACCACCACATTCAAAGCATAGATATGATTAAACTCAAAAGCTTCGGTATCGGCTGTTCCTGTCATACCCGATAATTTGGCATATAAACGGAAGTAGTTTTGAAAGGTAGTTGAAGCCAGCGTTTGACTTTCAGCTTGAATCTGCAAACCTTCTTTAGCTTCAATCGCTTGGTGCAGACCTTCACCCCAACGCCGACCAGGCATAGTACGGCCAGTGTGTTCGTCTACAATAACCACCTGCCCTTCGCTTACTATGTAATCAACGTCTTTATTAAACATATGGTGGGCGCGTAAAGCCGACTGCACATGATGTAAAAGGTTTAAGTTGGCCGAAGCATAAAGACTGGCCCCTTCTTTTAAAACGCCTTCTTTACCCAACAACTCCTCAACTAACTGGTGACCTTGTTCGGTTAACTCTAAGCTGCGTTGTTTTTCATCAATAATAAAGTCGCCAACTTCTGTTTCTTCATTCCAAGGGCTTAAAGCTGGTACTAAGCGATTAATTAAGCGGTACATTTCCGAGCTGTCTTCTGCAGCACCAGAAATAATTAATGGCGTTCGCGCTTCATCAATAAGAATGGAGTCAACTTCATCAATAACTGCATAATTCAGTTCTCGCTGCATACGGTCTTCTAATGAAAAAGCCATATTGTCGCGCAGGTAATCAAACCCAAATTCGTTATTAGTACCGTAAGTAATGTCGGCTTGATAAGCAGCCCGTTTTTCTTCTTGATTTTGGCCTGAGTAAATAACCCCAATGGATAAACCTAAAAAACTATACAACTTACCCATCCACTCAGCATCACGGCGTGCTAAGTAGTCATTCACTGTCACTACATGCACCCCCTTACCTGCCAAAGCATTTAAGTAAACAGCCAAGGTTGCAACCAAGGTTTTACCTTCACCGGTACGCATTTCGGCAATCTGCCCTTCATGCAGCACCATGCCGCCAATCATTTGCACATCGAAATGACGCATACCCATTGAACGTATGCCTGCTTCACGAACTAAAGCAAAGCTTTCTGGCAACAGCTTATCTAAAGCTTCACCACTTGTGGCACGCTCCTTTAAAGCTTGGGTGCGTAAAGCAAAGTCAGCGTCCTCTAAAGACTTTAACTCTGGCTCTAAGGCATTAATTTTTTGAACAAATTTACGAATACGCTTAAGTTCACGTTCGTTTTTACTACCAAAAATTTTCTTTAACAAAGGGGTAATCATCGACTGTCCTTACCCGTGGTTAGGCTGATGGATTTTGACCAAACAACATACCACGTTTTAATTAGAAAGTGTTTACACAGCAGGGGCACAAAAGTGCTTTATTAAACCCATAGCTTAGTTTCTAGGGGCTTTAAAAACAACAAAACCCGCCTTAGCGGGCTTTACTTAGACTAATTTACTAGGGCGCTGAACGAGAAACGTAGCGTAGTGGATCAACGGCACGACCATTCAACAAAACTTCATAGTGAACATGCGGGCCGGTGCAACGACCCGTACAGCCCATTAAGCCGACCACATCGCCGCGCTGAACAATATCACCCTTGCTTACCATAAACTCATTCAGGTGAGCATAACGGGTTAAATAGCCATCACCATGATCAATTTCAACCAAATTACCATAGCCACTGCGAGCAGCTGAATGAACCACAACCCCTGCGCCGGTTGCTAAAATATTAGAGCCTTCTTTACCAGCAAAATCAATGCCACCATGCCAAGACGTGCGACCTGTAAAAGGATCGCTTCGACGCCCAAAACTTGACGACATCCAGCCACGCTCAATGGGGCGACCTGCAATATAAACTTGATCTGCTAGGCTGCGCTTAGTTAGCAACGAATGAATAAGCTCTAACTGCTGTTGGCGTTGTTCTATTTTATTCATTAATGAATCTAAAATATCCATTAACTCAGTATCAGTATAAACCGAGCCTTCATCTTCAACTGATTCAGGGCCACCCATTGGGGGCGCTTGATCAAAATCAAACTCATCACCCAAATCAGCAACTGAAGTTAAGCGCTTGCCTAATGCATCTAAGCGCATTAAGCGGGCTTGCAACTCGCCAATTTTAGGCGTTAAAGCATCAATTCTTTCAAATGATTTGCGTTTAATCTGCTCAACTTCAGCCCGTTGTGAATCCAGTTCTTGGTGCCACATTTGATTGGCCTGATCCTTCATTTGCCGATCACTAACATCAACCCACCAATAAACGAATGACCCACCAATAGCCGCAGGAATAAAAAAAACTAACGCAAATAATGCAATCAAAAAACTAGAAGATAAGTTTACTGAACGGCTCGAACTGTTTTTACTGCTACAAAAAATTAAATTCATTCGCTGTTTCCTATTTGCGCCACTTGGTATTTGGGTCATTATTCATTAAACTCTAATCAACTTAAGCTTAACGGGGGCTAATGTGAGTATAAAGCCAAGAGCTGGTAGAATAAAATCCTTAAACACTATAATGAGCGATAACACTTCAATTTTAGGTCATATATTAAATAAGGCAACCTACCTGAAGCAAATTGAAGCAGTATTGCACACACTGTTACCTGAGATGCTTCGCAGCACCTTTAGGGTGGCTAACTACCAAGATAAAAAATTATTATTGTTTACTACCAATGCCAGTAATTTAACCAGAATGCGCTTTCTTGAAGCGCAACTCTTGTATAACTTACAGCAACACTTGCCTGAGCTAAAAAGCTTTGAAGTAAAAGTAAGGCCTTTACCACCCAAAGCTAAAAAACAGCCAGTAACAAAATTAACCATTTCAAAAAAGAGTCAAATTAGGTTGAAAATGTTAGCAGAAGAAATTAATGACCCACGCCTTAAAGCGGTTCTGCTTCGTCTTAGCAATAAAAGCACCACTGAAAATAATTATTAAATGCTTTGCAATAACAAAAAAATCGACAGCACGTCGATTTTTTTGTTTTAAAACTATAATTCTTAAGCTTCTGCTAAAGCGGAAGTGTAAGAAATAGGGGATTTTTCTTGCTCACCTTCAAAGGTAACAATTTCCCAAGTATCAGGTTGCCTAATTAGCTCTCGCAACAACTTATTATTTAAACCGTGGCCTGACTTGTGGCCTTTAAATTCACCAATCAAGCTTTTACCTAGCAAATAAAGGTCACCAATCGCATCCAGCACTTTGTGCTTTACAAATTCATCTTCGTAACGCAGCCCGTCTTCATTCAAAATACGGTAATCATCAACAACAATGGCATTTTCCATGCTGCCACCTAAAGCTAAATTACGTGAACGCAAGTATTCAATGTCACGCATAAAGCCAAAGGTACGTGCACGACTGACCTCACGAACAAATGAAGTGGTTGAAAAATCAATCATGGCACTTTGTTTTTGATCCCGAAAAACAGGGTGATCAAAGTCAATGCTAAAGCCTACTCGAAATCCTTCATAGGGTTCAAAGCTGGCTGTTTTATCATCTTCCACTACTTCAATTTTTTTCTTGATTCGAATAAATTGCTTGGGTGCTTCTTGCTCTTGAATGCCTGCAGATTGAATCAAGAACACAAAAGGCCCTGCACTGCCATCCATAATTGGCACTTCAGGTGCGCTTACTTCAACATAAAGATTATCTATACCTAAGCCTGCTAGTGCAGAAAGCAAATGCTCTACTGTACTTACCTTAGCTTCCCCTTCACTTAAAGTCGTGGATAGGGTTGTTTCATGAACATTTTTAGCACAAGCATGTATTTCTGCAACAGGGTCTAAGTCAACACGGCGAAAAACAATGCCTGTATCAGTAGGGGCTGGACGAAGTGTTAAATAAACCTTCTCACCAGAATGAAGGCCAACACCTGTGGCTCTAATGGTATTTCTTAAAGTGCACTGTTTAATCATTGCCTTTACTCTGTCCTAATGGACTTATAACCTTGTAAAAGTGCCTAGCCACCCTTTGGTGCAGCGCTAGCTTAATTAGATTTAATTTTAGCAAGCTTAAATGCTAGTCAGCTTGCTTGCGTAAAAATGCTGGAATGTCTAAGTAACTCATGTCTGCATCACTTTTAGGATTTGGCCTAGGCTTAGGGTGACGCTGTTCAACACCTTGGTTCTGGTGCACATCAATACTTGATGTTTCTTTTGCAACAGGACGAACAGGGCGCGTTATTTTCTGAGGCACTTCTTTTTCTACTGGCTGCAATGCAGGGTCTACTTTTTTAGCTTGCGCTAAGCCTGTAGCAACAATGGTGACACGCAATTCTTCTTCTAAACTATTATCAAGCGATGTACCCACAATCACCGTTGCATCATCAGAGGCAAATTCAGTAATCACGTTCATAACGTCTTGGAACTCATGCAAGCCCATCTCAGAGTTTGCAATAACGTTAACCAAAATACCCCGTGCACCTTTCAAATCCACATCTTCAAGCAAGGGTGAGCAAACGGCTTGTTCAGCAGCTTCACGGGCACGTTGATCACCCTTAGCAGAACCTGCACCCATCATAGCCATACCCATTTCAGACATAACGGTACGCACGTCAGCAAAGTCTAAGTTAATAACGCCTGGGTTAGTAATTAACTCTGCTATGCCCTGCACGGCACCTAACAACACATCGTTAGCCGCAGCAAAAGCATCTAATAAAGTGGTGTTTTTACCCATGACAGATAAAAGGCGTTCGTTAGGAATGGTAATTAATGAGTCTACATGCTGAACTAAATTAGCAATGCCTTCTTCGGCAATCAGCATTCTTTTACGTTGTTCAAAAGGAAAGGGCTTGGTAACAACAGCCACAGACAGTATGCCAAGTTCTTTAGCAATTTCTGCAACAACCGGTGCTGCACCCGTGCCCGTACCACCGCCCATACCGGCAGTAATAAACAGCATGTCAGCGCCTTGCAACACTTCTTCAATTAATTTTCGGTCTTCTAAAGCAGCTTGCCTACCAATTTCTGGATTAGCGCCAGCGCCCAAACCTTTGGTGATCTCTCCACCAAGTTGTATGACTGTTTTTGCAGCAACATTTTTTAATGCTTGCGCGTCGGTGTTGGCACAAATAAATTCAACACCTTCAATTTTTGCAGCAACCATGTGGTTAACCGCATTACCACCGCCACCACCAATACCAATAACTTTGATAACCGGTGATGCTGTAGGTGAACTATCTACCAACTCAAAAGCCATTTATTATTCTCCCGAACCCAACTTTGTGACCAGCTAAGGGGTACAGAAGCTGCCTGTAAAACCCTTGATTAACCATTAATTTTCATTAGCCCCGCCCACACTTATAAACTACAGTGGTCGTTATCTAAAAAAACCCTAAAAAACTTATAGCACAATAATAGCAAACTACAGTGCTTATTTAAAACTGGCCCTGAAACCAACGCTTTATTTTTACAGCAAAACCATCAGAGCTAGTATCCACTCTTAATGTATCGTTACGGTAACTTACTTCAGGCAAACTTTCGGATTCAGTCCTCAACAGCGCATAGTGTAGCAAACCTACGCCGGTGGCATGAATGGGGTTATTAACAACATCGTCTAAGCCAACCACAAACTGCGGACTTGCCAAGCGTACCGGTGCATGAAATATTTCTTCAGCCAACTCAACTGCACCTTCCATTTTAGAAGTACCGCCGGTTAATACAATGCCTGCAGGAATCAGTTCTTCAAAACCACTGCGGCGCAATTCAGCTTGAATTAAAGTAAATAATTCATCATAGCGCGGCTCTACTACTTCAGCTAATGCTTGACGAGACAAATCACGCGGCTCTCTATCGCCTACACTGGGCACCTTTAGCATTTCATCAGGGCCTGCTAACTGCGTTAAAGCGCAAGCGTATTTAATTTTAATGCTTTCCGCATGAACCGTGGGCGTTCTTAAGGCCATAGCAATGTCATTGGTAACTTGATCACCTGCAATAGGGATAACCGCCGTATGGCGTATAGCACCTTCAGCGAAAATAGCTATATCAGTAGTGCCGCCACCAATATCAACAATGCAAACACCCAGCTCTTTTTCATCTTCAGTTAATACTGAATAACTTGATGCTAACTGCTCTAAAATAATGTCTTCAATTTCTAAACCGCACAAACGCACACACTTTTCAATGTTTTGCACAGCATTGACAGCACAAGTTACCAAATGCACTTTAGCTTCAAGGCGCACGCCCGACATGCCCATCGGTTCACGTATACCTTCTTGGTTATCGATGGCATATTCTTGCGGTAAAATGTGGATGATTTTTTGGTCAGCTGGAATAGGCACCGCTCTAGCTGCATCAATCACCCGTTCTAAATCAGCCTCGCCTACTTCACGGTCACGAATGGCCACGATGCCATCAGAGTTCATACTATGAACATGACTGCCTGCAATGCCCACATACACAGAATGTATTTCACAGCCGGCCATAAGTTCGGCTTCATCCACAGCCCGTCTAATTGACTGCACTGTAGAATCAATATTAATAACCACGCCTTTTTTTAAGCCACGGGAAGGATGAGAACCTAAGCCAATAATTTCAAGCTTACCCTCAGGAGTGCGCTGACCAACAATAGCAACGACTTTGGATGTACCAATGTCAAGACCTACAACTAGGTTGCTGCGATGAGACTGCTGAGCCATAAGAGAGACCTACTCCTTAACTATTAATTAGTGAGCTTTTGCCAAGCTACAGACAGGCCGTTGGGGTAGCGTAAGTCAACACTGGCTAATCTTTCAGCTTCTGCTGCTAACCAATGTTGCCAAGCCCATAAGAAACGATTAATTCGGGTTGCTATATTATCACGTCCTATCAGCACACGAATACTAGCATTGAATTCTAATTGCCATGAACCACGCTGCTCATGACGTAGTCCAGTAAGCTGCAACCCTGAGCTTTGTAACAAAGTCTCAAGATCCTGCCAAAACTTTATTGCCTCGGCAAGTGTATCCTTTTTTGCATAAATATGCCGCCCTAAATCGTGTGTATATTTGAAGTCAGGATTAAAACCTACGCCTTGTTCATCTATTAAATAACCATCATTCCAATGCGCCCAAGGCGTGCGCTCAACCAATTCTAAACGAATTTCATCAGGCCATTGCCTGCGAACACTCACGGTTTTAATCCAAGGGTCTTGCTCTAAACTGGCCTTAAGGCTTGTTAAATCAACCAACCAAAAAGCATCATTTAACCAAGGTAAAGCACGGGCTTGTAGTTTTTTTAAATCAACGTACTGCACTTCGCCATAAATAGATACTTGCCCTACAGGTCTAGCTAAGGTGAAATTTAGCCACCCACCCACCAATAATAGCAGTAAACATAAGGGTGCCAACACTTTGAACCAGAAAATTGGCCTAGCCACGAAAAACCTTTAAATTAGCCGTTTTTAAAATATTAACGACTAGCTGATCAAAACTAATGCCAGCATAGGCAGCAGCCTGAGGCACTAGGCTGTGATCGGTCATACCCGGGCTAGTATTTACTTCAAGCAACCAAGGCTGCTTGGCTTCATCAACCATAATGTCAACTCGACCCCAACTTTGGCACCCAACTGCATGATAAGCATCCAGTGCTAATTGTTGTATAGCACTTTCTTCTACCGCTGTTAAGCCACAGGGTAATAAATACTGGGTATCCTTGGCGGTGTATTTGGCGCTGAAATCATAAAAGTCGTGGCTAGTTTTTAAACCAATCACCGGTAAAGCCACACCATCTACAATGCTGACCGTAAATTCAGGCCCGCTAATAAAGCGCTCTGCTAAAATTCGAGTGTCATAGTCGCTTGCTGCAGCA